>JAUXWY010000428.1 GCA_030681235.1 Pirellulaceae bacterium | reverse complement strand
GTTTGGTTACTCAATAGTCACTTCGAGGGGCCTGAAATCTCGGATTCGCCAGGTTATCGAGGTGAGTGGATGCTCGCAATAAGCTTTGTGCAGTTCAACGGTGAGAGTACATTCACCTGGATGTCCATTGCGCGTGTTGCGGCAATTGTTTTCCCAATCCTGGGAACAGTGCTTATATGGAGGATTTCGAAACGACTGTCTACTACGTGGACCGCTATATGTGCGACTACGTTATGGGTTTTTTCACCAACTGTATTGACCTTTGGTGCCGCAATAACGCCTGACGTCTGCGCGGCGGCCTTTGGCCTTCTCGCGGCATGGAGGAACTACTTGTGGCTCCGATTACCGACAGTCCGAAACTCGGTACTCATGGGAATGTCCCTGGGGTTTACTTTGTTGAGTAAATTCACATGGATCATGCTACCTCCGTTGTTGATTGTTCTTTTTGTTGCAGAATGCACTCGCTGCCGCTGTAGTGCTAAGAGGTGGACTCGTTTAGTCAGACAGTTATTGCTTGCGGGGTTAGTCTCGATATTCATTGTCAATTTGGGATACGAATTTACCGGTTTCGGCTGGAAGCTGAGCGACTTTACGTTTTGCAGTAGAGCCCTTAGCGGGGTTGAAGGTCTGACTGGAAATCGATTCTTGGATTCATGGGTTGGCGAAATACGACTTCCAATTCCCAAGGATTACGTTTTAGGCATTGATCTGCAAAAGCGAGATTTCGAGGGTCGTTTTCAGTCTTACTTTCTTGGAGAATGGCGAGAGAGTGGTTGGTGGTATTACTACATCGTAGGAGTGTGGCTAAAGGAACCGATTGCTTTAACCGCACTGCTTTTGTTCGGGACGTTTCAGTTAGTAGTACGGGTAAAAAACAATGGCGTGCAATTGGATAATTGCTGGGCATGGTTTCTTGTCAGTATTCCAGGTGTCGTTCTATTTGTGTTCGTCAGTAGCCAAACGGGTTTTAATCACCATGTTAGGTATGTGCTACCAGCTTTGCCTTGCTTGTACATGGGGGTAGGTACACTCGCAACACTGAGTAGTCAAAGCCGAAATAAGTGGGTGGTCATTGTATTGCTTGCATGGTATTGCGCAAGCAGTGTCGCAGTCTTGCCGCGTAGCTACAGTTTTTTCAATGAAGCTGTCGGTGGACCCGCAGCCGGTATAAAATATCTGAATAATAGTAATTTGGATTGGGGGCAGGACTTGCTTACTATTCGGAAGTGGATCAACGAAAATCCGGATCGACGTCCGGTTTATTTAGTTTACTCGGTTGGACTTATTGATGATTTTGAGGTATTAGGAATTGACGCAATTAACGGCCGGCCATACTTAAGCGAATTTGGCCCGATGAAAGAGGGTTGGTGGGTAGTTTTTAACGAATTACAACTACACGAAAAGGGCCGCTGGTTTCGAGGAAAAAAGGGTGTCAGGCTTTCAGCTTCAACGTCTGCATACTTGGTGCAATAACAGATTGGCAAATTCTACGAACTCACTCCGGAAATTCCCACAAGGAAGTTCCTTTTCCTAAGCATCATTTCAACGGCACGACGACCAACGTTGGGTTCGAGAATCCGACGCTCCGGTATTGCGGTTCAAATTTAATTGTACTCCTGCGGAGCAGGGCCATATACACTGCCCGGCGGGCTTCCACTGTCGGAGATTGGCCTTGTAGGTGGGCCGTCACCAAATACGGGTCGTACGCAAAACTGCTAATGGCGTAGTGCGTGTAGCCCTGTTCCTGCAATTGCTCCAAGTTCTCGTCGTAAGCAAACGGTCGATAGATTTCGGTGCCCGTCATCGGCTCCCCGATCAACTTGATGCCTTCCCCTGCCGCCCACCGCTCCAACTCCGCCCGCGTGTCCCGCACCAAAAAGTGATTCAGCTGCAGCGTGTCGTGGACTGCATACCCAACCAGCACTACGCAGCTGGTCACAAGTGTGGCTCGCCAAAGCCATTGCGGCCGACGGGCCGAACCAGAATCGACGCCGGAACTCGACGAACCCAACCCATTCATTACCCACAGCGATTGAAGGCTCTTGACCAGGAAATAAATCAATCCCGGTATTGCGGGCAAGATGTACCGCGCCTCGTCTGGGTTGGGCTTCAGAGGTGAGACCTCGGGAACCAAATAGGAGACCCACACAAAGGCTAACCACAACCGCTCGCCCGACTGCAAGCTACGCACCCGTACCGTCCACCATAGCCAACTGCCCACCGCAGCGACCCCCAAGCCGTAAGCCAGTCCCGGCAACAAACTGTATCGCAAATGGTAGGTCAGATAAAAATCGCTCCAATAGATCGGTACGAAATGTCCGGTCAAGGCATGGTTCCGTTCGTGATTAAAACCACTGACGAAAACATCCCACTTGTCCAGAATCACGGCGTTCGGAAGCAGGAAACCCAGCACCGCCAAGCCGCAGATCAACAGCAACCCGACCTCGCGCATCCTCCAAGTCAAGGCTCGGTCGAACAGCAAGAAAGGTATCGCCACCACGCCAACCAATAGCCCTTTGTAGTGACTGCCCATCGCGAAGCCCCAACAAAGGCCCGCGACCAACAACCAAGCTTCATTTCGCGTGCGAAAGTACTGCGAAAAACCACCTAGTGCCGACCAGGACAACAAGACCAGTAGAATATCTTCCTTTAGGTAATGGGAATGCAGAACCATCGTTGGAGTGACCGCCAAAGTAGCACCCACCAACATCGCCGTCCAACGTCCTAGATACGGCATCGCCACCAAGATCATGACCACGGGAATCAATGCCCCAGCGATGGCCATGATCGTCCTGCCTAGCTCCACGACCTCTTGCGACGTGCGACTGGTCCCCGATTGAGTCGCCCAACGCACCAACTCCAGCATCAGAATCGGGTGATGAAAGTCTTGTTCACCCGTTATTATGAACGTCACCTTTTTGGGTTCGTCGAAATGATAACCGAGTGGAAAGTTGTTGTTGGTCCAATTCAACGCCAAAGACAACGCAAAGATCGCAACGACTGCGAGCCCCAAAAAAAATTTCTGTCGAATCGATTTCATGGAACAGATTGTAACCTCAACCCTTCACTGCACTCAACGTATCGCGAGGCTAAAAGCCCCGGAGGTGAACCGAAACGCTCATTCTTTCAGTATTTGTTTTACAAACTTCACTTCTTCCTCGTTCAACGCGGCAGGGGCTGGTTTGTCGTAGTACAGGAGCTGGGGATAAGGACCACTGTCGTAGCAGCGGTGGAAGACGGCTGGCAGGTCCAAGGTTACGTCTTTGTCGGTGGCCTTGAGGGGGACGGCGATCCGAGGGAGACGTTGGGGCAAGTCGATGCCGTAAAATTCGCACCGGATTGGTTCCGCGCGACTGACGGTTACCAAGTACCTCCGCTTTAGATCATCGACCACCCAATCCGAGTTCCCGAGCACCGTACGGACTCCGGCACTCCAGAGATCAATCTCGACCAAGTTGGCGCCCGACGCCCACAACTCGTTTTGTTTTTGCCGATAAGATTTTTGTCCCGCTCCAGGAGTCTTGTTGTCGGGGCTTAAGATTTCGATGGCTGTAATCACTTGATTACCCGACGCGGGTTCGATGATCTCGATGTAGGGTTGGCGGATTTCGTCGCGTTGGAACTCCAGAATCGAAGTCGCCGGATCGGCCTCAACGGTCTCGATAACCTTGGTAGCGGTCCCACCAGAATTGGCGAAAGGAGGCTGCGTTTCGAAGATCGAAACATCGGGACGAATGGGCCGGTTGTTCTCAACGACGAACAGTCGATCTTGGGTAAGCGCCACGTACTGCGGCCGTAGCAAAGGCTGTAACGCTTCGCAGATATAGGTAATCAATCGGTCGTGGAAATCCGGCCAGATTTCCGATCGTTCTAAAAACGGGTCCATCCCAGGAAACGGCGAAGGCATAATAGTGATGTCCTCGATTCTAAACCAAAGCTCGGCACCCAAGGGACCAATATCGGCCCATTACCTTCAGTATAGCAAGTCTTTGACTTCAAGCGAACTTGCTGCTGGAGTTTGATATGGTTACGATTACCAATCACCGAGCATTGCGGCGAACGGGTCTAAGAGAAAAGGCTTCTCCACATGTATCGCTTCAGCTACTTACTTTTGTGTTTGATCGGACTTGGCGGTTGCGGAACGACAGACGAACCCGTTGAAGTTATGCCGCCTGAAGTCGCTGTTCATTGCCTTTTCCTTGATTTGCCCGACTCTTTTCTAAGAAACCTAGGGACCGACGGCGAAGTTCCGCCAGTGTTTTCCGACATCGAGACTTTTTTTCTGTTCAAGTATCAAGGCGGAATCCAATCCAAACCGTTGCAGTTCCGGTGCGGCGAGACGATCAAGCTTAGTCACACATCACAGCATTCTCCGACGGATCGTTGGTTAAATGCCAAAGCGACGATGGTCGACGACAAATTGCAACTATGGATTTTTTCGTCCGAGCTTTCACCCGTTCAATTGCCCACGGACATCAGCGTTGAATTGCCAGGAAGGGGCACTTCCACGATGATAAAAACGGCAAATTCATTGTCCGACGATCGCAGCACGTTTGTTTTGGTCATTAGTGCGACTGATACACTCTAGTTCCACCGCATGGGTTTGCCGCTCACCGCGTGCCATAACATGACTGCGATGAAGCAAAAACTTTTGCTCAAGGAACCACTGGAGCAAATTGAAATTCGAATCGATCGTCGAAATGATCGCGGCGAAGTTTCCATTTGCTGTCGATGTTCCGAAGTGTCATCACGTACCGTTCAAAACTGCCTCCCTTGGTCCGTCCCTCTGCGACGACGGTGGCGATATCTTCGCATCGATAACCGGTAACGCTCGTCCATTCGACTGGCCGAGTATCCTTGTACAATCCGCGTCCCAAGCTTTCCAGATAGTCTGGCGGCCATTGATCCGAAATTTGCTCCATCAGAGTCGCATCGCCTTGATCTTGAGCTTGTGTGTATTGGCTTAGCAGTTCTCTTATTGCAGGAAGTTCCGGTTCGAGTGGCTTTCCGATCAAGGCGTCTGCATAAACACCCGTGGCTCCAAGTGCTTGGAGACGGTGAACCAAATCCTGTTGATTCCGGTCAAACGCAGCTTCGAGTGGTCGATGCCCCCAGCCGGTCTGGGCGGCATTCACGTCAGCCCCAGCGGCCAACAACAAATCGATTGCCGGTGTCCGCCGTCGCGCGATGGCGGCCAACAACAAGGGCCGACCCGCGACATCGCACGAGTCCGGTGAAACCCCTTGCTTCAACTGCTCCGAGACCTTCTCCCAGTCCTCCGCTTCGAAGGCATCCAACAGCGCCTGGGCCACGTCCACAACCGGCTGTTTGGCAACCATGTCTATCTCGCACAAGGTCAACAGACCGTAAGCGCCCAATGTACCAATCAGGATCGAAACCACGGCGAAAAAAAGATAGACAATCGACGTTTGTTTCAGATGCCGAGTCGCTTGTTTGGCGTCTCCGGCTAAGACTTGCAATCCACCGTGATTGAAATCGTTGACCAACCCACCCAATTGTTGGTCGAACTTGCCAATCACACAGACCGGTTGATCGACACGAATCAACTGTTCGATCAATTGGCATTGCCGCAGCGCCGATCGATCTGCGACGACTTCGTCCGCTCCCTCAAACCACAGATCCTCGCGGACCGGGCCGGAAGATTCTCGCATAACAATGGCTGCGAAATTAAACATCTTCCCGACCTCCCACTTGCCGACTCGCTCGAACCTTGTCTCCTCACAAAACGCTTTGATCTGCGTATAGGATGAAGCCGAATCGACAACCTCCTCTTCGAATTGATCGGGAACCGGGAAGCCGCAAATTGCGACGGTACCGTTCGATGTCTGCACGGCCCAATGAGTCATTGCCAATCCACTGAAATAGACCACTTTATGACTATCGGTCCTGGTGCCGCTTGAAGATCGGACTCGCACGGTTTTGCGCTCCGACAATTCATACGAGTACAAGACACAAGGACGATGTTGAAAGGGGGTCAACAGCGGAAGTTGAGTAGCGATCGCTCGACCGATGGCCGCATAGGGGCGTCCGGGCCTCGGTATCGCACCGGCCAAAGAATCTCCAATCAAAGCCGCCTGCCCTCGTGAAATCAGAGCATTGCGAACAAGCCCCCAACCGGCAGTGACCAAAAAGCCACCAATCACACTCCCCCACAACGGACCCGGTGGTGAAAAACGTGATTCAAACAAGAAGTACAAGCCGCACCCAGCCACCAACCAAACGACCAGGAACTCCAAACAACCACGCGCAAAAGCTGCCATAAACGTCTTTCTAAGACCATCACCGAAATCGAATGTTTGGACGACTTCAACAGAATCAGCCGTGTGCTAACATATTGATTATTGGTCCGATCCTGTTCGCTTGGAAGCCCAGGAATGGTTCAGGATCCTTGAAGTTTTACCCGAATCGGAGAAAAAGAATGTCGCTTAAGAAATGGGGCGTATCTGCGGTTGTACTTATTGGAAGTCTGTGCATCAGCGCCAACATGTTGGCCGATGAACCGGCCAAATTGGCCAATGCTATCCGAGTCTTGGATCTTTCGGTGTTTCCGCTAATCGAGCCCGTCGATGAGCCGACCGTTCAACTAGCCGGGAGACAACAGTACCGCGCCAAACTCCCTCTTTTGGAGACAGCGGAAAAGATTCGCAAGCAATTGAAGGACCACGGTTGTAGTGAAGCCGATGGTGCAGCGTTCATGGATGCCTACGGTTCAGCAATGTACTCGAAGGATGGCTTCACTTGGAGTCTGACTTTGATGCCCGATCGCGAGCCGAACCAAACCAGCGTCACGATCCTCAACCACGGCAACGTCAAACTCGAGTCTTTTCCAGCGCCACTCCAAAGCAAAATCCTGTACGCCGTTCCAACTTCTTTGGCCTACAATTGCGAAGCAGAGACCCAAGAGCTGCGAGACTCCTATCGACAACGTTTGATTGATATGGGCTGGCAGCCATTCGGCGAAACGACCGTATCCTTCTTCGTCAAGCAAAATGCCGTCGTTGCTCAAGTCATGATCTCCCCTGCCCCACCAAACAGCGCTCACAAGTCGACCGTTCAAATCACCGCTGAATTGGTCTCGGTTGACTTCCCGGCCTTCGCGTACGATCAAGAATTTCAGTATTCCGACTCGACGAGCAGTTTGAACTTCATGAGCCCGCTTCCGGTGGCTGAATTTGTGGTAGAACTGCGTCAGAAACTTGCGACTCAGAAATGGGAAGCCACCACTGAGAATCCGATCGTCAATGGTTTTGAACAAGAATTGATTTTCCGCAATGATGTGAAAGACTACCTGGAAGTTGATATGCGGGCCATCGACAACAAGACCCGCGTCGCATTCAAATATCAAAGCGCCAAACAATTTGCGGAAGCCGAGAAAAGAGCCAGAGAAAAGTTGACCAAATAGTACTGGTCCTTTAAATTCGACAAAACATGATCAAATTCGACGCAGACGCCATAACCATTTCCATGCTGGACGACATGGACCTGCGGCCTGGTATGCTGGTATTGGATGTTGGTTGCGGCTATGGCAGTGTCTCTCGGATGGTCGCTGAACGAGTGGGCCCTAACGGACGAGTCACGGCGATGGATCGCGAGATGTCTCATTTGGCTCAGGCGGAAGAATTGACTATCGAGTCCGGGCTACGGAATATTGATTACGTGCGCGGGGATTTGACATCGTTCGAATTCGCCAGCGAAAGCTATGACGCCATCGTTGGACGCCGAGTCTTGATGTACGTTCCTGATGCAAAGCATGTTCTACGGCGATTGGCATGTCTTCTGAAAACCGGTGGAATCTTGGCCTTTCAGGAACATGTCAATCATTAACCATTTCTGGTTTTCAATTCCTCATTCCACTGCCATCCATTCCGCTGCCATCCAACTACCTGAAGACTTCATTTCGGTTAGGCCGCAGTCGGCCACAAGAAGGCAAAGATCAGTCCCATAAAAATGCCATAGACGATTCCATCGATAAAGTCCTTCAGTGTTCGTCGCGGGAACCACACCGCGTTCAATTGACCACTGCTTGCGAAGGTCAATACGCCGATCGCCCCGACAATTTGAAACGCTTTCAGAAACGTGACCGTCTGCCCTTGGAGCGACTCCCAAGCGATGTACGCGGTGACTAACGCAATCAGCAAGAAGTACACAAACGTCAGCAGCAAGTTACGCCCCATGTTTGGCATGTCCCACACGACAACCGTGCCGCGAGGTCCCGCCGTGTACTTGGCGATCTTTTCGGGATCGCTGGCTTGCGCATGCGTCATGTGCGGAAACATATACGAACCAGGTGCGATCTTCAGCAGCTTGACCGTCTCCATCAACTTGTCTTCATCCGGAAGTGGGCGGAAATCCGACGCGTGATGCGGCAATACCGTCCATGCGACAAAACTGGCAAAGAACAACACAACACCAGTCACCAAAATTGGCACCCAAAGCTGTAACAGAAATTCCATAGAGCACCTCACCAGCAAGCAAATCAAAATACCCCGTTGGCCATATCACGATTGTCCAGCCGAAGGAGGTCTAAAGCAAGCAGGCACAACGGAGTGGCAAAACGTCAGTATACGCTTACTCGTTTGCCGGAACCTCCGAAAATGTGCCGAATGGTAGTGAATCAGTGGCTATTCAGCTTCGTTTGGAATCAAGGCTTCGTTTGTGGGCCATGATGAGTCGCAATTCGGCGTAATCGTATTTGCCGCCGAAGTGGGCTTTGGCGTCCGCCGAGGTGGCTGCGGGATTGGCTTGCAAAAACGCTAACACCTCGGCGACTCGTTCGGCCGATGCCAACTTGCCAATTTCTATGTCGCCGCGTTCGACAAACTCGGCCAAATGCCCGACCACCGTACTCACACTCAAGCCTCGTTTGGCTGCGACTTGCTCAACTGTATTGCCTGCCTGCCACATCTCATAACTCAGTCGCTTGGTCTCCGAGACTCCTGGGCGCGGTTTGTCCGCGATGGACATGGCGATACCGGCAGTCGGATTTTGCGTTCGATACTTTTGGATGATCTCCAGTAACTCTGGCCCATGCTTATCGAATCGTCCTTTGCCGATCCCAGCGATCTTTAACATCTCGGCTTTGTCTTTCGGCAGGTAGACTGAAAGTTCGCGAATGCCGGTGTTGGGCAGGATTTCATATTCGGCTGCCCTGCGTTCCTGGGCTTTTTTTTGTCGCCACTGACAAAGTTGTTTGTACAACTCAGGGTTCGGCAGCCCTTTGGGGACATGGATGGGGGTGGCATTCGGATTCGCCGCCAGTTTTCGGAAGTCGAGATCCGCGTTGACGATCGCTCGCTGGAGTTCTTCCGCCGAGAATCGCGATTGACAGGTGGCAAAGCTGCTTTGCTTTGCGAACAGGTTCGATCGCCAAACGTCCAAGGTCTTCAGCATCGTGTCGGCGACTTCTTTATTGTCCGTGATCAACGACCATTGGTTCGCTTCTTGCAACAGACTTTGTAGTTTTTCCGAAAAGTAACTCGCGGCTTTCGGCATCCGACCTTGCAATTCTTCGTTGTTTTCAGGCAAAATGTCCAACTGCAGGTACTGGGCCAGTTGCGGGGCAAATTTTCCGCTGACTTGCACCAACTCGGAGTCTACCCGTGTCGCCCAGCCGCTCAATTGTTCGATGGTCTCGGGCAAGATCGTGTTGGAGTTTTCCTGAGCCAAGCTGACCAGCTTGCGCACGTTTCTCGCGACGACGCCAAAATCAAACAAGGCCCGAATCGCATCGACTTGATAAACTCGTTTGGCTTCTTCCAACTGAGCGGCGGTTGGGTAGTTCTTTTCCGCGTCCTGGCTGAATTCTTGGACCACACGGTCCGTCTTGATGCTGGTGGCTGGAATGGGTGATTGCAGAACGATTCCTTCAAACGTCTTGCAACGACTCAACGCGACGTAAACTTGTCCACTGGCGAACGCGGCCTGAGCATCGATGACGCAGCGATCAAACGTCAGCCCCTGGCTCTTGTGAATCGTGATCGCCCAGGCCAACTTGAGCGGGAATTGAAAGAAGGCCCCGACCACGTTTTCCTCGATCTTCTTCGTTTCTTCGTTAAGCGCGTACTTGGTGTTTTGCCATTCGGTGGGCACGACCAACACGTCGGTACGCTCACCCGGGCAACGAACAAAGATCCCAAGATCCTCGTCAAAACTAGTGATCTGCCCCAATTTGCCGTTGAAGTATCGTTGGGATTGCGTGTCGTTGCGAATAAACATGACCTGCGCCCCGACTTTGAATTCCAAGATCTCTTCCGTCGGATAACTGCTGGCGGGAAATTCGCCGACTACAGAAGCCTGGAAGGAATGCACTTTGCCTGACAAGGCTTTCATATTCTGCTGGTTGATCTGCTGGGCGGAGGCATTGGTCGCTGTCAACGTGATACTAGGCTCTTTAACCGACGGTCGAAAATTGGGGATATATCGGGCGTTGAGCTTTTGCAAGACACTTGCGTCAATCCGGTTGTCGCGAACTTTGTTCAACAGTCCGATGAATTCGGGATCGGCCTGCCGGTAAATATGCTTTAGTTCGATGGTGATGTAATCGGTTTGCTGCAGGGCATGGCTGCCAAAGAAATAAGGCGTCTGGTAGTGGGATTTCAGGAGTTCCCAATCTTCGTTTTTCACCACCGGAGGAAGTTGGTGCAAATCGCCGATCATCAACAGTTGCACACCGCCGAAAGGTTGGTTCTGGTTGCGAAGCTTTTTCAAGGTCAGATCCACCGCATCCAGCAGATCCGCGCGAACCATGCTGATTTCATCGATCACCAACAAATCGAGACTGCGAATCAGGCGAATTTTCTCCGCGCGATAGGCGCGATGCTCGTTGGAGCGTTCCACGCCTGGCAGGTGCAAACCGATCGGGATCTGGAACAGCGAGTGGATCGTCATGCCTCCGGCATTGATCGCCGCCACGCCCGTGGGAGCGACGATGGCCATTCGCTTCAGGCCTTCCTTCTTGAATTGATGCAAAAAAGTCGTCTTGCCGCTGCCGGCTTTGCCGGTCAAGAACAAATGTTTGTTGGTATTCCGAACGTAGTCGAAGGCCAATTCAAGTTGTGGGTTTGTTTGTATTTCCATGTCAATCTCGGCGAGACGTAGCGATGCGTTTTGCCAACTCTTGCAGGTCCATCCCACGCAAAGCCCCTTCTAACATTTCGGGTAAGCGATTGGGAGTACACGCAAAACACGGAATTCCTAAGGCGGCCAACTTGCGAGCTAGATTTTCGTCGTAACTGGGCTTGCCGTTGTCCGACAGAGCCAACAAACACATGCACCGGACTCCGCTGGCGACCATCTCACCCAATCGCCGCACCAATTGGGCCTGATTCCCGCCCTCGAACAAGTCGGTGATCATGATAAAAAGAGTCTTGGACGGTTCGGTAATGAACTTTTCGCAATAGGCCACCGACTTATTGATGTCGGTACCTCCGCCCAATTGAACTCCGAACAACATGTCGACGGGATCATCACCACAGGACTCCGTCAGATCCACGACCTCGGTATCAAAGGCGACCACGTGCGTCTTGAGCGCCGGAAGCGACGCGAAAATCGCTCCCGTCACCGCTCCATAAACCACCGAGTCCGCCATCGAACCACTTTGGTCCATATCGACGATCACAGTCCAGTTATTAGTCTTTTGCGATCGAGAATAAAAGTAGACTCGTTCGGGGACAATGGTCCCGAGCGACGGTTGGTAGTTCTTCAAGTTCCGCCCAATCGTCCACTTCCAATCGATGCTGGAGGCGTTGGGCAATGGCGAATGTTCCTTGCGATTCAACGCACCCAAAACGGCCTGCCGAATTTTTTGCTCCAAAACCAACTTGATCTGATCAACGACCGCTTGGACAACTTGCCGAGCCGTGTCTTTGGTTTTCTCGGGAATATGGCCACGTAGGGACATGAGCGTGCCAACCAACTGGACGTTCGGTTGGACGTTCTTCAATGTTTCCGGTTCCAATAGCAATTGCGTTAAGCCTTTGCGTTCGATCGCGTCTTGTTGGATCACCGACACGACGTCCTCTTTGAAGTAGGTTCGAATATCACCCAACCATTTGGCCAACCGCGGTGAGGAGCCTCCCAAGCCTGCTTGTCGCGTTCCACTTCCGGAACTCTCGGTGGATTCGTCATAAATTGCGGCCAAGGCCAGATCCATCTCGTTCTGTTCCGGAGTCAGGCCACATTCTCCGCAGGTTTGGCTCAGTGCTTCCTGGGCCGAAGTCCCTAAAATCAACCGCCAACGCCGCAATTGTTCTTGATCTACCGGGGGCATGATAAACTCCTAACGTTCGTTAACCGTGTTCAATCAAAATCAAAATCATTGAGATCGGCCAACGCTTGTTCTTCGGCCTCGTTAAGTAGTCCGTCCAGCTCTTCCGCCGCTTGTTCCGCATCCACGCCCCAAATATTCGCAAGGTTTTCCGCGATGCTGCGCTTTTCATTGGGCGAAAACGCACCGAAAGCCCGGCGCAGAAATACTAATGATCGCCGAAACTCCTCGTCATCCAATTGACTGATGTAACCAGTCAATTGTTCCCACAATACTTGCCGTGCGATCAACGCGTAGCGGTTGCGGGACGCGAGTCCTTCAAACCAACCCGCCCCTAAGTCAGCCGCGATGCCTGGTGATAGTCGCCGCGAGACCTCTCGACCCAACGCGTCGTTGTCCATCCAACCACGCTCCAACAACAAGGCACACGCCAACCCCGACAATATCGGACTGCGATCATCGGCATCGGCCAGGGCCTGCAAGTGGCGTCGCCATAAGGCTTCATCGATTCGTTCGCTAAACTCCAAGACGATTCGATTCAACTGATCCATGGCTCCCATCAAACCCTTGGCCGCTGCCGCATCGCATTGAGCCGCATCCAGTAACCCCAACGTCCCTTGCACGAACAGTTCTTCGATCAGCGGCACCAGGGGCTGCGTATCGAAGCGCCGCACATCTCCATAACGCACGACTTGCAGCAAGCGAAAGGCGGCTTCCGCAACGGCGACCAACGCCGAGCTCTCGTTGGCCAAACCCTGCAAGCGACGACGAGCGGACTCCATCATGGTCGGCAGGTCGCATTGGCAAGCATCCGCGACCAACGCGGCCGCGCCTTCGATCGATTGGGCTTCGTCGATCTTTTGCTTCAACTTGTATCCCGTGGCCAACTCCACTGTCTCGCCCAACAAGACCGACTCGACCAAAGTGATTTCGCTCTCGGGCGACCATTGCAGGAGCCAATTTTCGGCCCAAGTTGCAGCCTGTTGCCGCGTCGGCACGAATTCGGCGAACTTGACGTCCAAGACTCGCAGTCGGTGCAAAAAAGCCGACCGAGACAAGTCCAAGAACGCCGCGGCCGAACTTTTCGCTTGGCGATTCTCGCGCAAGTCCAAGTCCAAATCCTGCCGGACGGTACTGCGGTACTTGGTCAGCTTCAACCGAAGTAACTCGCGGTCAAAGTCCTCTTGGATCGAAGTTCGACTCACACCATCCGGCAATTGCCCAATCGCCGTTCCCACATCGACATGAGCCAACGCCTCCGCGATCGACCCTAGTTCCCCATGTCCCAACAAAGTAACCGCCGCATCGTGCAAGTCACTGAGCGTCGGTGCTTGACCGCCGTGCATCGCGGCCAAAGTCCGGGCCAACCGCACGCCTTCGATCACTTCAGCTGTCGAACGATGCGTGCCCTGCTGCCGGATTTTCCGCGCCACAAGACTGAGATAATGCCCGGCCAGTCCAGGCAAATCATCGTTCAGCAAGGCGTCCCACATCAACTCAAAATAAGCTGGCGCGGGGTTCCCGGCACCATAACCCGATTGGGCGGATAAACGAAAGTACGAATACGGCATCAAGGTCAAATGACTGTCGCGGCGCGGCAATTGACTCAGCTCCGTATCCGAAAGGGCCGGCCACTGGCCGTTGAGGACCGGAGCATGAAACGCGCCGACCACCGCCACGATTTTTTCAGGTCGAACACCGTCGGCGATGGCCTCCTCGACGCGTCGCCTCATGTACGCTTCGCGGATCAAACTCTCAGCCCGGCGCCGCGCGGAGTCTTCGTCCATTTCACGCAGCGAGCTGCCCAACTCGAAGGCGGCCAATCGATAGGCTTCGGGACTTAAATTGTGCTCGAAGTTTCGTTCCCAATATGTGTCGTAGTTCGAATCGCCGGTCTGCAGCGCGACTCGCTCGTACAGCGAAATCTCGGGAACCGTTGAACCCGAACCGGTCTCGTCAATTGCTTCCGGCTCCGGTTCTGAACTCGGCTCGTCGTCCTCAGGAGCCGAAGCGGAATCACCACTCGCCACGTTTGCAGCGCGGTATTCCAAATCTTGTAACCCGAGAAAAATATCCGAGGGAAGATCAAAGAACTCCACCGGGACATGATGTTGGTGAGCCCACAACACCGCTTGGAATTCGGGACTATACCGAGCCATTGGATAGACCAAGGTGCGAATCGGTAGTTCTTTCGTGTACGCCAAGACGGCGATCGGAGGTTTGGTTCCTTTCTTGACCCAAAACTTCGTCAAGTCGGTCGCATCGGCCAACCCCTCCACCAACACCAACTCGGGTCGGATCTTCTCGAGGAACTTTTGCAGATGCCAGGCTCCGCTGGGCGACAGATGTCGCACGCCGAAGACCTGAATTTGCCAAGGCTCGCTCACGATGTCTGCTCCGCGCACGCCGAATAAAGAGGGCGCCATTCCGCGCCCCGCTTCTTCAAGACGTTATTGAGATACTCTTGCCAAACGGTTTTATCTTTTTCTTCGTCTTTGATGACGGCACCTTGAATTCCGGACGCCAGATCTCCCGGTGAAACTTGGCCCGATCCAAAATGAGCGGCCAAGGCCATGCTGCCGGCCAGTACCGAAATCGCCTCGGCGGTCGACAACACGCCGCTTGGTGTTTTGACTTTCGCTTTGCCATCCAGAGTCTGCCCAGTACGCAACTCGCGAAAAATCGTCACTACTTTTTCGATCGACTCGTCCGCCGGAATCGCCGCTTGCAAATCCAAGTGCATCGCCAAATCCTTGACCCGCCGCCGAACAATATCCACTTCCATTTCCAGGGTCGCGGGCGATGGCAGTACGACAATATTGAAACGCCGCTTCAACGCCGCGGACATGTCGTTGACGCCGCGATCCCGAGTATTGGCCGTCGCGATCACGGAAAAACCCTTCACGGCCGGTACTTCCTGTGCCAATTCAGGAATCGAGAGCCGCTTTTCCGACAACAAGGAAATCATGGCGTCTTGCACTTCGGACGCGCAACGAGTGATCTCCTCGAAACGAGCAATCGAACCAGACTCCATCGCTCGGAACACGGGACTGCGAATCAAAGCTGATTCGCTGGGGCCATGCGCGATCAACATCGCATAGTTCCAGGTGTAACGAATCTGTTCTTCCGTCGTGCCGGCCGTTCCTTGCACTACTTTGGTCGAATCGCCATTGATGGCTGCTGCCAAGTGTTCGGACAACCAAGACTTGGCCGTCCCGGGCTCGCCGATCAGCAACAACGCGCGGTCGGTTACCAACGTCGAGATCGCGATTTCGACCAACCGCTGGTAGCCCAAGTACTTGGGGGAGATGATCTGGCCCGCCACGGTCCCGCCGCAAATGTAGGTTAGCACGGCTCGTGGCGACATTTGCCATCCGGGCGGTCGTAGGTGCTTGTCATGCTCCATCAAGACCTCGATCTCGTGCGCGAACAACTCCTCGGCCGGTGCGCGAAGCACTTCTTTGATCGCCGTTGTCGCGGACGAATCGACGTCCTGCATTTTTTTCTTAGCCATAAGTTTTTCCCGTTCGACGGAAGGAAGATTGTCACTGGGCCGTTGTGTTTCGATTAATCAAGCGGTCTGCTCGCGAGTTCGAATCGTCTGGATGATCTCCAGCAAAGCGGCATTCAAATAGTTGTTGGTTGCAGGATCGGCGATGATGACTTCCAATTGCGGAATCGCCGACGAAGGTAAATCCACCGCAATCTGAGCCCAAGCCTCTACTTGGTACCAAGATGTCTTTTGCGACTTCAACCCTTCCAATTGGCTTAGAACCACTCCCGTCGCGGCCAAATGTCCCGACACGACCATCGCTTGCGCCACCAGCAATCGTTGATCGGCATTGGGCCCGGACTTGGCCGCTTCCCACTTGGCCGACAGATAGGCTGCCAGCCCTGGATGCGCGACATTTGCCAAAGTATAAACCAACTTGGAGAGGTCGTTGGTCAGCGCCAAATTCAACCAACGGGGATCAAGTGATTTTTGATCCGATTGGGCGGAACGCCGTTGCACATAGTGATAGAAATAATGTTGCGACCGAATAATGGCCTCCAACACGGCGTCCGAGCGCTGGCCTTCCAGTGACTTCTTTTTCGCCGTTTGGACATACGGCGAAAACAGCTCGAAGAATCTCGCTGCGGTCAAAGTCTTTCGGGCGGCGTGCACAATCGTTGGCCATTGGTTGATGGGAAGTTCTTCCCGTCGTTCGACAATCGATTCGACTTCGGCCACGTCGCCGTTGCTCAATCGCTCGATGGCCAAGGCCAACACATCGCTGCCGCTGGGTTCCGACCGAATCGCGGTCAGGATCGTCGCGTTTTGCACAACTCCCAGCAGGAACTCCCGCGACTCCGGCAAACGACGAGCCGTTGCGATGCGAATCAATCGCAACAATCGCTCGACCGAGGACTTCTGGTCCGCCTTCGATTTTCCACCCAACAAACTCGACAATTCCGTTTGGGCCTTTTGCAGTGCGGCAGCTAACAGATAAGCCGGCGCAACCTCTTCGGCCACTCGCTCCAATAGGTTTAGATCTTTCGTTTCCAGTGCTTGCAGGACTCGTTCTTGGGGCAGCTGATGTTTCAGTCGACCCAGCGACAACAGCGCGGCCGCGCGAACGTCTTTCGCCTTGGCTTGGGCTTGCTCCAACAGATAGTTCAAATCATCATCGGAATCTCCCAAACACTCGATGGCAATGACTTTGACTTCTTTGGAGCTTGACTCCAATGCTTGAATCACCAACTCGCGGACCTGGTCGGGAGCAATTCGATGCAGCAACTTCAAACGGCGCGCGTGTCCCGCTTTGCCGTTCGGATCATACGTTCGCAGAAGCTCGCCCAGAATCGCTCGACCAAAAGTGGGCAGAACCTTATCCGAAATCAATTCCCGTACTTCGCTATACGAATCGTCGATGGCCATGATCGCTGGACGCACCAACCGGAGGTCATTAAAGAGGCCAAGTTCGAACGCCGATTTGATTTGCTCGAATCGTCCTGATCCTTTAGAAGTCAGAGCTTCCAGGAGTGGCTTAAGCACTCGGGCACTGGTCTGCGTTTGCGTCATTTCGATCGGCGAGGGAGGCAGATCGGCCCATTCCCCTTCCTTGCCGGTCGCTCCTTGCGTGTACAGGATCGACGTCAACAACGCGCCCAATTCCAACAGAGTATTGGCAGCCGTTTTTTCGGTGGACTGGATCAACTGCTCGACCCCATCGGCCACTCGGCGAAAGACGGGCGCTTTCTCGCCAGCTTTCTTGAGCGGGTCGAGCAATTTTTTCAAGCGAAAATCACCGGGCGCCACCACGCTGCCCGCGATCGCCAACCGACGTACTTCCGTGTACACTTCATTCAAGACAGCGATACTCACGATAGCCTCCTACAGAGTCAAGCGAACCACGGAATTCTTGGCCACAATTGCCAACGGCTTCACTTCCAACTTTCTCGCATCCAAATCATGTCCGAAACGAGCCACCAGTGTCTGATTGCGGTGCAATTCGTTCGGAATCAATCGCAACAGCTCCATGCTGGGCGGTTCTTCGGCAATCCCGCGATCGGTCATGGTCAAGCGATTGCCCGCACCATCTTCGACGACCAAACTGTCAGCGACGGTGCCAATCCGAGCGAACTTGAGCAAACAAACCGGTTGTTTTTCCGACAATGGACCTTTGAGATTGCTCTTGATTTCTTTGATCAACTGCACGAAGTCCGTCGCGGCCGCTCGCTGAACTGCCGCATAGTCCGCTTCGGTCGGTGGTCGTGAAGTCATGCCTTCCCATCGGATTCGTTGGTTCATGTCGCCGGGATAGATATACAACTCGGGCACTTGAGCAATCTGAGAGAAACTGTCTTCCGACTTGATGTACTTGGCGGCTTTGTATGGCCGATAGTTCTTGGTCGTGTAGACCTTGCCGGTAATCACCTCGCACCAAATGCCCGTGTCGATCCATTCTTGCCGAGCCACGTCATCATGGGTGTTGAAGGCCAACTGCAAGAGACTCGCATCCGATTGGACCAAGCCCTCGCGACGCAGTTCCGATAACTGCCAAGCGTGTCCCAACCACGCCGTGATGCTAGTGTCCGTCTCCGGTTTCAACTCGGGGTCGCCCAGTCGCTTTTCCAAATAGGCGCGGCCTGTTTTGGCCAAGCTATACAACGTCGCCAACTTTTCGAAAGCTTCGCTGTAAATTTCCTCGCGTTTGGTCGCGGACATATCATCCGCAAACCGTCCGTCCGCAGCCGAAAAGAGACTGGTGTAGGCCCGCAGCGCCTTCTGAGCACCGGGCAGGTACGTATCGCCCAATTGCCGAGCCTGCTCGTCAACTTCCCGAGCCGACTTGACGTTCATATTGCCGATCCCCAGACTCACCAAACTGTGGGTCAGGCGTTCCAACAAATCTAGGCCATCTAATTGAGCTTTGATTTTCTTGGCGAGCGCTGACTTGTTGACCTGCTTGGGTTTGTCGACCTCGACTTTCTTCTTTTCCGTGCGGGCCTCCGCTTTCTCACGTTTGGCCTTCAGATCGTCCGGCACTTCCGCCTCTTGAAACGACGCTGGTTTCTGGACAAAGGCCAGCATCAATCCGACGCAGTGTTTGCAGGGAAACTGGCGACTTGGACAAGAGCAGCGAAACACCGGAGTCGCCGCGTTCGCAAAATCACACGAGCAGGCGTAGGGCGTCTTGCCACTGCCCTGGCAATGGCCAAAGATCAAGGTCTTTTCCGCCGAAATGCTGGGTTGGGAAAACTGCCCCTTCAACAGCAGAGAGCGGCCGTTCTTCGCCGTATCCGCATTCGGCGCGACCGACATGATGAAGTGCTCGTCAATTGAGATCATTACCCTACTCCCTTGTCCCTGAACACACTCGACGAGCCCCCTTAGGTTCGTCCGAGTTCTGGCAAACGTCGCTACCAACGTCGCTTCTTTGTTTTCTTCGTTCGCGTCGGGCCAATCGTGACAGCGGCGGAAATTCCAGCCAGAAAGCTTACTCGGGTTATTTGTCACCCACAACTGCCTACCGTCACGATTCCCAGTCGGTTGGCCGTCGTGGTCAAGGGCGACAGAAACGAGTAGAATTTTCGTAACTGTTCCCGCTCAAACGCGGGCCGGCGCAAATTTGGCGGCTAGAATTCTTTGTGGACGACGACTGGCGTACGAAAGGTCCGGATGACAATCACGCGAACAATT
>JAUXWY010000427.1 GCA_030681235.1 Pirellulaceae bacterium | reverse complement strand
TGTACCGGCTTCAGCCGGCGGGTGCAGTGAAAAGGCTTTTTTCAGCCACTCGCCGGCTGAAGCCGGTACACCAGCGCTCGCGAAAAGGCGTTGCGATGGTTCAGGAATCACTTGGCGATCGGTGCTTCCGAGTCTGGCAGGAAGGACAAGTTGACGGCCCGCTGAAAGACCCTATCGTCTTCAGCAGAGATAAAACCGATTTCGCGCAAAGCCTGGCCTATTTCCGCGAACCGCTGGTCGGTCATGCTTCCCATCGGCAATGTCGTTTGTTTCGTCTCGGCATCCCAGTGCGAAAGTTTGCGAACGTCGTCCAAAGCAAACGCCAGGCTCTCCATCGATTGGTCGGCGTTCAATCCGGCGATACGGCGATTGGTGGCTTCGGGATCTGCTAGATACTTCTCCCAGCCACGGATGCTGGCTTGAACAAACTTGCGAACGAGTGTTGGGTTGGAGCGAATCAGACTTTCGTCGGCGACCAAACAACTGGTGTATGGGTTGTAGCCGAGTTCGGAGACCATCAACACGACGGGATCGATCCCTTGGGCCTTCGCCAAAAACGGTTCGCTGAACGAGTAGCCTTGCTGGGCGTAATTCTGGTTTGTAAAAAAGGCCTGCATCGACAAGTAAGGGACGATGGTGACGTTCTTTTGGTCCCACACGAGCTTCCGCTTTGAGAATTCTAGAAACGGATCTTCCGGTTTGGCAGCGACGGTGATGTTTTGGAAGTTGCCAAAGTTGGTAATGCCGGACTCGGGCCGGACCAAGATGCATCGGGGACTATCTTGGATTGGCGCCATCAAGGCCTGGATCTTGGCCCCGCTATTGCGACCCATCACGACCCAATCCGCGTTCATGACTCCGAATTGGACACGGTTCATGGCCAATTGTTGGGTGACCGGCGCGGAAACACCGCCCGGAATAATTTCGACTTCCAACCCCAATTGCTCGTAATACCCGTGTTCCAATGCCGCATAGAATCCACCGTGCTCGGCTTCGGGAACCCAGTTCAATTGCAGGCGAACTTTTTCGACGCCGTCCTTCGACGGTACTGCACTCTCGCTACAGCCAATTAACCCGAACAACAACAGGCCAAAGCACCACCAATGGTTTAACCGCGTATGGTTCATGGGAACTTTCTATGGATCTGTAAGGATGCGGATTTACTAGTCGCGAAAGTTGTCAAGACATTCGGTTTTTCCAGGGCGATCGGGCACCGCCGAAAGTCTTGGCGACGTTCACTACGCTTAGAACCTTGCGGCATTCGAGACTGGCTGGCAAGGCCCCGTCCGATTGCTTCAGCCAGTATAATCGATTTCTCAAGTCTAAGCGGACCATACCTTTGCTGCCTCTACGTCGGACCGGATCTTAGACCAACCAGCATAACCCGCAGTTGTCACGCCTGGGCGTAGGAACCGCATTTTCGATGCCGAGAAAACCACTCGAGAGACCGACTGGCCCAGATTGCGGTTGGGATCGGTCTTGGGCAAGCCGCTGCACGCTCGAATTGCCGCTGACTATTACGGTCGACATGGAAGACACCGATGAACACCAAGCCAATGCCGGAAACCATCAATAAGACGAAGGAATTCGAAGTCCTGAAAATGCGAATCCACCAAAAACTGGTGGACAAGTTGGACATGTCGCGGATTTCCAACTCGCAATCGGACACCTTCCGCAAAGAACTGCGGGTGATCATCGAACGCATCTACGACAACGAAGACATGATGCTCAATCGCTCGGAACGAGAGCGATTGGTGGACGAAGTGATCGACGAGACGTTGGGGCTGGGGCCTTTGGAAACGTTGCTCAAAGATCCAACCGTCAATGATATTTTGATCAATGGTCCGGATCATGTGTATGTCGAACGACAAGGCATGATGGAGCGGACCCCGATCGCCTTCCGCGACGGCGATCACTTGTTGCAAATCATCGACCGCATTGTGTCGCGAGTCGGACGACGCGTGGACGAAACCTGCCCGATGGTCGACGCACGCATGTCGGACGGTTCACGTTTCAATGCGATCATTCCGCCATTGGCGTTGGATGGAGCGGCGGTTTCGATTCGTCGCTTCGGTTCCAATCCGCTGAAGTTAGAAGATTTGCTGCGGTTCAAGGCGTTTACGCCGGAAATGGTGATGTTCATGGAGGGAGCCATGAAGGCTCGGCTGAATGTGCTCATCTCCGGCGGTACGGGTTCGGGTAAAACAACTCTGCTGAATACGCTGACCAGTTTCATTGGCAACCATGATCGTATCGTGACCATCGAAGACGCCGCCGAACTTCAAGTTCAACAGGAACACGTGGTGCGGCTGGAAACTCGCGCGGCCAACATCGAGGGTCGCGGCGCTGTATCGGCTACCGACTTGGTAAAAAATGCGCTGCGTATGCGGCCGGAACGGATCATCATTGGTGAATGCCGCGGGCCCGAAGCGTTGGACATGCTGCAGGCCATGAACACGGGCCACGATGGATCATTGACCACCGCTCACGCCAACACCCCACGCGACTGTCTGGCTCGTTTGGAAACGATGATCATGATGTCCGGGTTCGAGTTGCCGATCAAAGCCATGCGACAGCAGATCTCCAGCGCGGTGGACTTGGTGATTCAAGCCAGTCGCTTGCAGGGAGGTAAACGCCGAGTGACCTACGTGACCGAAGTCCTGAACATGGAAAACGACATGATCTTGACTCAGGACATTTTCAAGTATGTGCAGGAAGGCGTGAATCCACAAGGAAAAGCCAAGGGCAAGTTCGTTGCCACAGGCATTCGACCCAAGTGCATCGAACGCATGGAAGCCTCAGGGATTCGCCTGCCCAACGGAATTTTCCGCGAACGAGTGATGTTG
This sequence comes from Pirellulaceae bacterium, assembly GCA_030681235.1. Classification (GTDB taxonomy): domain Bacteria; phylum Planctomycetota; class Planctomycetia; order Pirellulales; family Pirellulaceae; genus M30B19. The sequence goes on along the minus strand of JAUXWY010000427.1, from coordinate 48,595 downwards.
GTTGACGAATGATCCAAACGGCTTTCCGCCGTTGAACCCGATCACAAAGTGCTTCGCACTTATGGAAGTTGAGTTATGGTTGCCATTGCCCTAGCGATTTGTATTTTTGGGTTTATTGCCACGATCATTTACTTCGCCGCGACAATGTTCATCGAACAGAAGTCGCCCGATACCAATGCGCGGCTGAATCGAATCATGAATTCAAAAAATGGCCCGTCTGATTCGGCCAGCAATGCAAATTCGTATCTCCGCGATCAAGGTGACGTGAATTGGGCGGGCCAATTGATCGTCAAGGCGTTTCCCAGAGCCGAAGAATTTCTCCGCCAATCGGGTGTGCCGCTTCGGGTCGGCGGGTTTGGCTCATTGACTGTCGGTTTGTTATTGGGCGCTACCATTCTCCACGTCTTGTTCCTGCCTTTCAAATCGTTCGCGATCTTGACTGGAATCGGATTGGCGTGCCTGCCGTACATGTATGTTTCGTGGAAGCGAAAAAAACGCCTGGGCAAGTTTTCCGAGTACCTGCCAGACGCCTTGTCGATGATGTGCAACGCGCTCAAGGCCGGGCAGAGTCTGAATGCCTGTTTCAACCTCGTCTCGGAACAAGCCCCCGCACCACTGGGTCCGGAATTCTTGCGTTGTTATGAAGAGCAAAATTTGGGCATCACGCTCGAGGCCGCCTTGCTGGAAATGTCGAAACGGGCGCCCAACGTTGACTTGAAGTTTTTTGCCATGGCCGTGATTCTGCAGCGTCAGACCGGCGGTGACTTGTGTGAAATTCTGGACAAAATCGCGCGATTGATTCGGGAGCGGTTTCAAATCCACGGCATGATCATGGCATTGACCGGGGAAGGGCGATTATCCGGTGCCGTGCTGTTAGGATTGCCGCCCGTGTTGACAGGGGTGATGTTTGTCCTCAATCCCGAGTACATCATGCGACTATTCAGCCATCCAATCGGCCATCAAATGTTGGCCGGTGCCGCAGTCGCACAAGTCTTGGGCTTCTTCTGGATCAAGAAAATCATCAACATCAAGGTGTAGTCATGCAAGAATTACTGAACAACCCGTACTTACTGCCCGTCTGCATCTTCGTCGCCGCAGCTTTGGGACTTTGGTCGATCGCCGACATGTTTGTTGTCAGATCCCAGGAAGGCGAAGATCGGTTGCGACGAATCCAAGGGATCTCCGCCGCCGCTTCGATCAACGAATCCAAAAGCAAACGACGGGACGAGATCAAGCAGTGGGTGGAAAAAACGTCGTCGGTGTTGGCGGATTCAGTCAAACCCAAGACCGCAAAAGAAGCTGACAAACTGCGCCAACAATTGAGTTACGCCGGGCTGAGAACCGATTCAGCCCAGTCGATGTACTTGGCGACCAAAGTCTGTTTGCTGATTGGCGGCACCTTGTTTGGCCTCTTGGGGGTCGGGATATTCTCGGACGGAACCGCGATGTGGTGGGTGATGGGAATCGCCGTGGGACTGCTGCTGTTCTTCCTCCCCGGAATTGTGTTGGGCAGCCTGATCAAAGGCCGCAAGCAAAAAATCGTCCTGTCGATGCCCGACTGTCTCGACTTGTTGGTGGTCTGTGTGGAAGCCGGCTTGGGCCTGGATCACGCGATGCGGAAGGTGTCGGAAGAAATGGCGGAGTCCAATCCAGTGCTAGCTTACGAAATCTCGCTGACCAACATGCACCTGCAAATGGGCCGAACGCGTGAGGAATCGCTGAACGACATGGCCGAACGCAACGGCGCCGAAGAACTGACTTCTCTGTCAAAAATGTTGATTCAAGCCGATCGTTTCGGAACGAGTATTGCGCAGGCGCTTCGGGTTCAAAGCGAGTCACTCCGAATCAAGCGTCGCCAAAAAGCCGAAGAAAAGGCCTCAAAGACCGCAGTTCAACTACTCTTCCCACTCGTCCTATTCATTTTTCCCGGCATATTCGTCGTATTGGTTGGACCCGCCGCAATCAATATTATCGAAGGAATGCTCACTAACTGAACAGCTTACGACCGGAATAACCCTCACAGCCCAAGAAAACGCCAGAATCGTTGCAGCCAATCCGATAACTCCCGTGAACATTCAAACAGTGTGCTACCTGTTTGCCTGAATTTCTGAGGAGAGAATCGATGTCGAGTTGGAGTTGGATGAGGGTTTCGTTGGGTTCGACCGTGCGGACCGTCGCATTACTTGGATTCGTGGCTTCGTCGACCGTCGGTTCGGTCGAAGCTCAGAACTTTCAATTCCCCAGCCGTCCGTTTGGCTTGGGTGCCGTGTCGAAATCGGCGAGTGCTGCGGGAGCGGAAATCAAACAGTCCTTCGATCGAATGGGCTTGGACTACGATCGCAACGCGGCTTGGCCAACTCCGTTTCGTGAGATGGACCGCGCGACTTATTACGAATGGTTCCAACCTTGCTTGGATCGCGGCTGGGAAATTGAACTGACTCTTTCGGATGCGTGCTTTGAAGAAAGTGGCCGACTCAATCGGTTGGGCGCCGCCAAAGTCATGCAAGCGGTCCGACATTCGCCCCAAGATCGTCGCTCCGTTTACGTTTGGGGCGAAACACCAGAGATCGCGCAAGCTAGAATCGAATCGGTCCAACAGCACCTGCAAACCGAGTTCGGTCGATCGGCCAATATGATGGTGGCCAGCACGCAAAACTTCCCTGTGACTGGACGTGGCAGTTACGCTGAAAGCGTGACACGCGCCTTCAAGGAGAACTTGCCGCCACCGGTCCTAAATGCTCAAGCCGTAAGTGGTGCCGTCGGGGGTGAGGGCGAATAACCCCGGCACGTAACTCGCCCCGACGTGATTCACCCAACAGCAACCAGCGTCGATCTCATCGACGCTGGTTTTCTGGTTTGGAAGTGGGTTCCGCTGTTATCCGCTTCCCAAGCTGTCCATGACAGCCTGCAACTGCGCTATCAACTCCGGCATTGTTTGAAAGCGATCGTCCGCTCGTTTGGCGATCGCCTTGATCACGACCTGATCGAGGGCCGGCGGGATATCGGCGAACGGGGCCTGACTGCTGGGCTTGGGCGGGTCCCAATTCTGAATGAAGTGAAAGGTGTCTTCAATCGAACGCCCTCGAAACGGTTCTTTCTGGGTCAACATTTCGTACAGCACGACACCCAAACTGAACATGTCCGTGCGATCGTCAACGAACTGACTCCCCCGAACCTGTTCTGGCGACATGTACAGCGGCGTCCCCAAGCGTTGGCCGTTATTGGTCAACGTCCTCAATTGATCCTTCTCCAAGTCGTCTTCGGAATGGCTGCCGACATCGCTCATGTCCGAGTCGGTACGAGGTTCGACGGCAGCCCGTTGTTGAAGGTCTGCTCCTGACATCGTCGCGAGGTCAACCGCGGTGCTCGCGGGGTCGACACTTGTTCCTCTTTCCGCTAACTCGGTGGGCGTTGGCGGCGACAGATCTTCCAGTTCATCTGGGTAGCCCCAAACCTTGGCAACGCCCCAATCCAAAACGATCACTTCGCCGAAATTTCCCACCCAGATATTCTCGGGTTTGATGTCGCGATGGATCACACCCCGCACATGCGAATAGGCCAAAGACTGCGCGACGTTGATGGCAATATCCAAGAGCCGACGCAATGGGAAGGCCGTTTTCGCTTCTTCATCACGTTGCGACAACCGCCGAATGACCTGCAATAGGTTCTCGCCGGAAATCCGCTTCATCGTAAAATAAATACCCAATTCCGGATCCGTACCAATGTCGTAAACCGGAACGGTATTGGGGTGTTGTAATTGGGCCGTCACCCGAGCCTCTCGCAAGAAACGACGCCGATGCCGACGGTCCACCGCACAACTGGGCAACAACGACTTGATGGCCACCGTGCGTCCGACAATCGTGTCGAAGGCCGAACTCAGCCGCGAACGGTTCCCGAGCGACATTTCAGCAAAATTGGTGTAGCGAGAAATCCCCGCCGGCAAAACGTCGGGTAAATCTCGATCCGTACCCGAAAGCAGGATGCCCTTCATCGAAGGCTGGTTGTCTGACATTATTGCTCATCCAAGAGGATTGCTGCGACTGATACAACACCGCGACTCGTTCGCCGATCAAATATACCAATAGCCGCATGAAATCACGACAACCCAACTAAAAAAATCGACCTCCGCACATGAAAAAACCTGCCAGCGCTGGCTGGCAGGTTTGAGTCTTACCGTCCGTTCACACCGAAGTTACGCGACCGCGGTCGGCAACTTGGCAGACTTCACGGTCTTGATGATTTCCGAAGCCACCTTGTAGGGGTCGGCATTCGAAGCCGGACGACGGTCTTCCAACCAGCCCTTCCAGCCGCGGTCGACCGTCGCAATCGGAATGCGGATCGAAGCACCGCGGTCCGAAACACCGTAGCTAAACTTGTCAATCGATTGTGTTTCGTGCTGGCCGGTCAACCTTTGGTGGTTGTCGGCACCGTAAACGTCAATGTGGTTCTTGATCCGTGGTTCGAACGCGCGGCAAATCGCTTCGTAAACTTCTTTGCTGCCGCAAGTTCGCATCAACTCGTTCGAGAAGTTGGCGTGCATGCCGGACCCGTTCCAGTCGCCTTTCATCGGCTTGCAATGCCAGTTGATGCCAACTCCATGCTTTTCAGCGACTCGTTCCAACAAGTAGCGTGCCACCCAGGTTTGGTCGCCCGCCATCTTGGCGCCCTTGGTAAAGACTTGGAATTCCCACTGGCCCGCCAACACCTCGGCGTTGATCCCTTCGACATTCAAGCCCGCGTCCAAGCAAACGTCCAAATGCTCTTCGATGATGTGACGGCCGTACGCTTTGCCGGCACCAACGGAGCAGTAGTATGGACCTTGCGGACCCGGGTAGCCGTTGAGCGGAAATCCCAAGGGGCGATTGGTTGTCAGGTCCCACAGCGTGTACTCTTGCTCGAAGCCGAACCAGAAGTCGTTGTCATCGTCATTAATCTGAGCGCGACCATTGGTCGGATGTGGAGTGCCGTCCGGGGACATCACTTCGCACATGACCAAGAAACCGTTGCGTCGAACCGGATCCGGGAAAACGGCGACCGGTGCCAACAAACAGTCCGACGAATTGCCGGGCGCCTGTTCGGTCGACGAACCGTCGAAACACCAGAGGGGAGCGTCCAACACGCTGCCGCTGAAGTCCTCAATAACTTTGGTTTTGCTGCGCAGGCTTTGGGTGGGCTTGTAGCCATCCAACCAGATGTACTCTAACTTGCACTTGGTCATCATTCATCCTCAACTGAAACGGGGAAAAAACCAGTCACACCAGCATGACCAACACTGACGCTGTCGGCCATGTTCCGTCCGAAAATTCGCCATCCCTGGCCCATTTCACGAGACAGTTCACGATCACGGGTTCACCCGTCACTGTTGTCGCGCGATACCACTCCCGCTCAACACGACCTGGAAACCACCCCCAAACTACCCACCTGTCGGCGCCAACCACTCAGCCTCCCAGCCACATCGCCGGCCGCGCAACCTCTCAACAATACCTGAAATTCTTAAACAGAAAAGGGGCGATTTTCTAAACAAAAATCGACCCCCGCGACGGTTCTCAATGGGTGCTTATTTGCCTTTGATGCCCTCAAGGTCGGTCGGCGCTGCATTATTGCACATGGCAAGGGGTAGCCTATTCGTCGTCGGCCTTCATCCACGGTGTCAGGCACGGAGTGTACGGGCATACTTCATTGGCCTTAAAATACAGCCCAATTTCGCGAGCAGCCGCTTCGGGCCCGTCCGAGGCATGCACCAAATTCATCTGACGACTGTTGCTGTAATCGCCGCGGATCGTCCCGGCAGTTGCCTTCAAACCGCTGGTGGCACCCAACATCTCACGAACCACTCGGATGACTTCCAACCCTTCCAGCACCATCGCGACGACGGGAGAAGCGGTAATGAATGCTTCCAATCCCGGATAAAATGGCTTGGCGACATGTTCGGCGTAGTGCTGCTTGGCGAGTTCGGGAGTGACTTGCAGCATTTTCAGGGCCACTATGTTGAGCCCTTTATCTTCAAAACGGCTGATTATTTTGCCGCTCAATCGTCGCTGAACGCAGTCGGGTTTGAGGAGGATGAGGGTTCGCTCCATGGAGTCGCTCGCTTTCTTTCGTTCGTTGTGAGTCAAGTTTTGGGGAAACCGGGAGTTTACCAAGCGGACCGATCTTCCGCAAACGGCTGGAAGGTGTCAAAATGAGCGGCTCCTGCGATGTTGGAAGTAGTTCGCAGGCCCACCCCCAATACCATTTTTCACAGGCGCTTGGCCGCAATGCTGCAAACAAATCTCGGAGATTCCTCCAAGCCGGTCCAGGAACTCAAAGGCGCGACGGTTCGATTGGCTGGTGATTCGGGAGATGGCATGCAATTGTCCGGCATGCAATTGACCAACACATCCGCGTTGGCCGGCAACGACATCGCGACATTCCCAGACTTTCCGGCCGAGATCCGCGCCCCACGCGGAACGCGCGCGGGTGTCAGCGGTTTCCAAGTTCATTTCTCTAGCGAAGAGATCTTCACGCCCGGCGATGGTCTCGATGCACTTGTGTGCATGAACCCCGCAGCGCTGGTGACCAACCTCCGGGACCTAAAGCCAAACGGATTGTTGATTGTCAACGCCGACAGTTTCGAAGAAAAAGATTTGAAGCTCGCGAAACTCGCCCGCAATCCTCTCGAAGACGGCACAACCGACGGCTACCGTTTGATTCGGGTGAAGATGACGCAATTGACTCGCGATTCCGTGGCCGAAACCAAGATCAGTGTGAAGGAAGCCGATCGCTGCAAGAACTTTTTTGCGATGGGACTGATCTTTTGGCTTTACGGTCGCGACATGACGCCGACCCTGCGATTCATTGAAAAGAAGTTCTCTGGGGCGCTCGATGTTGCCACGGCGAATCGCTTGGCGCTAAAGGCGGGTTGGAACTTTGGCGAAACCACCGAAGCGTTCCCCACCACGTACCAAGTCCCAGCTGCAACTTTGCCTCCCGGACATTATCGCAGCGTCATCGGCAACCAAACTCTGGCTTACGGATTGATGGCCGCCGCAAAACTGAGCGGCAAGAAATTGTTCTTGGGTTCGTACCCGATTACCCCAGCCAGCGATGTCCTGCACGAACTAAGCCGCTACAAGAACTTGGACGTGCTGACCTTTCAGGCCGAGGACGAGATCGCTGCGATTTGTTCGATCATCGGCGCGGCGTTTGCCGGGCAAATGGGTGTAACGGCCAGCAGCGGACCCGGCATCCTGCTCAAAGGCGAAGGCATGAGCTTGGGGGTGATGATGGAACTGCCCATGCTGATCATCGACATTCAACGCGGCGGCCCAAGCACTGGCTTGCCAACCAAAACCGAACAAGCCGACTTATTGATGGCCATCCACGGTCGCCATGGTGAATGCCCCATGCCAGTGATCGCCGCCGCAAGTCCCGCTGATTGTTTCGACGTCGCCATCGAAGCTTGGCGAGTCGCCACGCGATTGATGTCGCCGGTGATGATTTTGTCGGACGGCTACATCGCCAATGGCTCCGAACCGTGGAAAATCCCCGACGTTCAAGCGATGCATCCGATTGTCATTCATCATCCGACAGAAACACCCGACCAAAAATTCTTGCCCTACGAACGCGATCATTTGTTGGCCCGACCATGGGCCATTCCTGGAACCGAGGGCTTGATGCACCGGGTGGGAGGCTTGGAAAAAGAAGATCGCACCGGGAACGTCAACTACGAAGCCGCCAATCACCAACACATGGTCAACACACGGGCCCAAAAGGTCTCCAATACCAATGACTTGGTCGATCCGCCCACAATTTTCGGACAACGCTCGGGCGATGTGTTGGTCGTGAGCTGGGGCGGGACCTACGGCGCTTGCCGCACCGCCGTCACGCAGCTACAGGCCTCGGGAAATTCCGTTTCGCACTTGCACCTGCGTTGGGTCAACCCGCTACCCCGCGAACTCGGGTCCATGTTGGCTGGCTTCCGCAAGATTGTGATTCCTGAACTGAACACTGGACAACTGCGGCAACTGATTCAAGGGCAATTGGCCATCACTGCTCATGGCATCAACAAGGTCGAGGGCAAGCCGTTTTCGATCAGCGAATTGATCGCCAAGATTCAAGCCGTGGTCGCTGAGTGCGATGCCGAAGTCGCTTCCAGCTTGTGATCCAGAACGATTCCCGACCGAATCAACCCCGTACGGCTTACCCCCAGCGGCCCTGACCCTTCAATCATGTGTGAGATCGCGCCGACGCGATTTACCTAAAGTTCTGAGGAACACGAAATATGAATACCGCGCTTCCCGTTCTCAAAGCGTCCGACTTTGCCAGTGATCAAGATATACGTTGGTGTCCAGGTTGTGGTGACTATTCGATCTTGGCCCAAATGAAAAAGATTTTGCCGGAGGTCGGCATCGAACCGCACAAGATCGTGTTCGTTTCGGGAATCGGTTGCAGCAGCCGCTTCCCTTATTACATGAACACGTACGGCATGCACACGATTCACGGTCGAGCCCCGGCGGTCGCCACTGGCCTCAAGATTGCCAACCCGGACCTTACCGTGTTTGTGATCACGGGTGATGGAGATGCCTTGAGCATTGGCGGCAATCACTTGCTGCACTTGATTCGCCGCAACGTCGATTTGAACATTATTTTGTTCAACAATCGAATCTATGGTTTGACCAAAGGCCAATACTCGCCGACTTCGCTTCAAGGCCACGTTACCAAGAGCACACCCACGGGTTCGTTGGACCATCCCCTGAATCCGCTATCTGTGGTGTTGGGTGCCGATGCGACCTTCGTCGCGCGCAGTATTGACTTCAACACCAAGCACCTCGGTGAAACGTTGTATCAAGCGACCCAGCATCGCGGTACCAGCTTTGTCGAAGTGCTGCAAAACTGCAACGTCTTCAATGACGGCGCTTGGGAACATTTGACCGACAAGGACGTGAAGGACGATAACCTGTTGGTACTGCGACACGGCAAGCCCATGGTTTACGGCAAGAATAACGACAAAGGCGTGCGACTACAGACCCTGACTCCGCAAAGTGTGGTGTTGGGCGGCGAGGTCACCGAGCAGCACCTGTTGGTGCACGACCAATCAGCACCAGAACCGCACATCGCCAACCTCCTGGCTCGGTTTTCGAATCCTGAACTCCCGGTCCCAATCGGCGTCTTCCGACAAGTCAGTCGGGCGTGTTATGAAGAACAAGTTCATCAACAAGTCCATCATGCCAAGGCCAAGTCGAAAGGCGACCTCAACTCCATATTCAACTCCGGCGACACCTGGACGGTGGGTTAACCCCATGTTTTTACTACGTATTTTGATCGCAACCGCCCTGCTCTGCCCTGGCTTTCTCTGGGGACAAGACGATACTGACGAGGGTTTTGTACCTTTATTCAACGGTCGAGATTTTACAGGTTGGGTCCGGACCAACACCCCGGAATCAACGTGGTCCTATCAAGACGGCCTGGTCGTTTGCACAGGGAAACCGATCGGCGAGCTTCGCACCGAGAAGATGTACCAGAACTTCATCCTCGAAGTCGAATGGCGACACATGGTTCCCGGCGGCAATGCTGGGATTTTTTTGTTTGCCGACGACATCACCGCGCGCGGCGTACCGTTCCATCGTGGGATCGAAGTGCAAGTGCTCGAGAATGCGTACGGAAACACTCGCAGCCACACCACTCATGGCGACATCTTTCCAATCCACGGTGCGAAGATGGTGCCCGTCAACGGACGTGGTGGCGACCGAGCGTTTCCGAGCGAGAACCGGTCGAACCCCAGCCCGGAATGGAACCACTACCGCATCACCGCCCAAGACGGCGAAGTGAGTCTGGCGGTCAACGGCAAAGTGGTGACTCAAGGCAAGCAATGCTCCCCGCGCAAGGGCTACATTTGTCTGGAATCGGAAGGCGGAGTGGTTCATTATCGCAACGTGAAGATCAAGGAGTTGCCGGATACTCAGGTACCCGCTGATGAAATTGCCGTCGCCAATCGCGGTTACTACTCGATCTACACAGGCTTGGACCTCAGCGGTTGGCGCGCCGCAGATCCTTCAACTGACGCGTGGCAGGCACGCGACTGGGTCCTGGCCTACCAAGGACCAGTCGCCGATCAGCAACCCGGCTCCCGCCAATCACTAATCCACGAACAAGTTTTGGAAAACTTTGGCTTCGTCGTCGACTTCAAATTGGACAAAACCGAAAGTGTGTTCGCCTTGGAGCTGACCAACGCCGAGTCCGCCAAGGTGGAAACTGCCAACGATCAAGCATCCATTTCGGTCTACACCACCGCGAACCAAGACGAACAACTCGTCAAGCCCGGCCAGTGGAATCGTCTCGAAGGCACCGTCATCAACTCAGCCCTCACCCTCACCTTAAACGGCCACCCCCTCGAACAACAACACACGCTCAAAAACCTCGCCGCCAAAAGCCACCTAACTCTAACCGCCACCGGCCCCCTCGACCTGGCCAACCTCTACCTCCGGCGAATCGACTGACTCTTGGTTACGGCTGCCTCGGTGGCAAGAGGTCTTGCGGTTTGGCGCGCAGATAGCTGTAAATTAGTTGGTTCGAGAATAATAAAGTGAGGCAAAACCAAAACATGCCGACATACATCCAAATTCGAGAGTTCGGCCAGCGCGAGATCACACCAACAATCGCAACCAAATAAAAAACCAGCGAGATCGTCTTTGAGGAAAATAGACGCACCATCCAAGGGACTTTTCGTTCGCGGAAGTCAAAACAAACATTGTACTTGTGCAACTTCGCAACTTGGGCTTCATCGATTGGTGTGACAACTCCCGCCCGCTCCAGGCTGCATATCTCGTCCAACAAATAATGATGCAGGAGCGACCAAACTTCCGCTTCCGATAACGATGTTTGTGGCGTCAACTGCCGTGGCTTCAGAACCGCCAACCGCTCGCGATGTCGGCGAATCAACTCCACCGGCGCGATACCCGGAAGCCGCACCACATCGTGAGTAGGGTTCTCTGCTATCGAAATCGGATAGCTGGTCGTAATCGTCATCGTACCGTCCGCGAGCGATGAGAAAAGCGATAGGTGCTCCGCGACGACCGTCGCGCGTGGGTAGACCAGCGTTTGGATTAGGAGATTGAGGCAGATCGTGTTGTTGTCGTCGATCCACAAATCGCCAACACTTTGTCCCGCTCCGATCGCTGGGGATCGGTAATTCCCGACCCAGCGAAAACCATGCTGCGATAACAGGTCGTGTTTGGTCGCCAGACGTTCCCGCACTTGGCTCGGGAACTCCGCAACGTGCAATTCCAAAGGCGATTGCGGGTTGACAACTCCAGTCACAATGACCGCGCGGGAACCTCCGAGCCAATGAAGCGCCGTCAACCGACACCAAATCAAAGGATTGCGAGTGATCTTCCGCAATTCGGCGAATTTCAATTTGGCGATCATCAAGCCATAATAGCGATGAGTCCCGAGCGGGCGACTGCAATCGGCCTGCGGTGGTGCATACGGATTGTCAGAAGGATCGATCATCATAGGTGCACTCGCCTTCCCGGCCCGAGGGATACGTCAGTTTCGAAGGTCGGCCTTACGCCGGTCTCCGGCGGATTCACTCGATTCACTCCGACGGAGAGCACGACTCACAGCTACATCTTAGCCGATAGCGAGAGAACGCGGTCGAGGGGTTCGTTGAGGCGGAGTCGACTTCTGCGTCGGGAGCGATCGGGGCGCTCGCTCTACTATCCGCGACCGCTTGACCGGCTCGCAGTTGCTCCAGGGCGATGATCATTTCTTTCCAGGGCACCATCGTTCGCGTTGGCCGATACAACCTTTGATCACCGTGCCGATGCCAATGGCGAACAGGACTAATGGATAGTAATTGGTAACGCCCGCTGCCATGCCAGCCACGACCCAAACCATCGCTCCTAACATCATCAACAAGCCCGTCGCGATCGTGCCGGGCGACATCGACCAAGTCTTCGCCGGCGATTGAACCTCTGCGGTGGTTGACTGAGCCGAGGTTGAAGGAGCCGAGGAGCCGGATGTTCGTTCGCCCGCTCCAGCGGTGCTGGGATCGGCGGAACTCAGAGTGCGATGGCCCAGACCGTTGGGGTACGAACTGTGAGTGGAATAGATCGGAACGGGCGGAGCAGCCGCGGGGTATTTGGGATTGGAAATCGGCGCACGAGGACCCGTTGGCGACGTAAGGTAGGCGGGGACTCGTGGTTGCTCCGATGATGGTCGGAGTTCCTGATGCACCGGTGGCGGAGTCAGTCCAGGTGTGATGCTGAACAACGGATCGTCTTCGTCCGGCAAACTCGGTGGAACAGGCTCGGCAATGAGCAGCGACGTGCCGCATTTTGGACACTTGACATTCCTACCAAGGAATTCGTCTTTGAGTCGCAGCAGTACCCCGCAGTCTGGGCAATCAAACTCCATATCTCGCGCTACCCTTTTTACCCCACCCGGACGAGGCCCCCAAAAACAAGTATACTTGATCCAAGGCCCGACCCCAGCGGCTCTAGCGGGTATTCACCGGTGGTTGTTGCTGACAAACTTGGGCGAACCATAGCGAAAAATGGGGCTGATGCCCGGCGTTGGACTGAGACGTGAACGGTTGACGATGAACTTGACAGGCGGCTTTTTTCCGTTCTACAGCAATCGCCTGGAGGTGCTCCGCGACCGCTTGGTCAGCGTCATTCAAACCCAGCCGTTGTCGCCGCTGGAAAATGAAGTGATCTTGGTGCAAAGCAACGGGATCGCTCAATGGCTCAAGCTGTCGCTGGCCTCGCGTGAACATGGTTGTGGCATCGCCGCTGGCTTGAAACTTCTGTTGCCCGGTCGCTTCCAATGGCGAGCCTACCGCGCGGTCCTGGGCAATTTGCCCGAGGACTCGCCCTTCGAGAAAAGCCATCTCTTGTGGCGATTGATGCGGCTTCTGCCACAATTGCCACCGATCCCTGAGTTCCATTCGCTGCGCACGTTCCTGATTCAAGATCCGTCGTCGCGAAAGCTCTATCAATTGGCCCAACGATTGGCCGATCTGTTCGATCAGTATCAAGTCTATCGCGCGGATTGGTTGTTGCTCTGGGCCAACGGCAGAGATTTGCTGACCCGAGCCGACCAGTCCACGCAACCGGTGCCCAGCGACCATATGTGGCAACCCTATCTATGGCGGTTGCTCATGGAAGATCTCCCGGAAGCGCACCGCGATAGCAGTCGCGCTCATGTTCATCATCGCTTTCTAACGGCCGTCGATCCGTGGTTGAACCAGTCCACAACCGGGGGATTGCCACGACGAATCCTGGTCTTCGGCATCTCGTCACTTCCGCGACAATTGCTGGAGGTGCTGATGGCATTGGGCCGCCGCATGGCGGTCCACGTTTTTGTTCACAACCCCAGTCGCGCGGTCGCGTTTGCCTCGGACCCATCCCCTCTCGCTGCTTATGCGTTGCCCGACGCATCATTCCCGGCGTTACATCCACTCCTGGCGGCCTGGGGTCGGCAAGGCAACGAGTATCTCAAGATGCTGAGCGTGCAGGCGGCGGCCCATCCTCATGCAACTGAAAGCTCGCAATTTGTTTCCTTTGGCGATGGGTCGACACTGCTGCAACAACTACAAAACGAGATCTTGAACGAATGGACCGATCCCACCTCGGCGACGCTGCGTGCACAGATCGGACTTGCGGATCACTCGCTCACTTTTCAAGTCGCTCATAGTCCACAGCGCGAAGTCGAAATCTTGCAGGACCAGTTGTTGGCCGCGTTCCAAGCCGATCCGGAACTACAGCCGCGGGACATCATGGTCATGGTTCCCGACATTCACACGTACGCTCCCCATATCCAAGCCGTGTTTGGGCAGATCGCGGCCGACGATCCACGCTACCTGCCTTTCACGGTCAACGATCAAGATCGGTCGCAGGCGCAAACCCTGTTCTTGGCTTTGGATCGATTGTTGCAGTTGGATCAAAGCCGGATGACGGTCAGCGAATTGATCGACTGGTTGGAGGTTCCAGCATTTCGACAGGCGGCTGGAATCACGGGCGGCGACTTGCCACGTTTAGAACGGTGGATTCAAGAGAGTGGAATCCGATGGGGCTTTGACGCGGACCACCGAGCTCAGCTGGGCTTGCCCGAACACTCCGAACAAAACACGTGGCGATTTGGTCTGCGGCGCATGATTTTGGGCTATGCCGTCGGAGAAAGTTCGGCGTGGTCCGAGATCGAACCACTGCCCCGCGTGGGTGGCTTGGAAGCGGCTGTTGCGGGAACGTTGGATCAATTGGTGCGACGCTTGCATCAATGGTGGCGAGTCCTACAACAGCCCGCCGCTCCCGCCCAGTGGCACGAGCGATTGTCGCAACTCTTGCCCGAATTCTTCGCCCCGCAATCAGCTGCCGAAGAATCGCAGCTATCGCAGTTGCAAGGGGCCCTGGAAACTTGGCTCCAACAATGTCAAGACTCGCGATTCGATCAGCCCCTGCCGCTGAACATTGTTCGCGAACATTGGCTGGGTGGGCTGCGTGAACCGCATTTGAGCCAGCGATTCTTGGGCGGCGCGATCAACTTTGCCACGCTGATGCCGATGCGAGCCATCCCGTTCCGGCGCGTCTGCTTGTTAGGCATGAACGAACCGGACTTCCCTCGCCAAACCACGGTCAACGAATTCGATTTGATGAACACTGCCGGGATGTATCGAGCGGGAGATCGCAGCCGCGGGGACGACGATCGCTACTTGTTTCTCGAGGCCCTGCTGTCGGCTCGCGAGTCTTTGTACATCAGTTGGGTCGGGCGCAGCATTCGCGACAACTCGGCTCGTCCCCCATCGGTTCTCTGCGGCCAACTCCGCGATCACGTCGCCGGCGGTTGGCAGTTGGCTGGCGGTTCGGATTCCGGAGCGAACTCGGGTCGAGCATTGGTGGAGCACTTGACCACGACACATCCGTTGCAGCCGTTTAGCCGCGAATACTTCCAGAATCAACCACGACTGTTTACTTATTCGAATCAGTGGCGCGCGGTTCATCGCGAGTTCGGTTATCGGGAGCATGCGGTTCCTCGCGACCAAGCGATGTGGCAGCCGCAAGATGCCTTGACCCTGACGGATTTGGGCGACTTCTTGAAGAGCCCCGTCGACGCGTTTTTTCAGCGAGTCTTGCAGGTCCGATTTAGCGAGTCGGAGGGCATCGATCTCGACAACGAACCGTTCGTCGTTGCGGGCTTGGAACGCTGGAGTTTGAACCAAGAGATCTTGCACTCCATCGCCGCTCAGCTTCGTGACAATGTTCAGTCCGACGTGGAAGTGTTGTTGCAGCAGCAGTTGAATCGCATCCGAGGCGAAGGCAGTTTGCCGCATCCTCCCTTTGCTCAATGCGTGCAAGAACAACTGCAAACCACAATGCGACGACAAGTCGAATTGTACCGCGACGAGCTGAAGCTACTGCGAGCTACGACTCTGCCGTCGCTGCAGTTGGCGGCCCCGGCTCTAGCGCGGGGGCATCAAATCACGCTCAACGATTCGTTGGATTTGGTCTTCCAAGTGGCAGACGCCCCACAGCAATTGCGACGTCTGGTTTGGTTGGCCAGCGATCTTCGCGACGGACAGAAATTCAACTTCGTGCAGGTCGTGCGATTGTGGCCGCAGCATTTGGCACTGTGCACGTTTGCGGGCGAGGCAGCCAACACGATCATCATTCACGGCGGCGGTCGACGTTTTGTCTTGGCCGGTATGCCAGCAGCCGAGGCAGGTCAAATGTTGCTCAACTTATTGCAAGCCTTTGATCTGGGCATGCAGCAGCCGTTGCCCGTCGCCTGTCAGACCGCGTACGTAGGAATGGTGGATCACTACGCGGGATCACCCAGTCAATCGGTCAAAGCCGAGTTTCAATACAATGGAGGTGATCACTTGGACGGCGATGCGACGAGATCACCGCTGCTGGCTCGTTGTTGGCCAACGTTCGAGGCTTTGGTGCAGCCTCCGGCTCGAACAACCGTGCAACCTTCGTTTGATCAATGTGTGGAACGATTGTATCGTCCGTTCTATACGTTTTTGTGCGATCACTGTGAGGCCTTGGAGCAAGAGGGACACGATGATTGACCACGTTTCGTCTGACCATAGGAGGGTGTCCGGATGCCTCCGCTAGATTTCCGCACGTTTCCTCTCCACGGCAGTCGTCTGATCGAGGCCAGCGCCGGCACAGGCAAGACTTATACCATCGCCTTGTTGTATGTCAGGTACGTATTGGGACATGGGGAGGACGCCAGTTTCAATCGCAGCTTGCAGCCCAACGAAATCTTGGTCGTCACTTTTACGGATGCCGCCAGTCAGGAACTGCGGGACCGAATTCGCCAACGATTGAACGAAGCCGCTCGCTGGTTCCGTGATCCGGGGCAGGTCAACCCCGCTGACCCGTTGGCTCGCATCTTGGCGGACTACCGCGATCCATCTCGCGAATTGGCGGCCGATAAGTTGGAACGCGCGGCCGAGACGATGGACGAGGCCGCGGTATCCACCATTCACAGTTGGTGTTATCGCATGCTTCGGGAACATGCTTTCGAGAGCCATCTGCTGTTTAGTCAAAAACTCAATGCGAACCCCGGCGAGATCTTTTCCGAATGCGTCGAGGATTATTGGCGTCGGCATTTCTACCCCTATCACGATCGACCGGAATTGGCGGCGGCGGTCATGACTTGTTGGAAAGCGCCGTTCGAGTTGCAAGCGCAGGTCAAGTATTTGCTAGGCAAACCGAACCGCCAGACGGTGCACATCGGTCAACCCATCACGAAACCTGATAACTTGGACGAGCTGCTGGCCCGAGCCATAGCCGTTCAAGAACAACAGTCTCAGTGGCAAACGGATGCCGACGCTGCGGAGACCCATGCGCGAGGACTGGTCGCTGCGAATTGGTCACGGATCGCGGCGTTGTTGCGCGACGCGCCACTCAACGGTGGAACATATCATCGTAGCGGAAGTCGCGAGCAACTGCTGGACATGCTAAAGCATTGGGCGGACGGTAGCCACGCCGAAACTGACGATCTAAAAAAGATCCAGCGTCTAGGGACCGGCCGCTTCAAGTTGAATAAAGGCGGAGTCGAACCACGGCACGAAGCCTTCGATGCCATTGGGCTTTGGTGCGATTTATTGGAACAGCAACCCGAGGTCCTGGAACCACCGCTGAGTGTGTCGCTGCTATTGCATGCCGCCGATTGGGTGAGCCGCGAATTGCAGCAGCGTTTGTTAGCTCGAGGGGAATTGAGCTATGACGACATGTTGGTCCGCTTGCACGCGGCCCTTCAAGGAACCAACGGCGAACGATTGGCTCAGGCCATTCGGCAAAAGTTCCCCGTGGCCATGATCGACGAGTTTCAAGACACGGACCCGATCCAATACGAGATTTTTGATCGCATCTACCGGGTGCGCGACAACGATTCGCAGCTGAGCCTGGTGATGATCGGCGACCCGAAGCAAGCCATCTATGCGTTTCGCGGCGCCGACATTTACACGTACCTCCAAGCCAAACAAGCCTGTGATTCGCGTTGCGAAACCTTGGGCACCAATCATCGCTCGACGTTGGGCATGGTCCAAGCGGTCAATCATTTGTTCCAACATGCCGAGCACCACGCGGCGGGCGCGTTTCGCTTTCGCACCGAGTCGTCCGATCCGATCCCGTTCGCTCCTGTCGCGGCACAGGGCCGTAACGAAGTTTTTTTGATCGAGGGGCAACCGGTTACTCCTCTACAGTTCTGGTACTTGCCGGGCGAGAACGAGCACGGCGTCACCGGCCCAGCCGACTACCGACAACAATTGGCCGATGCATCGGCCAGCGAGATCGTGCGGTGGCTGACGCTGGCTGCTGAAGGCAGGGCAGGTTTTCGTTCGGAACAAGACTTCCGTGCACTGCGACCTCGCGACATCGCCATCTTGGTTCGGACGGGTCGTGAAGCGGCGCAGATTCGGCAAGCGTTGCAACGTCGAGGGGTCAGCAGCGTCTATCTTTCGGACAAAGATTCGGTGTTCGAAACGCACGAAGCTCGCGACATCCTACGGTGGCTGTTGGCGGTGGCCAATCCTGCGGACGAGCGATTGATCAAGACGGCCCTCACAACGGCCAGTCTGCGCATGTCACTGGATGAGCTGCGGACCGTCTTCGACGATGAAGATCGCTGGGACGAAACCATCAATCGGTTTCGCAATTACCATCAGTTGTGGCAGAATCAAGGCGTGTTGCCCATGTTGCGAGCCTTGCTTTGGGATTTCGATGCTCCCAAAAAGTTGTTGGCAGAATCCCATGGCGAGCGGGCGTTGACGAACTTGCTGCACGTATCGGAATGGTTGCAACAGACCAGTAGTTCGGTCGATGGTGAATTGGCTTTGATTCGACGACTCGGGCAGCAGATGGAGAACCCAACCGACGAACAAATCTTGCGACTGGAGAGCGACGCGGATCTGATCAAAGTCATTACGATTCACAAATCGAAAGGGCTCGAATACCCGCTCGTGTTATTGCCGTTCATCTGTTCATACCGAGAATCGAATCGATCCAAAGTGGTGGATTATCATCAGCGCACGGGCGACTCAACGGGCTATGACTTGAGGACCGAATTGGCGGGAGGTTCCAAGTTGGCACCCGAATCGTATCGTCAGGCCAATCAGGAACGCCTGAGTGAGGACATGCGATTGCTGTACGTGGCGCTCACGCGCGCCCAACACGCCTTGTGGCTGGGCTGTTCCCCCGTGGGGAAGACACTCAAGAGCAGATGGCATTCACTAGCCGAATGTGGGATCGGATATTTGTTGTTCGGTGAATCCAGATTTGGAGCCGATCAAGTGGAGCAGAACTTGAGAGCTGCCGTGTCGCCCTGTCCAGCGATTGAAGTTTCCGCCGTGCCGAAAAACTGTTTGGATCGATTGCCAGCGTTCGAGAATCGGGCGTTGGGGCCAGCTCGCCGTGTGACTCGGCGCCTGTCGGCACGTTGGTGGATCGCGAGTTACTCGGCGCTGCGTCTGCGCGAACAAGCGGCCCCGGAGCGGGCTCGGGAAGAAATCGCGGCCGAAGAAGTTTGGGACGTGGAATCGCAATCGCTGTCCGTCCATCTGGTTCAACCCGAAACAACAAACCCATCCATGCTCCAATTTCCGCGCGGGCCGCAAGCGGGAACGTTCTTGCACAGCATCTTGGAATGGGCGACGGACCGCGGCTTCAATCGCGTGGCCGAGGACCGCAGCCTCCGCCAATCATTCTTGCAACGAATCACGCGACAAGCCAACTGGGGTTCATGGTGCGAACCGCTCAACGATTGGCTCGATCAGTTTCTGCACACCGAATTGCCGTTGGGTTCGTGTGGTTTACGGTTGTCGGAACTGAAGACCGAGCAAACTCAAGCAGAACTCGAGTTTTGGTTCGAAACAAATTCCGTGCCCACTCGGATTTTGGATCGGATGGTGACCACGGGAACAGTGCTGGGGCGACCACGTCCGGCATTGGAAGCGGATCAATTGAACGGATTGTTGAAGGGATTTGTGGACTTGGTGTTCGAATATCAAGGCCGTTATTACATTGCCGACTGGAAGTCGAACGACTTGGGCTCGCGCAGTGAGGACTACCACCTGGACGCGTTGCAGCGAGCCATTTGCGACAAACGTTACGACATGCAATACAGCTTGTACTTGGTCGCCCTGCATCGTCATTTGCGTCAGCGATTGGCGAACTACGATTACGACCAACACATCGGCGGCGCGGCCTATGTATTTCTGCGTGGGCTCGATAATCCAAGCACTCGCGGTGTCTATTTTGAACGACCGCCCTGGGAATTGATTGATGCTTTGGACCAACTATTCTGTGGAGCCGGACCGACCCGTGCCGCGACGTATCCGCTCACGGCCGGAGCCAACGGCGCGGGTTAACCGCGTGGCCAGAGCAAATTTGGCGAATTCCAACTTGCCTCGAATAAAAGTTCTAACAGCCAAATTTGCGGCGGCCCGCGTTTTCGCGATGAACGGTCACGCGACGACAAATCCCTCGGCGTTGACCAAACTTTAGTTTAGTGCGTATCGACCGGGGTGTTAGCGGCATGGACGGCGGGGAGCTGCAATGTCGGCCAAGCGGCCGAGGCCGCGGTTGTCGAGGCCAAGGTTGGTTGCGAGCGCACGGGGCGACCGAGGACTTGATCGTAAACGGCTGCGGTACCACGACACATGCTCAGGTCGCTAAAGTGGGCTCGTTGACGCTGTTGGGCTTCGCGGCCCATCGCTCGCAAGTCCACGCTTGGCTGCAATAGATCGAGCAAGCCCTTGGCCAATGCTCGGCTGCATCCTGGTTGAACGATCTTGCCGTCGACACCATCGCGAATCGCTTGCGAGATGCCTTCGACTCGCGAGGCGACCACGGGCCGCCCCAATGCCATGGCCTCCAAGATCACCATCGGCAGCCCTTCGCCAAACAAACTCGGGAGCACAAACACGTCCATGTGCGGAACGTACTCGTTGACTTGTTGCGTGAACCCCGTCCAATGGACACGATCGGAGATCTGCAGTTGTTCGGCTTTGGCGCGAAGACTTTGCTCGTACTCGACGGTCTCGAATCCACCCACCGCCAAGACACCGATGTCCCAGCCCTCGGCTTTCAATTGCGCGACCGCTTCTAACAGGACTTCGGTGCCTTTTCGTGGTCGAAACAGAGCCACCGTCCCCAACGTCCATTGCCAAGGTGACTTATAAATTCGCGAGCCCGACAAGGCAGCGTTTTGATCGTCGCTAATGACGGGAACGCCGTTGGGCACCACCGTGAGGCGATCGCCACGATAACCCAATTCGGCCATGTACTCCGCGATATTGTCCGAGACCGCGATCATCTTGGTGACATGACGGAGCGAAAACTGTTCGATCCACAGGTTGAGTTTGTTTTGGAGCCAACGAGTGGAATCGCGACCGACCGGGCTATGCACATGATAGAGCAATGGCAAGCGAGTTTGCTGCGCGACCTGAGCGGCCACCATCAAACTACGCGGCGTGTGGGCATGCAACAACTCGAATCCGCCCTGCCGCACGGTTTGAGCAATTTTCTTGGCCGTGGAGAAGTCCAAACGGCCACGCATGAGAAACTCGTGCACCGAGACGGTGGAGCGTCGATTAGGAATAAACTTGCCGGCCTTCAGCGTCGCGAACTCGACCTCGTAGCCGAACTTCGGCAACGACATCGCCAACAGATCTTGGACCCGTTCGGCCCCCGAGTAATGTTCGCCATTGATCAGATGCAGGCACTTGGCAGGAGCAAATGGGGGCACTGTCGGTATCATGGTCGGTGTCTCAGCGGACAAATCTAGGGCTGTTTGGAATGGTTTTGGCCCGACCGCCAATTCCATACGGCAGCCACGCCCAAAAGGGCACCGCCAATGACATCAAATAGTTGCACGTGTTTTCCGAGCAAACCAAATTGGTCGGGGAACAACGAGGATGAAGCGGCAAGCAACAATAGCACGCGCATCCAACGGGTCAAGCGATAAAACAAGAACCCGGACATTGCTGACGAAAGAGCGAGAATTCCCAATACAGCCGCTACAATCGCTATGACCACCTCGCTCCAAACGGGCGGCCCGCCGGTTTCGTTCATCAAGAGAAGCGCGGGGCGATAAACAAACATAAACGGGAGCGTGAACCCCACCAATGAATATCGAAAGGCCGCGACACTGGACCAAAACACACTCGCTTGCGCAATCGAAGCGGTGGCGTACGCGGCCAAGGCCACCGGCGGAGTCACCATCGCCATCATGCCGAAGTAGAAGATAAACATGTGCGCCGCGAGGATCGGCACGCCAAGTTGCGGTTCGGCGAAGACGGGGCCAATGATCGTCGCCAGCAACAAGTACGACACGGCCGATGGCACGCCCATTCCTAGGACAAGGGAGCAGGTCATGATCGCCATCAACCCGAGAAACAGATTGCCGGCCGCCAAGGGAATAATGGCTTGCGGCACCGCCGTGCCAATCCCGGTTCGCGAAACCATACCCACAATCACGCCGACGGTCGCCGCCGCCACGATCAGCGGAATCGAACCCGCCGCCGTACTGCGAAATAACTTGTGCAACAGCGGCGACCAAGCTGGGGAAAAGATGCCAATCACGGACAACGCCGCCATCCCGATGATCAAGGCGTCGCCCACTGCGTCGCCCCAAAAGGCGGCCGAACCAAACGGTGCCCAGTAAAACGCTGAAACGGTTGCCAAAGCCCATATACCAAAGCTGATGACCCGACTGCGGATTTGGACTTTCGTGTTCGGGTCGATCATCAAGATCAAGACCACGACGGCCGTGGCGTACGCAACCGCACGGTAAGGCGAGAAACCGACGATCATGAAGGCCAATAGGCTGGTAAGCGAGCTGACAAACGAGAGGCCAGCAAACGAAAACCAGGGCGTGTGCTTGGCTCGCTCCACTAATTCGGTCGATTGACGCACTTCATCGGCCGACGCATGGCCACGCGCTGCGTCTTCCGCCGAGTCGATTCGGCGGGCGGAGAAGTGAACCAACAAGAAGATCGACAAGTAATACAGGATGGCCGGAATCAAAGCGGCTTGCATGATCTGGAGATAGGTCACCGGAGGATTGATGATCTCCATCATCATGTACGCACCAGCTCCCATCACGGGCGGTACCAGTGCGCCGCCGGATGACGCCGCGGCCTCCACCCCAGCCGCTTCGTGGGGTTTGAAGCCGATGTTTTTCATCAGCGGAATGGTGAATGCTCCCGTGGTTGCCGCGTTCGCAACCGCGCTGCCGGACAACGAACCCATGAGGCCCGAAGCGATGACGGCAATCTTGGCGGGACCTCCGGCACGTTTGCCGAAGATCCGTACGGCAATCCCGATGATATACTCGGTGGCTCCACTGGCTTGTAACAGAGCTCCGAAAACCACAAACAGGAACACGTAGCGAAACATCACGCTGGCTGCGGTTCCAAAAACACCTTGCGTCCGCAAGTACGTTTGCCCGATGATCGATTCCCAGTCTTGTCCGCGGTGGGGGAACATCCAATCCGGCAATTGCTGAGCCACACTTTGATGGGCGTAGACCATAAACACGATGGCCAAAATCGGCAGTGACCATCCCACGGTTCGCCGCGCTGCTTCAAGAATCAATATCAAACCGATCGTGCCAACCCATAGGTCGGTTGTCGTATACAGAGCCGCTCGTTGCCCGAGCGCATTGCCTTCATACAACAGATACCCGCAACAAAGAATCGACAACAGCATCGACAGAAGGTCCAGACCGCGAAGCCATAGGGACTTGGCCAAGGCCGGGTGCGCGGGGACCTGGAGAAAACACAAAATCAAACCTGACGTCACGAACAGAGAAATCTGTTTCAGCGGCGACAGTTGCGCGAAAATCACTTCCAACAACACAAACACGGTCAGCGCAACCGCCATCAAGAGACTGGCCCAATGACGGAAGACTCTGTCGACGGAATGAAAGTTCGCGGCCCAGTTCGGATGATCGTCTTCACCGCCGGCGCGACGAGCGTCCATCGAACGAGAATCGCTCGTGGGAGACCGACCCATGTTTATCTGCTTTCTCGTTCAAGAATCAGTGAAGAAACGCGGAGCTCGCGTTCAGTAAATCCGGGGCCAACATCCGCTTGGGCACAATGCCACGGAACGGTACTATTTCGTCGCCGCTTCTGGCCAAATCCCGATTTCTCGAAAGTACTTTTCGGCGCCCGGATGATAGGGAACCCCAGTGTTTCGCGCCGCGGTTTCTGGCTTGATGGCGGCGGCGGCGCGATTGCGAGTCGCGATCTTTTCACGGTTCTCCCACAACAACTTGGTGAACTGGTAGACCGTTTCTTCGTCCTGCGATTGATGGACAATCAAGTGAGCCCAACCGACGCTGAGCCCCGCGAACTCGGTATCAAGGCCTCTATATGTCCCAGCCGGAACGGTCGCTGCGGAGTAAAACGGATACTGTTCCAACAGCTTTTGTTTGGCCTCGTCCTCAAATGGCAAGAAGCGAATGGCATTGCCTTGGGCCAACTGCGTGATTGCCGCAACTGGATTTCCCCCGCCCAACACCGCGGCAGCGATTGTTCCATCGCTCAACATTTCCGCGGCCTCCAGTTGTGTGCCGTAACGAACTTCCAAATCACTGAGCTTCAGTCCGTGCGCGTTGAGAATCGGGTTGATAAAGTACTCGAAGCCCGCCCCTTCAGGACCGATGTAGACTCGCTTGCCTTTCAGGTCCGCAATCTTCTGGACATCCGAATTTGCGACCGTGACGAACATGGCGATATTGGGGAACAGCGACATGACCGATTGAACTTCGTGCTTTTGTTCCCAACCTTCCGTCCCGCGCACCGCAAAGTATGTGATCGAAGCGTTTGACATCGCAAATTGAAGTTTCTTTTGACTGAGCAAGCGGATGTTTTCCATCGAACCGCCCGTGGCTTCGGCGTTGGCCGTCCAGTTCAAGTCGCCACGATTTTCGTTGATCACTTCACAGATCGCGCTGCCGACCGGGTTGAATGCCGCTCCGGCCGGAGCGGTTCCCACGCTGATAAACATTCGTTTGCCGGTTGATGTCGAGCCGTCGCCACCCGTTCCACCACAGCCGACGACCCACAGGGAGGCGCACGCCAACAAACTGGCGGCCGAAATTGCCAAACTGCCCGCGAAACTGAACCGAACGACCTTCAACGTTGTCATACTGCGAGATCCCAAATTTCGGACATGAAACCACGGGAACCAATGCCACTACGGAATCGGTCAACCGCTGCAAAAAGCCCGGCAATTGTAACGCGCGAAATCGGGCGGTACATGGCGGCGGCCCGTGATCGTTGCCGCGATCGTCAATTCCCCCAAGAATTTTCGAACCTTGGCGAATGGATGGTGGTTTTAGGTTCAGCCAGATCGACGTCCCACCGCGGTCGGCCGGTCCATGGATATCGTCCGACCAAGTCGAAAACACCCATCCCCAAAGCGTTGTAGAATCGCGAAGTGACGATATGTCGGAACTTACGAGCCGAACAGAACGATAGAAATGTGGAGAACGCTGGCATTTTCCATTAATTTTGTAACAAGTTTTGGTTACAATGGGTCGGAGTTTTGCAAAGACCGCGTGTACGGAAGCACGATGTTAGTTGGTGGAGGTAGCGTGGGTAGCGCCGATTTTGTTGCTTCCTCAACATCCATGGAATTGCCAGGAGAGATGTGTGAGTCTTTAAGGTGAAGACAGAGTTGCCAAGGGAGACCTTGACAGGAGTGAGCGATGATAACGATCAAGCATAAAGAAACCGGCAAGGTCCTGTATCAGGATCCGGATGCTCAATTTCATCGCGACTTGGTTTTGGACAACATCGATTTGCATGGCGCCGATTTGAGCGGCTTGGATTTTTCCGGCGTCAGCATGCGGAACTGCAATCTATCTTCGGCGGATTGCAAGTACAGTTGTTTTCGTGGAGCAAACTTGACCAGCGCGGCGCTGCTGGGCACCGAGTGCCAAGAGGCCGATTTCACCAAAGCTCTGTTGAACGACTGTCATTTGGAAGGGGCGAATTTCACGGACGCCTGCTTGGAAGGCGCCGAGTTGCGACATTGCAAAGCCAACGGTGCTCAATTCGAACGAGCCAACTTGAATCATACCGATTGTGCGATGGCCGAGTTTCATTGTGAAATGCGTCATGCCACGTTCCAGCGAGCGAACCTGTTCAGCGTCAATTTCTCAAAAGCAGATCTAAGTTTCGCTGATTTGCGTTACTGCGATATGAACTCGGCAAACATCAACGGTGCCCTGTTCAATCATGCCAAACTGGAAGGTTCGATCACGGCCTCGGGTCGACCCTATCAAAAGAAAACTTCTGGCAATAACTCAAAGCGAAAATGGTGGGAGGTTTGGAAGCCCGTGGCCTAAGGACTTTTTTCCAAAAACGCGTCTTGATTTTGCAGTGCCATGTCCCGGTTCGAGTTTGGCGTTTTTTGTCGTGAACGAGGCGTCGAGTCCTATTGAACGATCTGGACTCGCAAGTTACTTTTAATGGCGATTCGCTCAAAACTAATTGTTTGGTTCTTTCTGGCGATAACGTTCGGTGCGTTCGGTGCCGTCCTTCGTTAGTACCAACATGGCCCAACTCCAAGTTGATGATCCCGGCCAGTCCCGATCAACCCATGTTCTGAAATTGGGGGGCAGTTTGCTGCAGTCCCCGGATTTGCCGAACCAAGTCGGTCGATGGTGGCAGCACTTGCGCGACCTCCATGTCGAATCAGGACCGGTACAGTGGTTGGTCGTGGTTGGTGGCGGAACCGTGGTCGATGCCGTCCGCGCTTGGGATCGGGTTCATTCGTTATCCCCCCGAGATAGTCATCGATTGGCCTTGGCGGGCATGCAAGTCACGGCTCGGATGGTCGCGCGGCTGATGGAATGGCCATTGCTGGAATTTCCAGCGGCTGGGGCGATCGGTGGCGGGAAGGTCTCGCCCGAGGGACCGGACTCGGTCGACCCGATGACTCGGTCGGAGATGGCGGCTTGGACGGGCACGGCGGCTCGTTTTGGAGTCGAACGTCCGCTGGTCGTCGACCTCGCTGCCGCCGCCGCTGCGGACCGCCGGTTTCCAGAAAGCTGGGATGTCACATCGGATAGTCTGGCCATGTGGTTGGCGACGCAGGTTCGCGCCAAGCAGCTCGTGCTACTGAAGGCGGTGAGCCCATTGGAGAACCCAGTTAAAATCGGTAAAATCTCGGACCTTGGCTGGGTAGATGCTTTCTTTTCAAGGATGTGGAGCGAGGAGCCGGGAATCCAGGTCGAGATCGCCCATTTCTCCCATTACCCTCAGATTTCACAAGTTCATGTGATTCTGCAGGACATTTCGGTATGCGGTGGGACATTTCGCCGGTGATTGGCGTAGCGTGGCAGCTCGATTTTCCGGCTTTTGGGCGCGGAGGATTAAAAACTGCGTTTTGAGGCTGGTTCAGGGGATGGGCGGGAGTCGATATTTGGATTGGACCGAATTGGGCTGCTCATAAAAGGGTACTAGAACAGTGAATCTTGCCGAACTTCTGCGTCCGTTTTCTCCGCCAGAGACGAACTTTGTCGATCGGCTGCGATATTGGAAAGATGCGAAAGCGAACGACTTGGCCCTGCGATTCTTGCAGGATGGCGAGCAAAAAGAGGTTAGCCTGACCTTTGCTCGGTTGGATGAACGTGCTCGGGCGGTCGCCGCCAAGTTGACGTCGATGAACATGCGTGGGCAGCGGGCCCTGCTCCTGTACCAATCGGGACTCGACTTCGTGGAAGGGTTCATGGGCTGCCATTACGCGGGTGTGGTACCGGTGCCAGCTTTCCCGCCGCGCCGCAATCGCAACATGGGGCGGATCGACGCCATTTCGCGGGACGCTCAGGCGGCGGTGGCTTTGACGACGAACGACGTGTTGGAGCGTATCGACCGCGCGACGCTGTCCGATTCGCCGAGCCTGCAACGCGCCAGTTGGTTGGCGACCGATGGGGTACCGAGCGAGTTGGCCAGTGACTGGGTCCATCCGCGTTTGACATCCGACGACATGGCGCTCATCCAATACACCTCAGGTTCGACGGGAACACCCAAGGGCGTGGTGTTGACGCAGTTCAACGTGATGTCCAATTGCAAGATGATTTCGGAGGCCTTCCAGGTTTCGACGGACGATCACGCGATCAGTTGGTTGCCGTTGTATCACGACATGGGTTTGATTGGTGGCATTATCAACCCCCTGTTCATGGGATGCTCGGTAACGTTGATGAGCCCCGTGGCGATGTTGACCCGACCGATTCGATGGTTGCGAGCGGTGTCGAACTTTCGCGCTCGAATTACGGGTGGTCCGAACTTTGCGTACTCGCTGTGTGTGGAGCGGATCACGGACGAGATGTGCGAGGGGCTGGATCTCTCGTGCTTGAAGTTGGCGTTTAACGGTGCGGAACCTGTGCGGGCCGATGTCATGGAACGCTTTTCGAAGAAATTTGCTCCCTATGGCTTTAGTCACAAGGCCCATTTTCCGTGTTATGGGATGGCGGAGACAACTTTGTTGGTAACGGGTGCGGATCCTCATAAAGAGCCCACGACGGTTGAATTCGTCGCGACGGACTTGGAGAAGTACCAGGTCCGTGAACCAAAACCTGGAGAAAACGTGCCGACGCGGCGGTTGGTGGGTTGCGGCCGTACCGTCGGCGACGAAGAGGTGATCATTGTCGAACATGAAACTTGTACTTTAGCGCGACCCGATCAAATCGGGGAAATTTGGATCAGCAGCCCCAGCGTTGGGCAGGGCTATTGGAAGAAGCCGCAAGAGACCGCCGAAGTTTTCCATGCCACCTTGGTAGATGACCCGAACCAGACTCGGTTCTTGCGCACTGGGGACTTGGGGTTCTTCTACGGTGGCGAACTGTTCGTCAGTGGACGCTTGAAGGACATGATCATTGTCCACGGCGTCAATCGTTATCCTCAAGACATTGAAACGACCGTCGAGCGTTGCAGCAAACACTTGCGACCGGCGGGAGCGGCAGCCTTTGCCTTCGAACGCGATGATAAAGAATTGTTGGCGGTGGTCTGTGAAGTCGAACGGCAGCACGATGTCGATTGGAACGCCGTGATTCAATCTGTGCGATCGGCCGTGACCGCCGAACACGAATTGCCGCCGGATGTAGTGATCCTGGTTCGTTCCAGCTCGATTCCCAAGACCTCATCGGGCAAGATCCAACGAACCGCCTGTCGCAAGTACTTTGAAGAGGGTCGGCTGCTGATCGTTGCCCAATGGAGTGCCTGGCAAACTGCCGACACGACCGATGAAGGGACGGACGCGACGAACTCTACGTCTGGCGCGTCACTAGCGGACGCGGCCGACGTGAATATCGATGTCGTCGAAATGGTCATGCAAGCCGTCAAAGGCGTGGCAAAAGAACGGGCGAAGGCCTTGACTTTGGACACCAACATCGTGGTCGACCTGGGCTTGGACTCCTTAGAACGAATGAGCATTGCCAGCCAATTGGAAGAAATCTATGGCGGCAACTTTCCCAACGAAATTCTGCAAGAGATTGAGACGATCCGTGAGATTGCACTGGCGATCACAACGCATATCGGCACGCATCCCATCCAGCATGTCGCTACTGCTGCCGAAACGACGGCGAAGATTCGCAAATTTCACTCCAGTGAAGAACTGCCATCGTCGTTTTACAAAGTCGAAGAGATGCCCGAGTACCTGCGGTTCGAGCGGACTCGCAACCTGATTTTGTCGACGGGCGCTCGCAATCCGTTCTTCAGTGTCCACGACGGCGTGATCTCCGATACGACTCGGATCGATGGACGCGAACTGATCAGTTTCGCCAGCTACAACTACTTGGGTTTATCCGGCCATCCGGCTGTCAGCGCCGCGGCCAAACAGGCGATCGATCGGTTCGGGACAAGCGTTTCCGCCAGCCGCTTGGTCAGTGGTGAAAAGACGATTCACAAAGAATTGGAAGCCGAAATTGCCAACTTCTTTGGTGTCGAAGATGTCATTACATTCCCCGGTGGACACGCGACCAACGAAACCGTCCTTGGGCATCTGGTTTCGGCCGGTGACTTGGTCTTGCACGATGCGTTGGCACACAACAGTTTGATCCAAGGCGCGGAGCTTTCCGGTGCGCGGCGGCGGGCGTTTGACCACAACAACTGGCAACAGTTGGACGAGATCTTGGGAGAGATTCGCACCGATTACCGCCGCGTGATCATCGTGATCGAAGGCTTGTATTCGATGGACGGCGATTATCCGAATCTAACCAAATTCGTCGAAGTGAAGAAAAGACATCGCTGTTGGATGTACGTCGACGAGGCCCACTCGTTCGGCACGCTTGGCAAGACGGGTCGTGGGGTGGCCGAAATGTTTGACGTCAAACGCAGCGATGTCGAATGTTGGATGGGCACCATGAGCAAATCATTCGCCAGTTGTGGTGGATTCGTGGGCGCGGCCAAGTCGTTGGTTCAATACCTGCGTTACACGACGCCAGGCTACGTCTTTGCAGCCGGGATGCCACCGGCCAATGTGGGTGCGGCCTTGGGAGCTTTGCAGCAATTGCAAAAAGAACCCGAACGAGTGACTCGGCTGATCGAGAACTCGAAGTTGTTCCTGCGATTGGCCAAGGCGGCCGGAATCGACACGGGCATGAGCAGCAATTCGCCGATCATTCCCGTGATCGTCGGCGACTCGGTCAAGGCGCTCCGGATCTCCGAATACTTGTTCCATGCCGGGATCAATGCTCAACCGATTCTGTACCCTGCCGTGGAGGAAGCTCGGGCTCGCGTGCGATTCTTCATAACGGCGGCCCATTCGGAGTCCCAGATTCGTCATACCGTTGAAGTATTGAGCAAGGCCTTGAAGGCCGTGGCGCCGGAGACGATCCGACCAGCCGCACAAATCGCCTAGACAAAGGAAGATGTCGTGCAGCCCATGGCGTAAGGGTCGCCGGCGGTCGTGCGTCGTGCGGTGACGAAGGAAGATCTGGCGCGAATTCAACACGCGGCCCAACACTATGTGAAATTAGCTGCGGAATATCGTCAGCAGCAGGAGCAGCCATGAAGATCATCATGATGGGCACCGGCCCGTTTGCAGTCCCCACGTTTGAAGCCCTGTTGTCGGACGAGCACGATATCCCGTTGTTGGTGACGCGGCCGCCGGTTCCCGCGAAAGGGAAAGAGCCGCCGATCAGCCCCATGCGTGTCGTGGCTCAAACTCGAACGATTCCAATCTTCGACCCGCCGAATGTCAATTCGCCGGATGCGGTGGCAACGTTGGGCGCGGTCGGGGCCGATCTGTTGGTCGTGTGCGATTACGGACAGATCTTGGCGCCGGCAGCGCTGGAGACGGCGCGATGGGGCGGGATCAACTTGCACGGTTCTCTCTTGCCCAAGTACCGCGGTGCCGCTCCCGTGCAATGGTGTGTTTTTCACGGGGACCTCGACTCCGGCGTTTCGGTGATTCACATGACCCCACGATTGGACGGCGGTCCGATTCTAGTGCAACGACGCCTTCCAGTTGATCCGGACGAAACGGCGGGCGAATTGGAACAACGGCTTTCCGTGCTGGGCGTGGATGCGGTACGTGACTCCTTGCACATGTTGAAAACCTGGGACGGACAATCGATTCTTGGTGCCATTCAAGATCCGTCACTCGTGACAAAGGCCCCGCGATTGGCGAAGTCTCAAAGCCAAATCGATTGGCGGCATTCGGCGGACCAAATTCGCAATCAGATTCGCGCTTTCCAACCCTGGCCGGGGAGTTTTACGTTGTGGCGACGCGGTGGTGAACCGCCCGGTGGTGAACAGCCCCTGCGCTTGATTGTTCTGGCCACGGAGATTGTCGCTACAGAAAAAACTCAACTCGAAACGACGGCCTCCAAGACCGCCGTTCCCGGCGAAATCCTGCGCGCGGAAGGCCACGATTTGTGGGTTCAAACGGGAACCGGAGTCTTGGCACTAACTCGCGTTCAGCCTGCCGGCAAGCGAGGCATGGCTAGCGGCGAATTTTTGCGCGGCTATGGCCTGCGTCCAGGACAACGATTCTAACTGCAGTCGAGGCTACTTTTGCATTTCATCGGTGACGTACTTCCCGAGTCGGTCGATTGGAATGCCGAGATGCACGACCTTTCCATCGCGGCCCAACAGCAAACGATACGGCACTTGATTCGCCACGGTTTGCACCGCAAAAACTGAATCGAAACCCAGTTTGGCGGGGTTGCTGGACTGCAAACAATGCCATCGCGGCAAGCGCGAACCGAAGAAATCTCGCGAGGAATTGGGATCGGGATCGATATTGAATCCGACCATCGCGAAGCCCTTGTCCTGCAATTCTTCAAACATCTTGGTTTCAAACTGCAGTTGATCACGTAGCGGCTTGTCCGCCTTGCCCGAAAAGAACGTCACCAAGACCACTTTGCCTTTCAAGACGTTGCCATCAAACGCTCCGCCTTTGTAGTCGACCAATTCCGACCACTCCAGCGGATTGCCTATCAACTGCATGCGCTGCCGAACGGGTTGCAAGGCACTCAACACTTCGACGATGCTCGGGTCCGAAGGAATTTGGCGAAACGCCGTTTCCAACACTTCTGCGACGACCCCGGTCGAGCGATAACAGGCTTGCTGTTCAAACAGCTGCATCCATGGAATCATCTCGTTGTACATCGAAACCGTCGCACCGGTGCTGACGATTTTTTCCATCCCAGCGCGAAGTGCAGGCAGGTTTTTTTCTTCGTCGGCCACTTGGTTCTTGATCAATTTGTCAAACTCCACTTCGGCCATGGCGATCTGGGCCGAGAGCGAATCGGCGATGCCGATAACGGGCAATTGCTGACTGTTTCGCAGACAATCGCGAAGCGCGGTCATGACTTGAATCGAATCGGCCCGTTGTCGTTGAACAAAGATGGCCGAGGCGGTTTGCGCCAATTCGGTCGCCAGTTCAAAGTCATCAAAATCTTGGGGCATGATTTTCTGGATACTCGCAACCAACGGAGCCACGCCGATCGAAGGCGTTTTTGCATAGCGACGCATGAAGGCCCCGGTTTGCCCCAACATGCCCATCCGGCGAAAGTCCAGATTTTCGCTTTGCAGTAGCTCTTGGCAGCGCTGTTCGAGTCGCTCGGCGGCTCCCGGCTGATCGGTTCCATCCTGCCAACTCAAGGCATCGATTTGGGTCTTGATCGCCATGACCTGGAATTCGTAGGAAGGGTTCAACGCCAACACTTGAGTAGACTTCTCAAGGCGTTCGATCTGAATTTGTTGGAACTGCTCCATCGACTGCACATCCAACTGCATTGAATGCAATTTCTGTAGTCGATCCATCAACCGATTGATGTCCCCGGAGTTCGCCGAGTCCGTAGCGGTCGTTGCGCCCTGGGAAACGACACCTTGCTGGGCAGATACTTCGGGTGTGGTTCCGTCGGTTACTTTGCTGGCGCTGGAGTCCGCCGGGGCTGGAGTGCCATCTCCCAGTGAAAAGGCGGGCCGATCAGTTTTGGAGGCCTCCGGCAGATTCTTGAACATGGAATTGACGCGGGAGGCCATTTCATCGTCGACGGTGTTTTCGGTCCCCGGCTTTGCCGGGCTCTTCGTCGCGTCAACGGCCTTACTTTGTTCTCCGCAGCCAGCCATTAGGACCAAGAAGACAACAACCGCCCACAATGGCAGCGAAAGAAACGGACTATTCATGGGGAATCCACAACGTGCTCGAGAACCAAACCAACCCAGCGATTGTTGAATTATAGCCCGGGTAAGTCACTTGTCCCTACTTATCTCCCACGACGAGCTCGGCTAGTTGCGAAGCTGTTACTTCATCGGCATGGGCGATCGGTGAACCCTGGCTTATTTTGCAACCAAATAAATCCAGTTGGCAACTACCGCGGCGAACCCCAGGAGGCACAAAGCCCACCAGCCAAACCACGTTGCCCTGACTCGGAATCGATAGCCTGTCAACGCCGGCCAACCAAACCAACCGCCGGCGGCGATCAATGTCACGAACAACAGCGGATTGAACCAGAAAGCGTCGGTGATCCTCCCGCTCAAGAGCGAAAGCACCATGCGCGTCCCACCACACATTGGGCATGGCCAACCCGTCCAACGACGCAAGTGACAGACAATGATCTCGGAGCCAGTCAGATACCCGAGGCCGCTGATGGCGAGAATCAAGACGCTCCACAAAACGACCGCCACAACGACAGACCGCGAAACATCAGGAAGGCGGGATGCCGGCTCCGTGACCAATTGGATCGGCCACCCAAGTTTGTCGTTTGCCGTTGCCTGCAGATCGTCGCTCAAAGCTGCTGGTTACCTCGACGCTTTTCCATCGTGACAGCGTTGCCCACAGGATTGTATTGAACCACATCCATAAAATATTGCATCATCATCAGGCCGCGGCCGCTGCAGTTCGTCAAATTTTCGGCCTTCGTGCAATCGGGAACTTCTTCGATACGAAACCCTGAACCTTCGTCTTGGATCTGAATCCGAAAATGTTGGGTATTGATCCAGCACTTGGTCTCGACGCAACGTTGGCTGTCGTTGCGATTGCCATGCTTGATGGCGTTCATAAACGCTTCTTCCAAACACAAATGGGTGTCCAACTGTTCCTTTTGGGACCAGCCCAAAGACTCCATTCGATCCAGGATCTCTTGGATCATCAGGGCAGCCGCCTCTGCTTTGCTGCAGAGCTTCCGCTCGATCGTCCATTCCCATTCGGGTTGTTGCATCAGCTTCAGTTCCGTGAGACGTTCTTTTCGACGTAAGACTTGACGGGTGCTTTCCATGCGTCAGGTACTTCAACCAAAGTGGCCGCGACCGCTTCAGCTTCCTCCCAAGACGCCTTTCGGCTGACGCAGTAATGTGCCAACCACACGGCGGAAGCTCGCACCGCTGCGCCACAGTGCAACACGACCATTTCATCTTGTTCGTCCGCCTGTTGCAACAGTTCACAAATCTCTTTGATTTTGTCCTCAGTCATTTGGTCCGGCGAGCGCATCGGAATCTGCACAAACTCCATCCCAGCGGCTTCGACGGCAGCTCGTTCGTCCCAGTTGACTTCGCTGGGGTCTCGGATCGAAATCACCTTTTTGACGCCGGCGGCTTTAAAAGCCACAAAGTCATCCGCTTGCGGTTGTCCGGCGAGGTAACAATGTTCCACTTGCAGCAGAGGCTTGGTGTTGCCTACGGTCGCCGCCGTCACTGTTGGAAGGGATTGGCCCGACGATTCGCTTGCTGATTGGCCGTTCGATTGGCCCTTCAATTGGCCCGTATCGACACCGACGTTGCACCCAACCAAAGCGACGGTCAGGACGAAGCCGCTTACGATTGGGGTGATGTTTCGAACCGCTAGAATATTCAACATCCTCGGGCCTTTCCAAAATCATTTTGCTTCAACATTATACGGGGACCTGGCAGTAAATCCTACTAATCAGGTCCCTTGGATCCCCAATTCTACTGCATGCGGGGCCAAAGCGTGAGTGATCCATTCGACCAATTGCCGCGCCTCCACGCCGAGGAGTTGGCAACCGATTTCGATCTCCTGCCGATCGACTTTGGCCGCAAATTTTTTGTCCTTCAGCTTTTTCAACACACTGGCAGGTTCCAAAGTCGAAATTCCACCGGGCCGCACATAACAACACGCACAAACGAAACCAGTCAGCTCATCCGCCGCCAACAGGGCTTTGGCGACCAGTGTCTCCGCCGGAACTCCCCAATGAGTGTAATGGGCAGCAACCGCACCCGCGATCACGTCCTCTTGCTGTTCACGCAGCCAAGCCACGATCCGCTGCGGATGCTCGTCCGGCCATTGCTCGTAATCGGCATCGTGCAGCAGCCCGGCGACCGCGAACATTTCTTCCTCGCCCGGCGAAAGTTCCGCAGCCAATTTTCGCATGGTCAGCTCGACCGCTCGTGCGTGCCGGCGCAGCGCCAACCCCGGAGTCCAGGCCGTCAGTAATTCACGAGCCGTATCGATCGTCAGCGTCGAACTTGTCGTCATCGGCCGTCCTTCCTCGATCTACACCAAACCCCAATACTTCCGCAGCCCCCATTGTAACATCATCACGACGAACAGAGCGATCACAAAACCGTAAGCATCCCCTGCCGTATCACCCAGTCGCCAAAGTTGCGGGATCTTGATATCCAACTTCTCGGTTGATTTCACGAGCGAATCCGCCAAGCCCTCCAACTGCTGCACCGTCCACAATTGGCCGCCAGCCGTCTGAGTCGCATCCGCCAATTGCTGGACCAAGCTAATATCGGCGACGGGAATGACGGTTTCGCTGTCGATATCGACGACGTCGAATTCTTGCGACTCGCGACCAATCTCCGCGCCGTCTTTGCTCATGACAACTTCCAAGCGGTAAACCCCGCCCCTTGCAATGAAATCGGCTTCCACACTGCCGTTGAATTGGGAGCGATCGGCCTGCATGCTAAACGGAATCGGTCGAGTCGATCCGTCGGGACTTTGTAATGAAGCGGTGACCCGAACGCCATCGACATTGTCACCGCCCTCGCCGCGCACCCCGGCTGCGGCATGCAATACGTCGCCCGACATGATCCGACGTTTGGCCAATCGCATCCAGACTCGTTCGTCCCCGGCCACATCGCGAGCGGCCAACCAGAGCATCAATTGCCGCCAAAATTGTTGATGCTGTTGTTCAAAACCGGCGCGGATCCACAAATAGGTCGAATCTCCTGCAAAGGCCAAGACCCGACCTCCGTAATTGCCGGCCACCAGGAGCGGGTCGCGGTCTTCGCTTTCCAGCAAGACCATGGCACTGTCTTTCAGTCGGCCAAAGCGATTCGCTCCGCGGAGCTTGGGCAATTGTTCCCAGGCGGCTCCCAACGCCGCACCTTCGCCCTCGCCCAAACGCGTGATGTAATGATCCATCGCTGGTCGCAGCGCCAACGGATCCTCCAAGTGCATGTCGGTACGCAGCGGAGCCTCAAATTCTTGCCGCTGATTCCGGGACATCCGCACCGGCAACACGTCTTCCAACGGAGTTTCCGCATAACCGCCCGGACCAAAGCTATGATAGCCGCCCATCATCAACAGGCCGCGGCCGTCCAAGACCGACTGGGCCAAGATCGATAGGTTGTTCCCGCGTTGGCCCTGCAACGCCGAGGCATCGATATTGTCCAAAACTACGACGTCAAAACTGTTGTCCTTTAATTCACGAGTCAGATCCACTGGCCAACGGCTCCGATTTTTGGAGTCGATCCATATCGTGCGAACCTGAATGTCTTTCGACGCCTCCAAGGAACGCACCAAAAAATGTTGCTCCATTTGCAAATCGCCCCTGATGTACAATACTCGCAACCCGCCCGGAAAGGCCTGCAAATACGCCGACAGCATGTTGTTGGTCAACGCGACTTCGCGCGGTTGGTCCGGGATTTTGACTTGAAGCTTGTAGCTACCAGGCAGCTCCGGCAAGTAATTAAAATCTACTTGCGCCAAATGATCCGCAGATGTCGGAGTGACTTGTTTCGTTTGGGCGACAATCTCTTCGCCGTCAGGTTTGCGAACGATCAACTGCACGGGAACCGTGCGGCGATTGAACCCCCGCAATCGCACCCCCGCGCGGAACTCGATTTCGTTCTCGGCAAAGCCCGCCAAATTGTCGGGCATCGACTCGACCGCCGCATCCAAGAAATCTTCCGCGACCGTGCTGGGTCCAAAAATCATGCCGTGGAACGGAGCATCGCGGGCCGATAAGGCTCTCGTGACTTCGCTGGCCGTGGTCTTGGGACGAATCACGTTCGGGACGCCATCGGTCAGCATCAAGAAGCCGGCGATTCGCCGATTGCGATTCAACCGCACGACCGAGTCGATCGCTCCCAACAGATCCGATTCTTTGCCCGTTGGCGTTGCCGGCAAGTCGATGGCGACGGCTGCACCCGCGTCTTGGTTTCCCGCTCCCGTCTCCGCCGGACCTGTCGCACCGTCCC
The DNA here is from genome assembly GCA_030681235.1 of Pirellulaceae bacterium. Lineage (GTDB taxonomy): Bacteria > Planctomycetota > Planctomycetia > Pirellulales > Pirellulaceae > M30B19. The sequence continues at coordinate 11,196 of JAUXWY010000427.1, read as the reverse complement.
GTTTCAGCGGATAAACTTCGCGATCAAACCCATAAACTAATAACTCCACATCCTGCGCTGCCAAGCGATCATTGAACTTGTCCAATTGTTTTAAAGCTTGCTGCGCGACCAAGTAACGCGACTCACCTTGCGCCGCGTTGGGCAACTGCATGGACTTGCTCAAGTCCATCATCACGAGGATCACCGCTCGTTGTTTGCGACTTTCGACCGAAAGAAAGCCCGGACGGATCATTGCCAACAGTAGCAAAATCATCGCCAACAACCGAAGGACCGTCAGCGTTCGCTGTTTTGCCGGGCTAAGCTCGCCAAAGCCCGGCCGTAAGCAACTGAGGATGACGGCGACCAGCGCAAAGCCGGCGATCATCCACCAGGGGAATACGGGATCAAAGCTTAGGGTTTCAAACATCAGTCATGGACCTGGGGTTACTCGGTTCGCCCAACAATGATCTCTTGGGCCGTTTTTTTGCGGGGAGGTTCGCGGTAAAACCAGTTCGAAAACAGGATTTCAGCCAAGAACGCCACGGCCAACAAACGAATGAGACTCGGGTAAAATTCCAAGCCCACCCGGCCCGCTCCTTGAATTCGTTGGATCTGCGATTCATTTTCCGCCACCGCATAACGCCCCCGCCCCAGCCAACTATCGAGCTGCGGCTTGCCAATTCGACTCAAGTCACTCTGCCCGGAAGGAACGTTGACCGTAAAGCCGCGCAAGTGAACTTCCTGTTGATTGTTCAAGCCGCGCAGGCGATAGGCTCCCGGCCGATCGTTAAAATCCAAATACAATCGACCCCGTTCCACCGCCACATCAACCGGCTCTTGATTCTCGGGCCGATACAAAAAGTACTTCGACGGAGCATTGGCTTGATCATTCGGCAATACAAACGAATCACCGACCAAACCGTTGAGGTTCGCTGATTTGGCCGTCGCCAAATGACGAGCGATCTCGGTCGCCAATAACCAATACGTGAACGAACGATCATCGCTGATCGCAAACGAATTCCACGGCCTACGCCCATCGTCGGGCCGCGTCGGGTCGGTCACGGGAGTCGTCATCAGCAGGACTTGTCCTTGACCAACCGTGGCTTCCACCAACGCCGGCATGTTGTTCGAAAACGTCGCCAGGATTCTAACAGCCTTCGGCAACGGGTCCTCGTTCTGGTTGTCGGCGTCTTTCGCAACAGCGTCCCCTGCACCCGATTTGGTATCATCCCTTGAATTCGGAACCGCTGGGTCCTTTGTTTGGTCCGCCGCCTTAGCCGGCGGCAAGTCTTCTGTGGCGTTAGGAATTGACGGCGGAGGCTCGGCCGATTTATCTTTGTCGCGCACGAGTTTCAGCCCCAGGTGCATGAAGACTTCCAAGCGGCTCCACATCAGCACGGTTCGCAGCGGTTGCATGCGGCTGAAAACGGGATGATCCCATGCGGTCGGCTCGAAAATCAAGCCCTCGGGTTGACGCCAAGGTGCTTCGAGCTGGCCGGGCAACAATCGCTGGGCCGATACTTGATTAAAACTTGGATGCGGCACCGAGCGATTCGCATCGGTCGTCAGCGAATTATGGCCCAAGAAAAATCCCACGCTGCCTCCACCCGAGACATAGCGATAGAGCTGCTGCCAGTGTTCGTCGCTTAGCGGCCCCGGATTCAAGAAGAACACGACGCGATAATCGGTCAAATTGAATTCGCGAAGCTGCTCGGCTCGAATCGATTTGCAGTCGAACACCGCTTGGCCTTTTTCTCGCACACTTTCGGGAGCAATCGCTTCCAAAAAATTAGCGTCGCTCACGCCAGGACCGTTGACGATCAAGGCCTTCCACGCGGGTTGAACTGTAACCGTAAAAAACCTGCGATTGTCAAAACCCAACGCGTCGCCACCATCGATCTCGATCCAACCGTGATGAATGCCTTCCGGCAAATCGGGCAAGGAGAACGCCACTTCGGTCGATTGCCCAGGAGCAAGATTCACTTGGGTCAAACGTTCCCAATGTTGTGTCGGCAACAAGGTTTCACCATTGCGATACACGGGTCGACCGGTTTCCGGTTTCTCGAACAACATGCGAATCGTTCGACCTTCGGCTGGCAAGTCGATGGCCCTGGTCGCATTGCCGGCGGCACCGTTCTCCAGCAAACCTTCCGGCGCGGTTGTGGCGGGAGCAGTGTCTTCAGCGGGTTGTGGTTCCGCGACCTTCAGTCGGGCGCGATCCGTCGCGACTTCGCGAACCAAATCTTCTTCGCGATCAATGATCGCCTTTCGCGCAATCGTTCCCCGAACTTGGATCAAGCCGCCTGGAGTGATCGCGGGAGTCGGCAAGTCCCATTGTTCCACCGACCAGTTTTCGTGCGACTTGGCCCCTACATCGATGACATACAACGAAACTTCGGGGTCGACGTTCAACTGATTGGGAGTGCCCGGAGCGGCGGTCCAACCCGGCCGACTCAGGTCGGTGATCACAAACAACTCGCGACCGTCCAACGGACTATCGTCCAACAACTGCAGGGCCGCCCGGATTCGATTCGGGATCGGTTGAGGTTGATAAGAGATTCGCAGCGCGCCGACCTGTTGTCGGGCCGCTGCCAGATCCAAACTGAGTCCAACGGGATCGGGGCTAGTATCGACAATCGTCAACTGGCTCCCGGCTGGCAAAAGTTCAATCACGGCGTCGGCCAACTGCTGGGCTCGCTCCAGCCGAGTTTGATTTTCTTTCCGATACAACATCCGAGGACTCGTATCGATGATCAGCGCCGCCGCCACCGGCTGTTTGCCCGTCAGAACCGGACCCGAATCACTTTGCCAAATTTGGTACGCCAACCACACGGCCGTGCCCACATGCCCAAGCACTACCAGGGCCAACAACGCCAATGGCCAGGTAGCTCCCAGCTGGCTGCGGCTACGAACCGCAGCGGTGGTCTCTCCTCGCAAACTCGATGGTTGCGAACGAACTTTGTTTCGCCAATACAAGGTCAAGAACAAGAACAAGGCCCCGGACAAAATCGTCCCGCCCAACAACAGACTGGATCCGAACAGCGCTGTCGCGGCCGCCGGACGACTCAACGCCAACGCCGCCAACGCGATCATCGCCACTCGCAGACTCATCAACACCCAGTGCCGCAAGCGAAACGACCGCCGCGCGTGTTGCTGCTTCGCGATCACGAATCGGAGGGCTGGAAATGGCAGTCGTTTCGGTTTTTCTTGCAACAGCAAGTGCAAGACAATGGGGCCGACCGCGAGTCCGACGCCCAAGGCCATCAACCAAACATGGAGAGCCGACATGCGTTACATCCTCATTCGTCGATTCATGAGGTATTCCAACAACGCTTTGTCGAACGGTGTGTGCGTGTCCATCGCGACGTAGTCGATTCGCATCTTGCGGCACCACTGCCGATAATCTTCTTGAAAATCTCGAACCGCTTCGCGATAAGGGTTGCGCATCGACCGGCCGTCAAGTTTGACTTCTTCGCCCGTTTCCGGATCTTCCAACACGACCGCCCCCTCAAACGGAAACGTCACCTCGGCCTCGTCCAACACATGAAACACGATCACGTCATGGCCGCCGTGCTTGAGTCGACTTAGCGCCTGCCGTACGGGCAGTGGATCAACCAACAGATCCGTAAACAACATGATCAAGCTCTGATGCCGCAACATGCTGGCCAGTTGCAACAGGCTGTTGGCGATGTCGGTCGTACCCAGCGGCTTCAATTTCGAGAGCAGGGCCAACATGTTGGTCAACTGCCGACGACTGCTTTTTGGCTTCAAACAGTCGCGGATTTTGTTGTCGAAAGTGATCAAGCCCACCGGGTCTTGTTGGCCGATCATCAAATACGCCAAGCTGGCCGCCAAACAAATGGAATAATCAAACTTCGTCAAATCTTGGCGATAAGTGTAGCCCATCGATTGGCTTTGGTCGACCGCGATGTAGCCGGTCAGGTTCGTTTCGGCTTCGAACTTGCGAATGTAGTACTTGTCGGTCTTGGCATACACGCCCCAATCGATGCCCCGCGGATCATCCCCGCGTCGATACTCGCGATGCTCGCTAAACTCGACGCTAAAACCATGCAAGGGACTGGAGTGCAGGCCCTGTAAAAAACCCTTGACGACAAATTGAGCCCGCAGATCCAACCGCTTGATTTGGTTGATCACTTCGGGCTTCAGGTATGCGCCAACGCCGTGCGTCATGGGGTTCTCGGCGGAAAGGTCGTGAGGGGAGTGAAACAGGAACTTCGCATTCCCAGAGATTCAAAACTACTTCGTATACTTCGAGATCGCCGGTTCCGGAATCTCTTTGAGCAGTCGGTGGACGGCAGCTTCGTTGTCCATTCCTTCGGCTTGAGCTTGAAAATTCAAGCTGATCCGATGCCGGAGCACGGGAACTGCCACTCGCCGAACATCGTCCAGGCTCACCGTCAACCGACCATCCATCGCCGCCATGGCTTTTCCACCTTGGATCAAGAACTGACCCGCCCGCGGTCCCGCACCCCAGTCGACCAACTCGCGAACAAACTCGGGCGCGGAAACATCTCGCGGCCGCGTCGCTCGCACCAACTTCGCCACGTAGCTGATAATCAACGGACTGACGGCTACGTTCCCCACCAGTTTCTGCAAGTTGACAATGGCTTTGGCCGTCAGCACTTTGCGAACTTCCGGTTTCTCACCCGTGGTCGTCGCCAACAAGATCTTCTCTTCCTCTTCGGCGGAGGGATAACCCACGATGATATTGAACATGAAGCGGTCCAATTGAGCTTCAGGCAGTGGGTAAGTACCTTCTTGTTCGATCGGGTTCTGGGTCGCGATGGCAAAAAACGGATCCGGTAAATCATAGGTCTCGCGACCGACCGTCGTTTGTCGCTCCTGCATGGCTTGCAACAATGCCGACTGGGTTTTGGGTGGCGTGCGGTTGATTTCATCGGCCAACAGAATGTTGGTGAAGATCGGGCCCTCGACAAATCGAAAGAACCGCTTGCCGGCTTCGTCTTCCTCCAACACATTGGTGCCCGTGATGTCGGCCGGCATCAAGTCGGGAGTGAATTGAATTCGGTTGAAGTTCACGTCCAAGATCTTCGCGACCGTACTCACGAGCAGGGTTTTCGCCAGTCCCGGCACACCTTCCAGCAAGCAATGACCACGCGTGAAGATGGCCGCAAACAACTGCTCGATGACCTCGTCTTGGCCAACAATCACCTTTTGCAGCTCTTCTTTCATGACCAAGCGATGATCGGCAAATTCCTTCATCACATCGCCCAGACTGCGTTTTCCGGTAGACACTTCGGCCTCGTTTTCTAAGGTAGGGAACAGGTTCGATTGGGGCGCAAGGTTCAGGCACAAAGCCCAACGACACTCAGGAAAAGCAACGGACGCGGACTAATCTTCCCAACCGTTCGGACCGGCCGCAAATTCACGGTAGGCCGCACGGATGGCCGATTCGTCCAGTAGTGTCGGCAGAAAGGCGATCCGATAACAGAATTCTATACATTGACCCTGGGATAAGGCAAAATCGCCAGCACCCGCCGGCAGTTTCTGAAAATCATGCAATCCAAATGGGTTGGCCGCAACCAACCCATAGTCGCGGGCGTGCCACGTCGTCGGATGCCGCAAGTTGGCCGGATGATCCATCATCACAATCGTCACCGGTTGTTCGCCAATCGTCCCGCCATAAGCGACCCATTCGGCCGGTTGTCCCCACAGGTCCTTATCCCTCAACCCTTGCGAATTGATCGCCCGACCGTTGGCGGTTGTCACTCCCGCTCGTGGGTCGTTGGTCAACTGCAAGTTCGGGTGCGTTCGCATCGCAAAAAATCCTTCTTTTGTATCGCCAAAGGTCAACTCCGGTGCAACGGCGGTCACGCGAACTTGATATTGGAGCCACCAACCGCCTGCCAACGGCGATCGCTCGGGTTCGAGGCAGCCGAAGCTCAATCGAGTTCGCTCGCGAGCAAGCACTTCCGGTGATTCTGTCGCCAACCACTCGTGCTCGACCACCATCGCGGCGACCGCCGGGAATAAACTAGGTTCACCGACGGCGCGGATACTGGCTTTCTCGTCCCAATAGCTATGCCCGTTGACATTCCCATGAGCCAACCAGATCGACTTGTGATGAGGATGATCCGTGGCCTCGCCGGCCGTCCCAGGCATCAAGGGGTGATGGCGGACCATCGAATGTCCGCCGGGCCCAAACACGGGGTACAACACGGGCTTTCGCAAGTCGCGGACTCGATAGCCTGTCACTTGCTGCGAGTCCCAAAGCACATCGACTTGACCGGGTTGAACGACCCGAAAGCTCCAACGTTTTGTTTCGAGCGAGTCGTCTGACTTGGCTATTAATGAACGCGATTCCGTGGCTGGTTCGTCAAACCCTACCCCCCAGCATGGTGTACCAACACCAAACGCCACGCACGAAATCAACAGGGTCAACAGGCGGACGAGGGTCTTGTTGTGTCCGCGATTGGAAACTTCTAGGTGCACGAATTCATTCTCCCGTATATTCATAAACATGAGCGACGCGAAGCCACCCGGCCCCAAGCAACCTCCCCCATTCTAACCGGTTTCGCCGCCAGCGGTGGAGTCACGAACCTTTCGGTTTCGATCGAACGTCCGATTCTCTCACGACTCGTGCCGACCTTCCCACGCCGCCTGCGATTTTGCCAAACCAGTGGCCAATACCCATTCGGGATCTTGCTGCCAATACTCGGGATTAAACAACTCCAAACTCAACGCGCCTTGAAAACCACTGCTCTCCAAATCGCGAAAAATCTGCCCCAATAGAGCTATTCCATCGCCCGGGAACACGCGGTCCTTGTCAGCGATCTCCGCTCGACCCGGAACGGACGGGTAATCGTTGATGTGAAACAACGCCATTTGACTTCCACTGACCAATCGCAACGCGTTATCAGGCGAGCCACCTTTATACAAGTGATACACGTCCAACAGCACACCAAAGTCGCGAGTCTCCACCCGCGACGCCACTTGCATTAATTGACTGATATTGCCAATCGCTTGACTAAAACCCCATAACTCCAATTGCGGAACCACGCCCACTTCCCGACCGACGGCACCCAACCGCGCCAATCGCTGGGCCGCAAAGTTCCAATCCTCAATGGGCCGGTCGTTTTGCCCGACCGGTGGCGCTGCGATCGCTCGTCCGCCAATCGCCGCCACTTTTTCCATGTCCCGTTTGGCTTTCTCGAATTCCTTGTCCGCAGCGGTCGCGTCTTCGATCAACCAATTGGCGAATGCAATCGCACCTTCTGTTTTTAGCCCCACGTCGGCAATCTGTTTCCCCAAATCCTTCAAGGCTTTTCCCGACGCCGTGTACCGATCCAGTTCATCGATCCAGACCTCAATCCCATCGTAGCCTGCCTTGGCCACCATCGGCACCAATTGCTCGATGGGAATCGTTCGCCCGCGCAGGCACGCGGTGTTGAAACAAAACCGAGGCGAGATGGAACGAGACGGTTGGGAGGCAGTGGCAGTTTGTGTACTCTGTTCAGCGGTAAGCAGGGTCGAGCCCAGCAGCGCACCGGTTCCTAGTCCCTGGGCCAACAACCATTGCCGCCGATTCTTCCTCGAGTTCGAATTCATCAGATCTTTCCCGCGTCGTTCCAGTTTCAGTTTGTTGCCGTAGTCATGATAACAGAAGGAGCCCACTCTGTGCCCGGCGGGCGGCTCGCGCAAGTCGTCCTTTTTTTGTAGCCATTCACAACCCAAACGCGGGCCGCTGCAAATTTGGCGGTTCGACGCGTTTTTCGATGCCAAATCAAAATTCGCCAAATTTGCTCTGGCCACGCGGTTAACCAATGCCGCTTGCTCCATGTCGTTTTGATTCTCTTGGTTTTCTGGCAGCGGCGCGTCGCAGATGATAGGATGACTTGGGGTCTGCCCCCCAAGTCCATTTGCCACCCGCGGAATCCAAAATGGCTAAACGTTTCAAATCGCCCGGTAGCTATAAAACGCCGGCCGCGTTCCTCGAGCGATTGCGTGAAATTGACCCGAGTTTTGGCTGCGACATCGACGTCGTCGCGGGAGGGGCATTGGCCGCACCATTGACCATTTACGGGCGCACGATAACCAATCGGTTCGCCATTCACCCGATGGAAGGTTGGGACGGCACGTTGGACGGAGCGCCGACCGAACACACCATCCGACGCTGGCGTCGTTTCGGCGAAAGTGGAGCCGGGCTGATCTGGGGCGGCGAAGCGATGGCCGTGCGGCACGATGGCCGAGCCAACCCGAACCAATTGTTCATCAACCCCAGTCTGGACAACGCCAAGATATTGGGTGATTTGCGGCGGGAGTTGGTCTCCGCCCATCAAGCAAAGAACGGTGCTTCAAGTTGTCCCTACATTGGATTGCAGCTCACCCACAGTGGCCGATTCGCGCGGCCTAACCACATACATCTCGAACCGAAAATCGCCTTCCGTCATCCACTGTACAACGAAAAATACAAACTCGCCGACAACCACCCACTGCTGACCGACGCAGAACTAGCGCAAATTCGCGATGACTTCGTGGCAGCAGCTCGCGTGGCCCAGTCCGCTGGGTTCGATTTCGTCGACATCAAGGCTTGCCATGCCTACTTGATTCACGAGTTGCTGTCGGCGTTTGATCGACCAGGGAAATACGGTGGCAATTTCGAGAATCGGACTCGGTTGTTGCTGGAAATCATCGCGGGTATTCGAGCAGAATGCCCAGGACTGGAGATCGGCGTGCGACTGGGTCTGACGGACCTGCCGCCGCACAGTGCTGGGGTTGACGGAGCGGGTCGACCGCTGGAACACCAGCACCTACTTCCTTGGAGATTGGGCTTCGGGATGAACGCGGCCCAGCCGTTGCTGCCGGACTGGACCGAACCAATGGCCCTGCTAAAGATCCTGCAAACTTTAGGAATCCATTTGATCAACGTTTCGGTTGGCACGCCCTACGGATCGGCACATGTCCAACGCCCCGCCAGTTACCCGCCCAGCGATGGGTATTGGCCGCCGGTCGACCCTTTGTTCTCGGTGTTTCGCCAACTGTCCGCCGTTCGGCAGGCCAAGTCTCGCTTTCCGGATCTGATCATCGTGGGATCGGGCTACAGTTACTTGCAGGACTTCCTGCCCCATGTGGCGCAACATGAAATCCGCCAAGGTCACGTCGATCTCGTGGGACTGGGGCGAATGGTTCTTTCCTATCCCGATCTGCCGGCCGACGTTTTGGCCGGACGTCCATTACAGCGAAAACGGATCTGCCGCACCTTTAGCGACTGCACGACCGGCCCCCGCAACCATCTCCTCAGCGGCTGCTTTCCGTTAGACGATTATTACAAGCAAATGCCCGAAGCGAAGTTTGTGAAAGAAAAACGTGCGGAGATCGTGCAACGGTTTCAGTAAGCATCGCCACTCTTGGTAAAATAGGCAGACATTGCGGCTTGTCCGGATTTTTCCACACGTCCGGTTTGGACTGATTATAAGGTCTATTCCGATTCGATCCTTTCTGCGGAGGGCGCTTCACAACGATCGGGATCTGAGAGCATGGCCGTTCGGAAAAAGCGAAAGTTGGGCCAGCTTTCAGGGGTGGCAGTTGGCATGTGGGCCTTGGTCGTCGGCCTCGGCACCAACCTCTCTACGCATGGTCAAATTTCGATCGCAGCTCCGAAATCGGAGACTCGGCAGTACGTCGACAATGAGTACTTTTTGACCGCGCACGAAACTCGGGAAACCGCGTTGCCATCGGCAAGGTCAGCGGAAGCCGTCTCCGACAATTGCCTGCCGAACTGGGACTCCGCTTGGACGAGTATCGATCGCCCGAGTCTATTGGCGGACGAAGATTGTGGCCGGACGCAACCGGTTTCCGACTGGGAACACGCCTTCCACGGCCCTCATTTTGTGCCGCAACGTCATTCCCGCCGCCCCACAAGCCGTCCCGCCATGCAACCTCACTCCGACCATGGCCGTTTGAATCATGCCTACACCCAGTCCTATAGAAGCCAGATGCCGCCCATCAAAGAAATGCACCCGTCGGACTTGCAGCACGAGTCGTACGCCGACGACTGCGAACCTGATCTGTTCGGCTCCTACCAACGCAAAGAAAAAACGCCCCAGCCCTTCGGAAGTCGCGGCCAATGGTTTGGTCGCTACGAGGCCTTGGTCGCCTGGCCGTATTATTCGAACGGACACCCGGGACTAACCGTTCAGTCCGGACCATTGTCCATGTCGGAACCCTTTGACTACAACCTGATCATTGGGAATCGTGGCGTCGTGGGCTGGGAGAGCAAGAAAGGTCCCGGCGGCATGTTCCAGTACACGGATCTGTTTGCAATTTCCGAACGACTTTCCGCCGGTGTGTTTGGCGGCGTGTCCGGAGTCGATGGCGAAGTCTCGGTGCCAGGATTTGCGGGTCCGTTTTCGATCTCCGCACTTCCCGACGAACGACTGGAATCGACGGCTCGTGAGCATTTGACTTCTTATCGACCCACGGCCTTCAAACGAGTCTATTTTCCGGTCTCGACGATTTCAGGCGGGTTCGGTTTTGATTACACCGTTATCCGTCAAGCGGTCAGCTACTCGCGGTTTGCGAATCTTGCGACCACGGTGCCCATCGAAACTCTGGACGGGCGGAGAAGATTTTCCGGGATCGGCCCCAGTTTTGATATCGAATACCACCGCCCGATTGGACACACGCAGTTGGCGATGTTGGGCGGAGCACAAATGGGCGTGTTGTTCGGCTCGGATCGTTGGAATGTGTTGCAAAACGGAATCTTGACCTATCAAGAGAATTCTCATCGCGTGATCACCAATGCCACCGTCCGCATCGGAGTCGAATGGTCCCAAGCAGTCGGATCTCGCCCGGATAGCCGAATCTTCGCGCGATTGACGATCGAAGGGCAAAACTGGTTAAACGCCGGCAATTTCAGCAGCCCCGACTCAGCCCTCGGGTTCCTTTCCGGCAATTTCTCATTGGGAGCGGCGTATTAGCCCGCCCGTAACCACCGCCCGCCGCGCAAGCGGATTGTTGATTTAGTATCTGTTGGCGACATTAGTGTTTAACTGTCAGCCGCAGGCGTACTCGTACGGTGGCGAGTACGCCTGCGGCTGACTGTTAAACACTAAATCAACAGACCGCGAGCCGGGCGGGATTTCAGCGCGCGACGGACGCGCATTAGCGAGAAGCCGAAACGAGCCGCCGGGCGAGCCGGGCGCCTTTTTTACGGCATCGAAGCGGTTCAGGATC
>JAUXWY010000424.1 GCA_030681235.1 Pirellulaceae bacterium | reverse complement strand
GACAAGCGCACCTCAATTACCGTTGCTTGCCAGCGCTTTGGAGCAAGTGGCTGCTTTGGCAAGTCGGCCCTCGGAAGAACTTCTTGAGCCGGATAGCCTTCCGACCAACGCGTTGCCGAGCGAGACGGTCGATAACGATTTAGGATCAATCCGGGAGTATCGATTGGTCCGTCAAATTGGCTCTGGTGGCATGGGGACCGTCTACAAAGCACTGCATATGCGGCTTGATAAGTTAGTTGCCTTGAAGGTGTTGCCAGTCGATCGCAACCATAACGCGGATGCGATCGGGCGATTTCAAGTGGAAATGAAGGCGGCCGGGAAGTTGGAGCACCCGCATTTAGTTCGTGCCTTGGATGCTGGGGAATTCGATGGCACACACTATCTGGTCATGGAGCATATCGACGGAATGGACTTGGGCCAACTAAGTCGTCGACTAGGCCCTCTACCGGTCGCTGACGCTTGTGAATTGATTCGTCAGGCGGCACTGGGATTGGCCGAGGCGAGCGCGCATGGACTCGTTCATCGCGATATCAAGCCCTCGAATTTGATGCTCGCGGGCCCGCGACGACCTTCCGAGCCACCTGTGACAAAAGTACTTGATTTAGGACTCGCCCTCATTCGCAGTGACCTCGCGATCAACGCGGAGGGATTGACAAATTCTGGTCAGATAATGGGCACGATCCACTACATGGCTCCGGAACAATGTCGCAATAGTCACCAAGTCGATATCCGGGCCGACATTTATTCGCTGGGTGCAACGCTTTACAAGTTGCTTTCGGGAAACGCTCCCCTGGAGGGGAGCTGCGGTGACTCCGTTCTTGAGAGACTCATGGCACTCGCCACACAGTCGCCCCCTTCTTTGAAGGATCGGCGTCACGACCTCCCCGACGGACTGGTGATGGTCATCGACCAAATGCTCGCCAAAGAACCCAGCGCTCGATACGCGCACCCAGATGAGGTTGCCGAAGCTCTGACACCTTATTGCAAGTCGGCCAACTTGTCAGCGCTTCTAAAGCGGGCCGAGTTCTCAACAGATCGCCCGGAAAACATGGCGAAATCGATGCCGGAAAATCAATCAGCCCATGTCGATACAAAAATGGCACTGACCAGCGTGTCGGAACGCCCCGCGGCTGCCAAGTCGCAAGTTTTGCCAGCGCGGAGTGGCGATCCGTTAGCGCTCTGGCGGTGGCCGATCTTCTGGTTGGTAGGCAGTACAGCCATACTCGTGTTACTGGTAATGAAAGCGCCAGGTACCTCGGACACCACGCCCTTGAATTCACAGGGTCAGATTTTGGTTCTCCCTGTCCCGTTAGATAGTTCTGCTGCAATGCCAGCTCCCATCTTGCTGCCGGAGGAACCCCATCTCGATCCGTGGCTTGTGGGAAGGGAGTTACTGACGGTTGCGCAAGATGGCAGCGAACAGTTCAAAACGATTCAAGCAGCGTTGGATGCCTTACAGGAAAATCAGGTTGTCAAGGTCATGGATCGCGGACCTTACCATGAGCGGTTGGTTATGCATTCAATCCCTCGCAATTCAGGCTTGGTGAGTGAAGTGCAGACCAAGATCGAGTTACCCGAGTGGGTTGAGCCGGGAGGCCACCGCTTTATGAATTGTTCAGATTTTCGCATCAGCGGATTCGATTTTAAATCGCCTTTCTTGCCCACCTGGGGAGCGCTCACCAGTTGGGAAGGGCCCTCGGGCAAACTTCTCATCGAAGACTGTCGTTTCCAAGCGAACCCGGGCGACGATTCAGAATCCACAGTCGTCTGCATCAACATTGATTATCATGCTGAAGTAATTCCGGGAAGCTTCATCTCGATCCGCCACTGCGCAATGAATTCCGGCGTTCATGTCATCGGAGTCGGCGACCGTCACTCGTTGGTCGTTGAACGTAACTATTTTCATCATTTTGGTCACGTCTCGCACAACTCTCCAGGGCAGAAGCGGTTCCTGCTTCGTTCCAATGTGTTCGATACTTCAAAGACTCCGGTCAATATTTTCGGAGCAACCGCCAGCACGGAATTCGAGATCAGCAACAACACGGTCATGGCGAAGTTCCCTTTGCAATTTGAAGAAACGGCACCTCGCCAGGGAGTGACGATCTGCAATAACATTCTTCGCTCGGGAGTTCTCTTTACCCTGGGGGCCGATCAGTTTCTTAATGACGCAGTGATCCATTGGCGGGCCGGATACAATGCCTATATGCTGAACCGTGCCCGTGCTGCCACTCATTTGCCCAGATTCCCTTCCGATCTGAATGAAATCCCCGCCTTTCTTTCGCTCGTCAAAGCTGATCGCGAGTATCTGCGACTGAGACCCGACAATGCTGCGGCCCAGGGTGGCGTCGGTGGACACTGGCCGACCTACCTGGGCGCTTTGCCACCCGGCCCTGCTCCTGAAGCGGGCGATTGGTTCACACGACTACGTGAACGCTGCCAGGATGAATAGTCCGTTATTGTGTAAGGTTGTTTCGATTTTAATAAGTGTCGGCCCCGACCTATGCACGCAATTATACAAGGAACCTGTCCATGGCAAACTCACAAGACAACATCTGGAAATTGCTGGGCGGGATAGCGCTGATCGTGCTCTTTTGCGCGACCGCTCCCCAGTTCTACAAATGGCTGGCTGGCGGCATGCCTGTCGTTCAGCCTCCGACCGAAACGACTCCAGAGCAAGCACCTTTGGATAGCTTTTCGGACTTCACCAAATCGAATCGGTATGAACCGCATTTCGTGCCGCAAGCGTTGGGCACTCTCAGTCCTTCACCGATGGAAATTCCGCAAATTTCCAGCATAACCAATGATTCTCCGGTGGAGCCCGAGGCATCGAACTCAACCGCTGAGAAAGAAATCCCATGATGTTATTTGGTCCGATTGCTTTTGCAACACGAATCTTGGACGACTTCGAAAAATCCAGAAATCAAATCAAGGAAACCACTCGAGAATCAGATGCAGAGATTCGCGATACAGCAAAATGTCTTGCCCAGACGAAGCTCACTGAGAGTCGATGACAACTGCAATCTTCAGAAGTCTGCCCATAACGATCCAACTAGATTTTGCCTTTCACTGGAACCTTAACAAATGCGTGACTCGCATCGGCAACCGCTAAGCTTTCCAACACTGTTCGTGATCGTGTGCGTCGCAATGTCGCAGGTGGCGATGGGGCAGGATCTGCGAGTGCTCACCCAGATGGAGGAGCAAGTCAAGCTGGCCCGGCTGGAGGGTCGCTACCGCGACGCTGAACGAATCGCAGCCAACGCTGTGCAATGGGCCAGGCAGAACTACGGTAGTCAGGATTCCTATTATGGCGCGGCACTGATCAATCAATCGGCGGTCTGGCTAGAAATGGGAAAGGATTCCGAAGCCATTGAAGTAGCACGGCAAGCCATCGCGATTATAACGAATGAGATTGGACCCAATCATATTGTGCTCGTTGATGGCTGGATGAATCTGGGCACGGCTCATGAGCATTTAGGGCAGTTGATTGATGCCGAAAAGGCGCACCGCGAGGCTTTGGCAATCCTGGAACGTAATCCTACTTACTCGTCAGAAACTTTGGCGCAATTACTCAACAATTTGGGCGCCACTTTGGACAAAGCGGGAAAGTTCATCGAATCCGGAGAGCTGTTGAAGCGATCGCTCGTGGTGAGAAGCAGGACGTTGGGATCAAACCATCCGCAGGTCGCGGAATCTGCCGTTAACCTGGGTCTGCACTACGCCGCTCAAAGGCGATTCAAAGACGCAGAAGAGTATCTCCAATTGGCACTTGAAATTCAGCGAAAGCAAGTCACCAAACATCCCATGACGGGTTTGGTGTTGTTATCTCTGGCGGACGTATGCAAAAATTCAGACCGGCATGAAGAAGCCGTAGCTTACTACAACGAAAGTATCTCCTATTTACAGGGATTAAATGGCAATTCGAAAATACTGAATTACGCTGAGATGTCCCTGGCAGGTTTCTATGCCTCGGCAGAGCGATACGAAGAGGCCGAGCAGATGTTGATTCCCCTCGTGAAAGCCGCCGAAACAGACAATGATCCCCGCTTCCTGTTTGAAGCTCACAAACTGCTGGCTAAAACCAAACACAGTCAAGGTCAACAGGTGGAAGCGGAGAAGTATTTTACGCTGGCATCAAGTTTTCTACGCTTTGCCAATGCAAACACGGCTGATGAGTTCGAGTTCTATTCTCTGCGAGGTGCTTGTCGGGCGGCGGGCGAGCAGTGGGCAGATGCGAAGGTTGATTTGCAACGAGCGCTGAATCTGGCGGAAGCATTACGCCATGAAGTCTCAGGAAACGACTTTGAACAAGCGGAGACTTTCGCAAACTACTCTCAACTTTATACGCTATTGGCGATCGTTCACTCGGAAAGTGGCGACGTGCCGAAGGCGTTCGACGCCTTTGAACGGGGTTTGGCGAGAACCATGATCGATCGGATCAAACTTAGCCGGGCCGACTTGCTAAGTGGCCTACCTCCCAATCAGGCCGAAGAGTATCGGCAGACATTGAATGTTGCGCAGTATCGTGTGGCTCGTCTGCGAAACCGGCTGGCAGCGATTGAGCAACAGGCTGATCTGACTGACGAAGAAAGAAAAAAGGAATTTGATGAGGCTCTTCATGACCTGCTGATCGCAAGAGCCAGACTTGTTGAAGCGCACACAAATATTGAAAATGCGAGTCGGTTGATTCACGGTATTGAAGGACAAACCACTGAGCCTGTCTCACTTACCGATTTGAATGAATGGCTGAACCAACGGAAGGCGTTGATGATCCAGTATCAGGTAAATCGGGCCGGTACGATCGTGTTTGTGCATGGTCGCAAGGGTGGAACGGCGGTAGACAGCCTTCATCTTTCTCACGAGCAGGCCAATGTACTGGGTCTAAAGATTCCTGTAACCGAACCATCGAAGAACTCGATCGCTCTGACTTCATTGGGCATGGAGACGGTAATACAACAACTGATGCCGATGCTCTTCGATCCAGTCCGCAACGATGAAGCTACTGATATTCTGGCGACACTATGGGAAGTGCTGATCCCCGAGTCCGACCGAGAGTCGCTTCTGGACGGTCAATATGACCATCTTATCGTGGTTCCTACGGGGCCGCTAGCGCTATTGCCATTTGAGACCGTGGTGGTGCGAAAAGATATCGGTGGAGACCCCATCTATTTTCTTGATAAAGGTCCACCGATTGCCTACGCCTCATCGGCGACCGTTCTCTTCATGCTGAAAAATCGCGATGAACTTCAACCCCTTGTGAATCGTGAGCCTGTGCTGACGATCGGTGATGTGCCGTATAGATTCGGTCAGGAATTGAAGTTCAGTCTCATCGAGACGGAAATGGTCAAAGCTGCTTTTGAGAAAGTCAATATGGGTGTCGTATCGTTGACAGGTTCGAATACCAGCGAAGCCCGGATTCGTCAAGAGATGCCTGGTCGACGAGTCTTACATTTTGCCTGTCATGGTCTGGCGAGCCAAAACTATGGAAACTTTTTCGGCGGGTTAGAACTTGCACCGAATTCACAGGAAAATCCGGACCCCAAAGATGACGGCTATTTGACGGTGGCCGAAATCTACGAATTGGATCTGAGGGGCAACGAGCTGGCAATCCTCAATGCCTGCAGCACCAATGAAGGGCCAGTACAACGGGGCGAAGGCGTTTGGTCGATTGCCCGTAGTTTCCAGATTGCAGGTTCGAAACGCGTCGTGGCATCGGCCTGGCGGCTCAACGACCTAACGACATCTAAATTCAATGAAAAATTCGTTCAGCAACTTGCTGCTTCCTACTCGGCTGGAGGAAGCATCTCCTACTCCAAGGCGTTGCATGAGGCGCGACTCGCCGTTCGCAAACATGCACGTTGGCCATACTATTGGGCACCTTTCGTCTTCGTAGGACCTCCGGACTGATATCTACCAAAGCGGTTATCCTGATGCGATGCTTCGTGAATCTGCCTCGTATCCCTCAACTTATCCTTCAATGTATTCATCGGAGTGCCCCTAAGTCATGAGCCTTCCAATTCTACCCAAAGCATTCGCTTCTGTCACCGATTTCGGGCAACTGATCTCCGTCTATCGTACGGAATGTCCGAACCGCTGGCCTGCTGTCAGACGGTGGGCTATTACGCTCGTTGTCCTGGCGGTCATCGGTGGCCTCTGCTACCTGACTCAGTCTGAGATGCGCCGACGCGGTTTCGAAACGCTGTCCGTGGCTGGCGTGTTACTCGGTTATATGGGTACCGGCGTCGTTGGTGTCGGGGGACTGTTTGTTTTTGCGTTCATGTTTCTGACAGATTGGTTATTCCTGGGTCGAAATCCGCAAGTTGTCGCGGTCTATGAACATGGATTGGCGAATTACGATCAAGGAAGAATTGAAGTGGTCGATTGGAAAGACATTCGATCGATTAACGAATTCACTGACAATCCTGCGAGTCGTTTCATTGTGCGTTATGACATTGATTACGGAACGGATCGGAAGTTCTCTGTGTCACACTTTATCCCTGGATTGAATGAGTTGATTATCCAGGTGCGTGAACACGTCGCCAAAAACCAATCCCTGCCAGGCATCCCCATCTGAACTGGTAAGCAAATCAAGCAACAAAAGGAGGAAACCTTGGGTTCCATTTACGTCTCCTGGACAGGAAGTTGCCCGGAACGAGACCACCAGGATCCGTTACTTGGCTTTCTGTCGTTGCTCGCGGATCGAAGCATTGCAAGATTGAACCAAAAGCCGTCAGCACAGCTTCCAATTCAGGAATGGATGACCGAACAACGCGCTTTGGATAAATCGCCCGTGCCGTCGATTCGCCGATGGAACGAAAAAATCACCGGCAACATTGTGCTGAACCCGAATCTCACACTAGACGGCAAAGCACTCCTTGATGATGTCCAAAAAAATCAGGTCCAGATGATTGCGATCGAACCATCGGGAACTGATAAAATGGAAGCGTTTTGCTTAAACCTCGACCCTGGGCCAGGCCAAATGTGTCTCTCGCTTTCCGAGTTGACACTTTACGGGATGGACTTCGAACTCTTTGACCCCCGAAGGCTCTACCCAAACGCAAATCGGATAAGTTTCGTGTTCTTGGAAAGTCGAGAACTGCCGAGTCTGACTGGGTGTCTTGCGCAGATTGAGCATCAAAGCCAATGCAGGGATTACGGAAGTAACGTCATTCAAAGCGCGGATTGGTATGTCTCGGCGCCGGAAATTCATCTGAGATATTATTTGGAGACTTGGCTCGATTCCATGTTGGCTTGGGTGAAGTGTTTTTACATTTCTGACCTCCGGTATGAACGATATGAAGAGCTGAGCGGGTTCGCTGAGTTCGAATCGATACTGTACTCGATCAGCCAAAATGAGCCTGATACGGACTTGGTCAAGAACGCTTTGTTCGATAGTATTTTGGAAGCCTTTGAGTCTGAGGTCGCCCAATGGTGTCAAGAAAGTTGAAAGACCTGTTGAAGACAGCAATTGGACCAATTGACGAATTCATAGTCGCTCTTTCCAACGACCGTCTTAATGAACCGGTTGGTATTCATACTCTTCAGCATCTTCGCAACAAACAATCCATCACCGAGCTGAATCTGAACGGTAACCCGAGGCGGTCGAACAGATGTCTTGGCGACGTAATCGGCCTGTCCGCTGGCAGTTGCGTCCCAGGAATTCCTGCCATGGTCACCGCTTGTGTCGAGCCCCGTCCGCTTTATTGCGCACGCAATCCTCACGCCTCCGACCTTTGGCGGCTGCTCGATGAACATTTTGACTCCTTTCAGCAGGTCTACGACGAGCGCTATCAGGCCAAGTACGGTTACTGGCGGCCTTTCTGAAGTGCGGCGATTTGCAGGAAGGGTTTGCCCGAGTTCGCTGCCCCGACTGCCAGCACGAGATGTTCGTTGCCTTCTTCGAGCTGTACCTTGCCGAGGAGAAGATCGAACCGGAAGTCGTCGAGAACATGCGGACTTGGCCGCACAGCGGCTTCAGCGTCGATCAATCGGTCTTTCTGCCGGCTGGGGATCAAGCGGGCATCGAGCGTCTAATCCAGTACATGACACGTTGCCCATTTAGTTTGTCGCGGCTGGTGAAGGTCAGCGACACGGGCCAAGTCATCTACCAGTCCGAGAAGCAGGCGTGCCGCGCCTTTCCCGATCCGAAGGGAGACGGGATGCAAGCGGGAGTGCCTCGCAACTTCCAAATCCTAGAGCCGCTGGATTTCCTGGCGGAGTTCACGCAACACATTCCTCCCAAGGGCGCGCATTTGATTCGGTATTACGGTTGGTACTCGAATAAGTCACGTGGCCTGCGGAAGAAGGCGGCTGTGGCAGCATCCGCCGAGGCTCCGGCCGAGCCAGCGCATGAACAGGCCGCATCGCAGCGCAGCAGACAAGCCTGGGCGATGTTGATTAAGCGAATCTACGAAGTCGACCCCTTGTGTTGTCCGAAGTGTGGCGGCCAGATGCAGGTGGTGTCGTTCATCGAACCGCCACAAACCGAGGTGATCGAAGCGATTCTCAAGCACTGCGGCTTGTGGCCGTCGTCGTCTCCAAGGGCGCCACCGGACGTGGAAGATTTGGTTCTCGAGCTGGATGCCGCCTTTAGCGACCGCTCGCTCGAATCTCTGGACCAAGCCGACGAGTCCCAGGAGCTGACCTACGTCGACATCGACGCATTCCTGGCGAGCTTCTAATGAACCCCGACGCGGGTCGGCAGAAGGACGCTGCGCGCCATCCGTGGGGTCAATATCTATTTTGCCTGCATCGCCCCGTATTTCCTGCTCGGCAGGCTTCCATTAAACTCACCAACGCCAGAAATCGGCAAGGGATTGGGTGGTTTCAAGGCGGCGATCGCC
>JAUXWY010000507.1 GCA_030681235.1 Pirellulaceae bacterium | reverse complement strand
TCAGGCATTCAATCCTCCGTTGGACTAATCTCGGGGATTAATATTGGCGACACGGTCCGACAATTGGTGGACATTGCCGGACGTCCGCGAGCCCGTTTGGCACTCCGAGCTCAAGGTCTTTCCAATCAACAAACAGCGATCACGGACCTGACAAAACTGGTCATATCTTTGGAATTGTCCGCCAAGCGATTGACGGGGACTAACTCGGTCTTCAAATCGGTCAAAGTGAATTCATCGAGCGACTCGATCACAGCCGTTCGCAACGGAATACCGGCGGTCGGCAGCTTCAATCTTACTCCAATTCGGAAGGCCGAGACAAATCAACTTCTCAGCTCGCCAATCGCCTCGCTGACGACTCCGGTCGGATCGGGAACTCTTTCGTTCCAAAAAGGCGGGTTATTCAATCAGCCAATGGATTTGGATCGACTCAACGGCGCAACGGGCGTCGAGCGAGGCCAGATTCGTATCACCGACCGCAGTGGCGCGACAGCGGTGATCGATCTTCGGCAGACAAAAACAGTGGAAGACGTGGTTCGGGCGATCAACAACAACTCCGACATCAGTGTCGAGATACGCGCTAGTGGTGATCGCTTCGAGTTGGTTGATCAAACCGGTCAAACGACAGCCAATCTCCGCGTCCAAGAAGTGGGCGGCGGATCGACGGCGTTTGATTTGGGGCTGTCGGGGATCAATGTTGCCGCCAGTTCCGCAATGGGTGCCGATATTGTTTCCTTGTCGGACGATACGGTGCTCTCCACGTTGAATAACGGGAACGGTGTGGCGTTCAAAAGCGGTAACGCCGCGATCTCAATCGGCTTGGCCGATGGAGGAGCCAACGTGGATGTCAATTTCGGGACATCCACCACCTTGGGACAAGTGGTCGACTTGATCAATGCGGCGGCACCCACTCGTGTTCAAGCCCAGATCAGCGCTTCGGGGGATCGACTTGAAATACTCGATCTGACCTCGGGCGGCGGTAGTTTTAGCGTGAGCAATGGTGTCGGAAGTACCGCAGCGACGGACTTGGGCATCAACGGGAATGGCTCCGGCGGAACGTTGACTGGCAGGCGGATTCAATCCGGTTTGGACACCGTGTTGTTGTCGCGACTTGGCGGCGGGCAAGGCTTGGGGACGCTGGGCGTTCTTTCCATTACGGATCGGTCCGGGAATTCGGCGAATGTCAATCTTTCGACCGCGTCCACTTTGGATGACGTGTTGAATACCATCAATAACACTGCAGGCATCTCCGTAAAAGCGGTGCTGAATAGCAATCGCACGGGATTCGAAATCCGCGACGAGAGCGGCGGCACTGGTTCGTTGATCATTGCCAACGGTGTCGATGGTCTGGGAACCGCCACGAAGTTGCGGATCGCTCAGACCACCACTTCGACCGTGGCCAGCTCGTCGGCCTTGGACTTGCAAACGGTCAACCGCAACACCAAGTTGGCGGACTTCCGCAGCGGCGTAACAAACGGGTCGTTTCTAATCAAAAATACTCAGGGCGTTTCAGCGGCCGTTAACTTGTCGGTCTTGGGAGCGTCGACGATCGGCGACGTTCTGGACGCCGTCAATAGCCTAGGGATTGGCGTCCAAGCTTCTATCAACGCTGAGGGCAACGGCATTCGGCTCGTCGATACCGCCTTGGGCACGGGTACATTTACGATCACCGATGTCGGAAATAGCCGGGCGGCAACAAACTTGGGGATTTCGGGCACCGGAACCGATCAGAACGGCAGCCTGACACTTGAGGGTTCCCAGCGAACATCGATCGAGGTCAGTGCTACCGATACGTTAGATGACTTGATTACCAAGATCAATGACGCGGGCGCGAACGTCCGTGCGACCCGGTTTTTTGATGGGGTTGGGTACCGACTCAATCTAACAAGTCAACGAACGGGCAACAAAGGAAACATTTGGCTCAACAACTCGTTGAATTTGGGATTCAACCAGGTGACTCGTGGGCAAGACGCTTTGGTGCAATTTGGTCCGCCGGACAGCGCGTCATCGCTACTCCTGTCGTCAAGCTCAAATACCTTCACTGGTCTCGTGCCCAACGTTGACTTTACCGTGAACAGCACGAGCTCGTCGCCGGTCACAATCTCCGTCGAGACTGATCGGTCGGCCATTGGTAACGCGGTTCAGCTGTTTGTCGATCAGTTCAACGGTATCGCGACCAAATTGAAGGATTTGACGAAATTTGAATCGACGCCGACTGCGGCCGGAGTTCAAATCAAGACGGGTGTGTTGTTCGGCACAACCGAAGCCCTGCGAGTCGAGCAAGATTTGAACCGACTCGCGTCGGCGACCTTCACCGGGGCAGGGACCATTCGCAGCCTGCGCGAGGTTGGCATCGATTTTGATGCAGAAACCCGGACGTTGAAGTTTGATAAAGCGAAGTTTGACCAAGCTCTCGATCAGAATCCGACCGCCGTGGCTCAGTTCTTCGAAGCTGAAAACACGGGTGTCGCGGCTCGCTTCACGGCTGTGACGGATCGTTTGGCCGGTATCGACAACTCGGTGTTGTTGAATCGCAACTCCACGTTGCAGCGTCAGATCGAAACGGTCAACGACCGGATCACTTCGCAAACGCAACGATTGGAATCTTACCAGAACCGTTTGTTGAATCAGTTTTATCGAATGGAAGAGACTTTGTCGCGGATGCAGCGGAGCCAAACGGCAGTCAATTCCATTCAACCGTTACCTTCTATTTCCAGAAATCGGTAGCCCTGCATGATCGACCGAGCCCGGCAGCAATACTTGGCCAATGAAGTGTTGAGCGCTAGCCCGCAAAAGTTGCGCAAGCTTTTGCTTGACGGAGCGATACGGTTTGCCAATGAGACAATCCAACATTGGCAAGTCTCCGACTTTGAGTCCGGCTTGGAGAGCACCAATCGAACTCGCGATATTTTGATCGAACTACTCGTAACGATCCAAGACATCCCTGAAAACAAACCCATCATGGATTTGTATCGATTCCTCAATCGTGAAATCAACTTGGCTTCCTTCGAACGATCCGAGCAACGATTGCGAGAGATTGTTCGCGTCTTGACTGTGGAACAAGAAACTTGGTCGCTGGTTTGCGACAAAATTCGCGGCCCGGTCTCCGCTCCCCATGCCCCAGTTGTACCTGTTCCGCACTTCCCCGTAGGCAGCCTACCCACTGCCTATGTTCCCGGGTCGTTTAGTTTCGAAGCCTAAGCCGACTACCAATTCCAAGAAATCATGCCCGTAATTCATTTGCCTCAGGCATTGACGATTCTGCAGGCGGCGATCCGAAAGAGTGTTCCGCGAGCGGGGTTCCAAATCCCGGTCGTCGAAGCGGTGGGGTGCGTTGCTGCGGAGACCGTCGTTGCACTGATTGACCATCCTCCGAGCGCTCAGTCGTTGCGAGACGGTGTGGCTTATGCATCGCCGCCAAATTCCGATGCTCTCGAACGGTGGTCCAAGTTGCCGTTTCTGTCCGACACGGAAAACGTCCGCGAGCTCGTCGGCGAAGTGTTTCCCGGCGATCCGTCACCGCCACCCCTGTCGCCAGGCCAAGCCATTCGAATCATGACCGGTGCCACCGTGCCGGAAAGTACCTCGGGTGTCGCCATGATTGAAGAAGTCGAATGGCTCTGCGCGCTCGATCGTCAGTGGCAATCATCGAAATCTAGTGCGGCTTGGTCGATCGCACAATCCGCCACCCACGTGCGTTTGCAAACACAGCATCCACAGCTGCACGTATTGCCCCAAGGCGCCATCTATCATTGTGGCGCCGAGTTGATTCATTTCGGGACACGCTTGAATCCAGTTCATATCGGGCTTCTTTCTAGCACCGGTCGCGAATCATTAGCGTGTTTTGCCGAGCCCAGAATTTCTGTGCTCACGACAGGAGATGAGTTGATTCCACCTGGTCGACAATTGCGGTCCGGTCAAATCTACAACTCGAACGGAGCGTTGCTACAGGCGCTCCTGCGTCAAACCTGTCGAGCGGATGTGACGGTCCAACACCTGGGAGATTCTGAAACTCAAATTGCAGCATGGCTCGAACAACAGCTCGGACATACGGATCTCATTTTGACAACTGGAGCGGTATCCGCCGGCCAAAAAGATCAACTGCCCGCTCTGTTCAGCCGATTCGGAGTCCAGACCCTGTTTCATGGTGTGAACATCAAGCCCGGCAAACCAGTCTACTGTGGTCGGTTCGACCTGGCGTCCACTACGGCTCTATCCGCAGGCCCACTCAACACCATGGTATTGGGGCTGCCCGGCAACCCGATTAGTGTTTGGGTGACATTCCAGTTGTTCGCGAGGCCGCTGATTGAATCACTGCGGGGCAGTCACCACCAACCACGATGGGTGAACGCTCGATTATCAAAATCTGGGAACTATCAAGACAACCGCCTGACGTTTTGGCCAGGGCGTTTGCATTGGACTTCATCGCCCTGGGATGCGACAGACCGTTGCGATTCCGAAGAGTCGGGAGCGATGTCATTACAACATGAGCCGATCGTTACCCCGCTGGAATGGCAAGGCTCGCCCGATCTCCGCGCGCCCACGGAGGCCAACTGCCTGATCTACTTCTCAAGTTCGTCGCCGGCACCGCAAGCCGAATCACGCGTCAAGGTGTTGCTACTACCCGACGAATAGCTCATCGGAATCTGCCCAACTGATGAACCTGCCCAACTTGGCACGCTCAACGTGGCACATTCTTTCGAAACCCGTTTTTACCAATTCAGCGGCTCTTGCCAACGTTGTCGGAGCGTATTGATATCCAACGACGCCAACGATTGGTTTCCGTTGCGAATTGTCAAAAGAGATTTACTCGTCACAACACCGATCTCGGCAATGGGCAAATCTTCGAATGCCTTTTGCACATGACCGACGTCGACCGGACGCACTTCGATGACAAACCGCGAGTTTGACTCTGAGAACAGTCGCACCAAATCGTTTGGAATCAAGTCTGGCACCGTCGCTGTCCCGCCTTGATCGTCCGAAGCGTTGATCTTGATTGCAGCGATATCCAATTCGGCGCCCAACCGGCCCGCAAATGCCATTTCGCTGATCGCCACGGCCAGGCCGCCTTCGGACAAGTCATGGCAAGCGACGATCCAGCCCGCTTGAATGCATTGGTGCACCGCTTCGAAGATTGCCCAAGCTTGCCGAGGCCGAACGACTGGGACTTGGCCGCCCTCTAGATTCCTGACCAAAGAAAAATGAGAACCCGCGAATTCACTATAGGTCGCTCCGATTTGCAACAAGTGATTGCCGACCTGCTTCAGATCCATGGTCACACACTGCGAGTCCCGCGGCACTTGCCCCAAGGCACTGATCAATAGCGTATGCGGAATCCGAATGGTCTGTCGCTGTCCCGCCGCATCCTGATAACTAAACTCGTTGTTCAAGCTATCCTTGCCACTAATAAACGGCACCTGCCACTCGAGCGCCAGATCATGACACGCGATGGCCGCGCGAACCAAGGCCCCCAAGGTTTCCGGGCGGTCGGTGTATCCCCAGGAAAAATTATCCAAGACCGCGATTCGATTGGGGATCGCCCCCGTGGCCACGCAGTTTCGAATCGCCTCGTCCATCGCGCTGGTTGCCGCGTGATAGGTGTCGTAATCGCTGAAGCGCGGCGCCATGCCATTGGCAACGATGATGGTCCGAGAACTGTCCAATCGCGGACGAATGGCGGCCGCATCACTGGGGCCATCCGCTGCCGCTCCGACCAAAGGCTTGACGACCGATCCGCCTTGCACTTCGTGATCGTACTGTTGGATCACCCATTGTTTGCTCGCGATGTTCCACTGGCCCATCAGCCGCAACATCGTGTCTTCAATCGCTGCCGGGCTGACATCCCAGGCATCGTTTGCGGAATTGGAATCAACCGCACGCAGCGGCGAAGCCAACACCGGTTCGTAAGTCGCTTGCCGGACGACCCGCGGCCGCCCATCATGCATGAACGCCAAATCCAACTGCCCCACCGTTTGGCCTTGATAACGCAACTGCAACTGTTGATCGCCGGTGAAGTGCCCCAAGACATTCGCTTCGACGGACTCGCTTTGGCAAAGTGCTTGGAGCGCTGGCCAATTCTCAGGTGGAACACTCAGCACCATTCGTTCTTGGGCCTCCGAAATCCAAATCTCCGTGTAAGAAAGCCCTTGATACTTGAGCGGAGCCAAGTCCAAGTCCACCACAGCGCCCAAGCCTTCGGCCATTTCGCCAACCGCGCTGGAAAAGCCTCCAGCTCCACAGTCGGTGACCGCCGAATACAAATTGCGATCGCGCGCTTGCAGCAGAACATCTTGCAGCATCTTTTCCGTAATCGCATTGCCAATCTGGACCGCGCCACCACTGAGCTTCTCGCTCTTGTCGGTCAATTCCACCGAAGAAAATGTGGCCCCATGAATGCCATCTCGTCCGGTCCGGCCACCCAACGCAACGACCAAGTCTCCGGCTTGCGGCTGTTTGAAACTCTTGTCAACCGGAATCAAACCCACATTACCACAGAAGACCAACGGATTGCCAACGTATCTCTTATCAAAGTAAATCGCACCGTTGACGGTTGGAATGCCCATGCGGTTCCCATAGTCGCGAACGCCAGCGACGACGCCGCGCATGATTCGCGCAGGATGGAGCACGCCCTCAGGCAACTCGGAGGGCAACATGTCAGGTGGCGCAAAACAGAACACGTCCGTACTACAAATCGGCTTGGCTCCCAACCCCGTCCCTAACGTATCACGAATCACGCCGCCGACACCGGTATTGGCACCCCCGTAGGGTTCCAGAGCACTAGGACGGTTATGGGTTTCAACTTTGAAACAGATGTGGAACTGATCGTCAAACTTGACGATTCCGGCGTTGTCTTTAAACACACTCACGCACCAATCGTCAGCGCCCCACTGCTGTCGCAATTGCGTGGTTGCGGCAAAGATCGTTTCCTTGAGCATGTTCTGGAACTGGCGGCTACCACTCGGATCTTCGTAAGCGATCCGTCCGGCCAAAGTTTTATGACTGCAATGCTCGCTCCAGGTTTGGGCGATGGTTTCCAATTCGATGTCCGACGGATTGCGGCTCAAGCTTCGATAGTGGGCTTGGATCGTCTGCATCTCGACCAAATTCAAACTCAATCCGCCCAGTCGACTAATTTCGATCATTTCTTGATCGTTCGCGTCGAGAAGCGGCACGGTCACCAAGTCGAAATGATATCGAACATCGGTCGCCAACGACGACAGTCGCAGTGGAGCAATCGCAACTTCTTCGATGGAGGCATTGGCAATCACCTTCCGTTCCAAGAGCTGCATGGTTGTTTGCGAGGCGCCGGAAATCCAGTACTTCCGATAGGTCCGAACCGCGCGAACCGCAAATCCACTGGCCTGCATCGTGTGCAGGGCCGTCAATGCAATGGCATCCGTGACACCGGGCTTGAACAACACGTAGCGACAAGCCTGTGAGCCGGAGCACTGATTGAGTTGATCGTCGCCGATGAGTCCGATCTGCCCGATCTCGGTGACACCATCCACCAACAATCGCCGCGCGATCCACTCGACAGCCGGCAAATCCAGATCCCCTTCGACCAGATAGCCATGAGCCGCTTCGACTTGCACCGGATCGCTCAACCTCAAGTCGGCGACCGCACTGCGGATCGCAACTGCCAAATGATCGTTGGCAGCCGCTTGCGGACGAATTTCAATTTGCCACAGATTTGTCTCGGAACGAACGGCCAACTCGCTCGGTTCCTGTGCCAGTCCCACCGACATCATTTTACTTTCTCTCAGCGATCATTCTTAGGGCCTCTCCCAAAAGGGGCCTGCCCCTCTCCGGCGATAAAGGGTCAGACCCCTTTTGGGAGAGGCTCTTACTCTTGACGACCCACCAGCGGCGGCATCGGACAATCCAGCAAGTCTGCGATTCCGCGAACCAACTCAACTTCCCGGATTCTTACTACGTTATCCGAGGACACGCAGGCCGCACAGGCCATCAGTACTTGACGCCGTAGTTTGGCCGAAGCCTGGGCCAACTTTTGAACGACTTTTTCCAACTCGGCAAACGTACAAAGTTCGGCCGAAACCAACGATAGCGGCAATCCGGGCAGCTGTCCCGCAGCCGCCGCAAAGGCTCGATCCACTTCGGGTTCCGAATTGCCAGTACGGGCCAAAGTCGTCAACAACACGGAAACTTCGGATTTCAAGCCGGCCAAGCTATGATACTGCGTTGGCACAACCGGACGAGCCATGAAATTGACATGCAAATGACGGTACAGAACTTGTGACAGTGTCCACTCAAAGACCGACAATCGTTGGTCGGCTTGCACCAGCGCCTGGAACGCCGGAATAAACGCCTGGTACTGCGGCAGACTCATCATCCGCAACATAGGCAGGGACATATCGATCAATGGCAAGCGAGCCGCGTTGGCCATCGCTTTCACAGGCGGCAACAACGTCACCACTGCATTCAGCAAATCGACCGGGACCATCCGCTGCAAAATCGCCAATTGCTGATTCGCCAAAGCCGGATCGGGATCGATCAACAAGGCCATCACAAGCGCCCGCGCGGAATACGGCTCGTGGGCCGCCTGGATCAACACCGGATCCAACTGTTCCAGCAAGCGATGCGCGTAGACTCGATGTTCGTCCTGGGGCGCACCCACACGATCCGTCGCCCCCATCATTTCGGGAACGGAAATCGTGCGGCCACCCACATTTGCGGTACCGGCAGAACTTCGTTCCGAACGTCCACCCACCTGCCGTGGTGGATCAAGCTCGCTCATCCGGGCTGTCGGTGCCAAGCCGGACATCCCTGCCGCGGCGGCCGACGCCGTACCCGACAACGCCTGGCCCGCTCGAACCGAAGTCTCGGCCGCTGTGGCAAAAAAACTGCCGTCCCAAGTCGGTTCGATCGCCGCGATGCGCTTGGGCAATGGCGGATGTGTGGCCATCAAGCCCGACAGTCCCTCGAACACGCCTTGGGCAAAGTACATGTGGCTGGCCATGGCCGCGTTGGGATGCTGCAATTTGCTGCCATAGATCACGCCGCCAATTCTTTTCAGCGCTCCCGAGATCCCCAACGGATTGCGAGTGAATTGCACCGCCGAAGCATCCGCCAGAAACTCGCGTTGCCGAGAAACTGCGGCTTTGATCAAACCACCCAAAAATGAGCCCAATGAACCCAGCACCACCAACACCAGTCCCAATATCAACAAAACGACGACAATCCCACCGCTGTTCTTATTGCCCGATCCCGTGCTGACATACCGCAACGATCGCAGCAACATGTGACCGATCAGGCTCAGCACCAAGATTCCATGCAACACACCGATTAAGCGAATATTGGTCCGCATGTCGCCGTTGAAAATGTGCGAAAACTCATGCGCAATCACACCCTGTAATTCGTCGCGACTTAGGTTTTCAATCGCCCCGCGTGTGACTCCCACGACCGCGTCACTTGGCATATAGCCAGCCGCAAACGCATTGATCCCCGTCTCGTCCATCATGTACACCGGCGGCACCGGCGTCCCCGAGGCAATAGCCATTTCCTCGACGACATTCAACAGCCGACGTTCCAACGGATCCGACGTGTGATGGGCCAATTGCCGACCGCCGACACTTTCGGCCACGCGCGTCCCGCCACCAAACTTCAGCTGACTGACTTGGTACAGACTTCCCAGGACGATCACAATCAACGAGCCGCCGCCAAACAAAGCCGCAAACAGCCATGGACTAACGGTGTTGCCCGTCCCCGACCGGAAATTCTGTTGACGCGAGTTCGCTTCGTTGACCATGTTGCCAGCCAAGTAGCCGAACACACTCAACGCAATCACGATCGCCAACACGGCCAAGACGAACAGGAACAACAACCGCGTCGTTTGGCTGCGGGCCGAATCCTGTCGCTCAAAGAACTGAGTGGTCATTTGTTAAACGACACCTTCGGGGCTTCAGCAATCGCTTGACTGTCAAATTCCAAGTGTTTTCGATCCTGAGCATGGCCGGTAAAGTTGGCCACCAACACCGGAGGGAATGTTTGTTTGTAGGTGTTGTAGCTCGTGACCGAGTCATTGTAACCCTGCCGCGCGAAGCTGATCTTGTTTTCGGTCGAAGTCAATTCTTCGGTGAGCTGGATCATGTTCTGATTGGCCTTCAAATCAGGATAGGCTTCAGCCAACGCAAACAAACGTCCCATCGCTCCCGACAAGCCTTTTTCCGCCGTCATCATCGCGGCCATCGCCCCGTCATTGCCCAAGTTCCCGGAGACACCCTGCAAGCCCGTGACGGCCGCATTTCGAGCCTTGATCACGGCTTCCAACGTGTCGCGCTCATGAGCCATGTAGCCCTTGGCGATTTCGACCAAGTTCGGAATCAAGTCATGCCGACGCTTCAACTGAACTTCAATCTGAGCAAAGGCGAGGTCGACGCGGTTTCGCAGCAACACCAATTGGTTGAAGACGCCTACACCGTACATAAAAAACAACAAGGCGATGCCACCCAAACCTACCACCGCACCGATTGCAATAATCCAGCCTAATGACATTTGGTCTCTCCAAAAAAGTTGATCTCGTCCGCGTTCAATACCGCCGGGACGGTCGGGCAATGATCGGACGACCGGATTCTACCAACAATCCACGTCGCCGTCAGCCATCTTGGCGTGGGGATCCAACGCCTGAGCCGGACCGTATTCGTGCTTTCGTCCGCCATCTTGGACTCCCAAGTTCCAATTCGCGCACGAAAAAAGGCAGATCAGCTAAAAAGCCCATCTGCCTGCAAGAAAATCAACACACCGCTAGGTTGGCACAAATCCGTTTCGCAAGCGCTGGTGTACCGGCGTTAGCCGGAGGGGAGCTGCGAATGGCTTTTTCCAGCACCCCGGCGGCAAAAGCGGGTTCACCAGCGCTCGCAGATGAAGCAAGTTTTTGCTCCGCAACAATCGCTGCCAACGGCGAATACTAGCGGGACATGAATTCGACCACGACGTTGCCGTCCACGGCCAAACTGATGTCCGAAGCTCCAGGCTTCGCATGACAAGTGATCGTCATCGTATCGCTGTCAAAACCGGCCCATTCCAGCCCTTGCGTGCTGCTGTTGACCAAGTTGCCGCGATAGTAGTTTCGCAATGCCTCGTTGCCGCGAACCATAATGACGTCGCCCGGGCGAACCTGGAACGATGGGACGTCCACTCGGCGACCGTTGACGGTAAAGTGACCGTGAGCCACGCCTTGACGTGCCTGCGGCCGAGTCTTGGCCAAACCAACGCGCCGGACGACATTGTCCAACCGGCGTTCGCACATCAACAACAAGCTTTCGCCCGTGTTACCCTTCGAGTGCTTGGCGATATCGAAGTAACGGCGGAGCTGCTTTTCGCTGATACCGTAATAATATTTGATCTTTTGCTTCTCACGCAAACCCATCCCGTAATTTGAGGGACGGCGGGTGCGAGTGTGCATCCCGGGCGGATTCTTACGCTTGTCCAGTGCCTTGACGGCACCATTGTCTTCAAACAGCATCACGCCAATTCGGCGGTTGATGCGTCCTTTTGGTCCGGTATACCGACCCATCTTTCAAAACCTTCCGAGTCACAAGGGCAGGGAAAAAGCGTTCGACAATGCTTCGGCGACTACCGAGCACGGCTCATTTGCTATCTCGCGCGAGACAGCAAACCAAGCAACAAAACCTCAGCCGAATTTTACTTCGACCCGGTTCCGCAACACTTTGTACCTATGAACTATGAATTCCCCTCACGTTGAGGGGTCGCCCATTATGTCAGGCCAAAATCCAATTTCAAGCCCAATTAGGTCTTCAGCGGCCCTTAAATTTAAACAAAAAGAAAATAAAGCATGGACACTCTTGTCGGGTTCTGGGGCTCTACTCGTCCCGACTTCATGGGAGAGACCGTCCGCAGAATCGGCACGACCAATCTCTCGCGTGATCGGATGCAATCCGAAGACTCCCTAGGACGTGTTTTCGCCCATTCCTAGAATTTCTTTGTCGTATGGTTTACTGGAACCGTCCAGAAGTCCATGTCCCAAAGGAAACATCTCGTGATCCAAACCACCGCCGTCGTACCTTTCGAGACGTCGATTGATAGTCATGCCGGAGCCGCCTTTTTTTGTCGGGAATTGTATCAGCGCGGTTGGCAACAGGTCGATCACCCTCGAGTGTTGATCGCTGGGTGTGGAGCGGGTCATGAAGCAGTGGCAGTTGGTCAGGAACTGCGCGCGGAAATTGAAGCCGTTGACGTCGAGGATTTTGTCCCTGCTGAACTCAAGTCGCTACCAAGTGTTCGTTTCCAAGTCGCCAGCGTTTGCAAGTTGCCGTTCGAATCGAATTCGTTTGATGCCATCTTTTATCATCACGTCATTGAACATGTCGACGACCCCGTCGGCAGCCTAAAGGAATTGGATCGAGTGTTGAAGCCCGGCGGCTGGCTCTTCGTTGGCACACCCAATCGACATCGTCTGATCAGCTCCATTGGCGCGCATGAGCAATCGGAGTGGAAGCCGACACTGACGAATAAACTCGGCGACAATTGGCGGGATTGGAAAGACCGATTGACCGGCCGCTTTGAAAACAAATATGGCGCTCACGCGGGTTTTAGTCACAAGGAATTGGACGGACTTCTCGAACTGCATTTCGTTGAACGAGATTGGTTGACTCGACAATACATCGAATTCAAATACTCGGCCAGCCGCTTGTCGGCCTTGCTGCCGTTGGTCACAAATCCAACCACTTGCTGGTTCGCTGCCCCCAGCATTTACGTGCTTTGCCGGAAAGCCGCTTCGTAAGAACACGATTAGCATCGGCTGATCGCCAAAGAAGTTTTTCCAAAACCCGTTGCCGGATCGCGAGAGCATCCGCCTGAGCCGAATCTCGGAATTTGCAACCAATGCGGTTTAGCGAGCGCTGGTGTACCGGCTTCAGCCGGCCGGTAGCTGATAAAAGCTTTTTCACAGCACCCACCGGCTGAAGCCGGCTGAAGCCGGCTGACGCCGGTACACCAGCGCTCGCTAAAACGTCGATGTACCGGGACAAAAGCCAGGATTCTGAACTGGACGAGCCCTAAAGTCGGCTACAGGAGCGATAAGCCTATCGCTTTTGCAGTGCGTCGCGGATTTCGCGAAGCAGTTGAATGTCTTCCGGAGTCTTGCTGGCTTCCGCCGCCACTGGTTTATCAAACCGAGCCTTGGCCGAATTGATCATCTTTACGACCACAAAAACGGCAATCGCGATCAATAGGAAATCAACAATCGCTTGCAAAAACGGGCCATAGTTCAAGATCACGTAGTCACGCATCGCCATGACGGGGGCACCATCGACCAACTTCATGGTCCCATCCGGATTGAGTTCCGGAGCTGGAGTTGGGTACGTCAATTTCAATTCGTTAAAATTGACGTTCGCGTTGGCGGTCAATAAATTGAGCGGCGGCATCACGATGTTTGCCACCAAAGAATTGACAATCTTCGTAAACGCCGTACCGATCACAACGCCCACGGCCATGTCCATCACATTGCCACGCATCGCAAATTCGCGAAATTCTTTGATCCAACCCATAGTCCCGATCCTTCTGACAAGAAAACCTCTGAAATAGTCCAGTCTCACCCTTACGATCGGCGGGATTTTAGCTACTGCTGCATTGGTTTGCTACGGGATACTGTAGCGATACTCGCCACGAGTATCGGCCGCGTTGATTTCCGTTTCCGTTTCTAAAGCCCCGAATCAACTCAAGTGTGCACGTTGACATGGTTTCTGCTAGACTATTGGCGTGGACTTGGGCTGACGATGGCCCATCACATAACGCGGAATGGCTTCCGATTGGTCGCTTCGCATTATCCCGCCGGTACTTCCATGAACCTCCCGCCAATCAAGATCGCCGTTTGTTTAGGTCTTTGTTGGATCGCTGCTCCAATTTCTTTGTCGGCCGGCGTGGCTGACGAATCCCTGTATCTGACTCAGGTGAAGCCGCTCCTGAAGGTGCGCTGTTACGCCTGCCACGGGGCTCTGAAGCAAGAAGCCGACCTGCGATTGGACACGGTCGAATTGCTCGAGAAGGGTGGCAGCTCGGGCCCCGCATTCGTCGCGGGATCGCCGGAGGACAGCTTGATGCTCCAACGGGTCGCGTCGGAGGACATTTCCGCTCGGATGCCGCCCGAACATGAAGGCGAAGCGTTCTCGTCCGACGAGGTTGCGATCCTTCGGCGCTGGATCGAGACCGGCGCGAGTCGGCCGGCTGATGAACAACCCGAGCCCGACCCCGGCGAGCACTGGGCGTTCCAACCCATCGTTCGTCCGCCGGTTCCGGCCGTTGCGAACCACCAATGGGTTCGCAACCCAATCGATGCGTTCATCGCTCAGCGACAGGAGGCAAACGGATTGACGCCCGCTCCTCCAGCGGAGCCCTCGATCCTACTGCGACGATTGCATTTGGATTTGGTTGGACTACCTCCGGAACCGGAAGTCGCGTGGCAACGGCGTGATTCCCGTGCGGACGATTGGTACGCCGAGATGACGGAACAATTGCTGCGGGACCCGCGACACGGGCAACGTTGGGCTCGGCATTGGATGGACATTTGGCGGTACAGCGATTGGTGGGGTCTGGGCGAGGAACTTCGCAACAGTCAAAAACATCTGCATCATTGGCGCGATTGGATCGTTGATAATGTCAATCGCGATCGGTCGTATGCGGAAATGCTCCGCCTGATGTTGGCCGCGGACGAATTGACTCCGCTGGACCAAGACGACCTGCGAGCCACTGGATACTTGGCCCGGAACTATTATCTCTTCAATCGACATCCCTGGATGGAGGAAACCGTCGAACATTTCGGCAAAGGGATGTTGGGCCTAACCACCAACTGCGCCAAGTGTCACGATCACAAGTACGACCCCATCCTGCATACGGACTACTACCGTTTGCGAGCTTTCTTCGAACCCTATCACGTTCGCAACGACATGGTCCCCGGCGAGTCTCGATTGGCCATCGATGGCGTGCCGCGAGTGTTTGACGCCTTGTTGGATGTCCCCACGTACCGCTTGATCCGCGGCGACGAGAAGCAACCGGATTCAACCCAAGTCATCGCTCCCGGTTTGCCGGAGTTCCTAACCTGGGAGGAACTGCAAATTCAGCAGGTTTCATTGCCCCCAGCCGCCTGGCAACCGGACCGCCAGCCGTGGGTCATGGAAAACCATTTGCGGGATGCTCGACAAACGTTGGCTCAAGCCGTTGCGGACGTGCCCAAGGCCGAACAAGCCGCAATCGACGCGAAGGAACGTCTGTCGGCGTTGACGGCCAAACTGGAAGCGACGAAAGAAAACTCTTCCGGCCAAAACAGCGAAGCTCCCGCGCCGGAAAGTGCAGTCGTTTTGATTGATGACCATTTTGCCGACTTGAATTCCGATCGTTGGCAATTTCTGGGAGGACAATGGCAACATCAACCCCACGCCTTGCTGCAAAACCAAGACGGGCCGCAACAAGCGGCACTCCGCTGGCGGGGTGAGTTACCACAGGATTTCGAGGCAACGCTGCGTTTTCGGATTCGTGGAGGCAGTCAATGGCGGAGCGTCGGGATCTCGTTCGATGAATCGCAAGCCGATCCGCTGGGAGCTGCGTCGGAACACGACTCGGCACAAAGTATTTACGTCAGCGCGTACGCCGGCGGTCCAAAAGTTCAAGCGTCGTACCGGCAAGGGACCCAGTGGACCTATCCGAGTGAAGCGGCCATCTCCAAACCCATCGAGTTGGATCGCAGCTACGAACTTCGACTCCAAGTTCGCGACACTTTGGTCAATGTTTTCTTGGACCAAGAGTTGGTTCTGATTTGGCGCACGCCATTGGCCCGCCGCGCGGGATTTCTTCAGTTCACGACGTTTGATGCGTTGGCGACCATCGAACGAGTTCAGCTGACAACACTGCCCTCGCATGTAGCGCTTCGGGAGAGTCAAAACCAGCAGCCGGATCCCAATACACTGGCCGGTGCCCAATGGTTCGTTGATCGAGCGGACTTGGAATTGCGAATCGCTCGTGCCAAACAACAAACGGCGGCCGCCGCAGTGGAGAGCATTCAGCAACGCGGTTCTGCCGCCCAACAGATGGACTCGGCGACTGAGGACGTTCGCGTGAAGTTGATTGCCTCGGCGGTCCAAGCCGAACGCACGGCCGAATTGGAAGCGGCTCGGCTCGGCTTGCTGGAAGTCGATCTTCGCCAACACAACGCCCATAGCCCCAGCGATGAACTCAAGCAACAGCGTCAGCAAGCGGCGGATCGAATTCAATCTGCGGAACAGAAGCTGAACGAACCCGCCACAACGTTTACACCCTTGGTTGGCTCAAAGTGGTCGACAACTCGGTTTCTTTTCTCGGGCCAAGACGATCCGCCGGTCGAGTTTCCTGCGACCAGCACCGGGCGGCGAACGGCCTTGGCAAATTGGGTGGTCGATCCTCGGAATCCGCTCACGGCTCGGGTCGCCGTCAATCACATTTGGAATCGCCACTTCGGTCAACCGTTGGTCCCAACGGTCTTTGACTTTGGACGAAACGGCACGCCGCCCACCCATCCCGAACTTTTGGATTGGTTGGCCATTGAACTGATCGAAAGTGGTTGGAGCATGAAGCATCTTCATCGCTTGATCGTTCAATCCGCCACGTACCAGATGGCCGCGACCGCCGATTCAGAACTCACAGCGGAAGGCGCCAAGGTCGATCCGGACAATCAACTCTATTGGCGACGACCCATCGGTAGAATGGAATCGCAAGTCGTGCGGGACTCGCTGTTGGAGCTGGCCGGGCAATTGGACGATTCGTTGGGTGGCCCGCCGATTCCTTCGGACCAGCAAGCGAACTCGCGGCGCCGTAGTTTGTATTTCTTCCATTCGAACAACGATCGCAACGTCTTCTTGACGTCGTTTGATGAAGCATCGGTCATGGAATGTTATCGCCGCGAGCAAAGTGTGGTCCCGCAACAGGCCTTGGCATTGGCCAATAGTGAGTTCGCGAATCAATTGCTCCCGCAAATCGCAGTTCGAATTTTAGATTTGGCCGCGGTGGCGAAGTCCGACCCAAATATGGAAGCGGTCGAATTGGATGAACTTTGGATCCGGCAAGCGTTCATGGCGGTTCTGGGGCGGGACTGTACTTCAGCTGAATTGGATCGGTGTCGAACGGCGGTCGCAGAGTGGCGGACCCAATCATCGGGCGAGACCGATCCCGCCAAGCCAAACCAAAATGTAGCGGCCAACTTGGTTTGGGTTCTACTCAATCACAACGACTTTGTTTCCATCCGTTAGGAGCCCGGTCATGATGAATTTTTCTCAATATCCGAATCGTCGGCAAGCGCTGTCTGGATTTGCTGCGGTAGCAGCGGCCGCGATGTTGCATCAAGATGGCTTCGCGCGCGGTGAGTTAGGATCGGACGGTTGGCAGCCACCGACTGGCCAGCCTCACTTTCCGGCCAAAGCCAAACGCGTCATTTGGTTGTTCATGAATGGCGGCGTCAGTCACATGGAAAGCTTTGATCCGAAGCCGATGTTGAACAAGTACGCGGGCAAAACGATCAAAGACACGCCTTTCGCGGATGTTCAAGATCCCAAAAAATTAGCTTTAGAGCGACTGTTCGTCCCCGATGCCAATGGCAACCAGCGGAACGAGCTGTACCCGTTGCAAATCGGATTTCAGAAACATGGCCAAAGCGGTATCGAAGTCAGCGATTGGTTTCCAGAGATCGCGAAGAATATCGACGATATCGCGGTGATTCGCTCGATGTGGACCACCGACAGCAACCATGGTGCTCAGACCCAGTTTCACTCGGGTCGGCACATGAACGATGGGAGTTACCCGAATTTGGGTGCGTGGGTCAATTACGGTTTGGCGTCGTTGAACGATAACTTGCCTCAGTATATTTCGATTGGCAACCGAGAATACTGGAATCGTCGTGATGGGCACTATCTAGGGCCGGCCCATGATGCCGTGCCCTTGCGTGTGGACCCGAAGCAACCATTGGATTTTGCCAATCGTCCGGATTCGACGACTGTGGAAGCGCGGAGCATTGGGGTCCAGTTATTGCGGGATCTCCATCAACAGCAGGCCGAACGAACTCCAGACGACCGTGCCTTGGCCGCCAGAATCGGCTCGTACGAGTTGGCGTTTCGCATGCAACAGTCCATCCCGGAGGTTTTTGATTTCTCGCAGGAGACGGCAGAGACACGGCTGCTGTATGGTTTGGACTTGCCGCATTGTCAGGACTTTGGCCACCAGATGTTAGCGGCGCGGCGATTGGCGGAACGAGGCGTGCGGTTCATTCAAGTGCAACATGGAGCGGGCGGAGCCGGCACTTGGGACGCGCACGGGGCCTTGAAGAGCAATCATACCAGCAATGCATTGGCCGTCGATCAACCAATCGGAGCATTGTTGACGGACTTGAAGCGCACCGGAATGCTGGAAAATACATTGGTAGTGTTTGCGACTGAATTTGGACGCACGCCGGGTTCGCAAGGATCGGACGGGCGTGATCATCACATTTTTGGTTTCAGTGTCTGGATGGCGGGCGGTGGCATTCGTGGCGGTTTGGTCCACGGTGCCACGGACGAGATTGGTTTTCATGCGGTGGAGGATCGTCATTACGTTACGGACATCCACGCGACGATCTTGCATCAACTAGGCTTGGATTCGCGACGCTTAGAAATCCCCGGACGCAAACGCCTAGAAATCGACCATGGCCATGTCATCCGACAAGTGTTGCTGTAGAACTCAGTGCCGATCACGCAAGAGGCGTTTGATCACCTGTTGGACGCCCCGTTGCTGATGCACGGCCAGGAATTGGCGTTGATTGATTCGGGCGAGCACTAGTTCATAGTCGCCACCGTTTTCGCTCCACGTGTCGGGTGCGATGTTCTCCATCACAGTCTGGCGAAAAAATTCGTGATCCACGTTCGAGCCCCGCAGTTCGTAAAACTCGACTTCCTTGGCGTGTGGTCCAGCGTTCTGTTCCGACGCCCGAACCTGTGCGGGCACCCATTCGAAGTTCCAGTTCGAACGAAGCGGTGGTATGCCGAGTGCTTGTGACAATCGCTCAAAGAAGCGGGCAATGGCGTCGTGGTGCGGGGCAGTCGTGCGAATGACCAAGATTCTTTTCGATCCAAACTGTTCAATGACACTAGTCGAGCGCCCTCCGTTTTCTTCCCAGTGATCGGGATCGACCAACTGGTACAGCATTTCGTAAACCACTTCATGGTCGGCATCTAGGGACGTGATGTCGTAAAAAATTGGGTATTGCTCAAATTGTTCAGGATCTTTGGATTCGGGCCAGAAATCAACTTGCAATTCGTGGACTGGCCATGATTCTGCGGTGAGCGTATCGGGTTGCTTTGCAACTCCTTCCGTTGGTTGCGGTAGGGAAACCACTTGCGAAATTCCCAAATGAGGCATTCGAACGGTAGGGAGCGCGATCGGCGTCGAACCGGAAACCCAACCATCCACCGGACGTGACGCAACGACGAAATCCCCCAATCGCTCGAGAAAACGCCGAACCTGCCACTGAATCTGTGGCGATTGCCTAACGGCGACCACTTGCCGGTTGCCCACTTTGGCCACGACCAGAGTCCCATCCCCACCATTGTCCTCCCAGTCGTAAGGGGATACCGATATCATCAGCAATTGACTCAAGGATTCGTGCGAGATCTGCAACGTGGTCGAATCGTAAAGCATCCATTCGAAGTCTCGCTCATACCCATTGTTTGGATTCAAAAATTCAATTCGATCTTTGCTAACACACATCACCAAACCAGTTCTAGATAGTGCATGACTCAGATCGTTGTAGAAATTACCTAGATCTTGACGCAGATCGACTCGCTTCGTCTTGGCTAATTGAAAATCAGCGGCATTTAATAAATCGTGATGAACTGCCAGGCCGCGAGACTTCAAGAATTCAACGAGTTCTGGCAAGAGCAATTGCCGGCGGAGTGGACTTGGTGTTTTTGATTCCAGCAATGACACCATCGCTTGCGTTGTGGGTTGCATCGCGCAGCGGATCAATCCACCTCGGATGCCGGAACCGTTGCTTCCTCGATGGTGGAGGCTCAATGGATCCACACTTATCGCTGCCAATGCTTCAAGAAACGTCAACACGTTCGCTTGGATGTCTTCCGATTGGAAGACAACCAGGTAACGACCATCTCGGGTGGTTACAATTTTACATTCTCCCTCGCCCCCGTTCTCGTCCCAATTTGAGGGGTTTACTACATTGTAGATCATAGGCGACAAGTCTTCGGAACGGACGGACAGTTCCGTGATTTCATAGATCACTTTGACTTTGGATGGTGAATCTGTATCGTCCGTTTCCGATTCCAGGTACTCTGGGGCGGGTCGCACGAGCAAACCAAGTGGCGTTACGTGTAATTCAAGATCTTTTTTCGCGAGTTCTTCACGCAGTCTGATAAACCAAGTGTCGGATCCACCGTCACAACAATAGAACGAGTCGATATTATCCAGTGTCTCACGCGAGACATGAAATTCGACGGGAAGCTGCGTGTATCGGGAAATACTCTCTAGCGATTTGGCCACGTCGTTGAATTCAGAATACTCGGGCGGTAAAACGCGCGCCAAACGACGCCAAACATTCATGGTCGCTTCGGGCACTGAATAGCGAATCTTTGGCGCGATGCCGACACTACGAAACGTACCCGTTTGCGGTGGTGGGAATGGATGATTCGAG
Source organism: Pirellulaceae bacterium (assembly GCA_030681235.1). GTDB lineage: Bacteria > Planctomycetota > Planctomycetia > Pirellulales > Pirellulaceae > M30B19. The sequence continues at coordinate 12,803 of JAUXWY010000507.1, read as the reverse complement.
TCTCGGGACTGCGTTGGTAAAGCAATGGGACGACTTTGAGCCCAGGTGTTCGCGTCTGAATCGAGGAGTATTGCAGCCAGCAGTGTCCCCGTGATCAGACAACCAAGGACGCGTCCGCCGCAGTGAAAAAAAATGTTCGTCGTCAAGAAGAGATCTGTCCTCGGCCATACTCCCAACAACCGGACATTTGCTTGCTGGGCAAACCCGATAGTCCGAAGATAGCCAAATGGTGCCTAACCCTGGTCTGGCTATTCTAGCTCGAGTTGTCTTCTCGTCCAATACAATTTGTTTTTTTGGACTCGACTTGATTGACAGGCTTGATGGAGCGGACTAATGTATCTGAAAACCAGGGGTGGTTTTCTTCTAGTGCCGTACATGCATCTACTGGCGTTTTTTCAACCCACCACAGTTTGTGGTTGGACCGATCGCGTTCGGCCCTTTTCCGTTCTTAAAGGAACCATCCATGCTTTGGCAAATTCTTGGCGTACGATTATTTTTTGTTCTTTTATTGGCCATTTCGGGAAGCGGATTTTCGCGACTGGATGCGTGGGGTCAACAAGAGTCCGTGGCACGAACCGTTGAAGCGGTCCCGTTGCAATCGAATGTCGAGCCCCTCGAGGCTTGGACCGAGTCAGAAATGGTGCCGGTGCGACGTCTGGTCATGTACAACATCGGGGTGAGCGAGGTCCTGCATTTCGGCTCGGTTGATGGCAACGCTCGTCTGAAGTTTCGCGTGCCAAACGAAAAAGTGGATGACTTGCTGAAGAGTTTTGTCTTCCGTGACGAGGCCGGTGGTGCGTTGAAATCCATCCAATATCGTTCGGCACCTTCGTTGGCCGAATTGGCAGCTCGCGAATTCCAATCGCCGGTGACGTTGGCGCAATTGCTGCAACTACATCGCGGCCAAGAAATTGTCATGGAACAAGCGGGCGGTGAGATTCGCGGTGTGATTTGGGGTGTCGAAAACCGAGTTAGCGATGGAGAGGCGGTCGAGACCTTGGTCGTCTGGGTCAACGATCAGCTGAAATCGTACAATCTCGCCACGTTGGATGGAATTCGATTTGCTTCGCCGATGATTCAGAAGAAGATGAAGCTAAGTCTAATGGGGTTGGCCGAAAGTGGTTCGAGCGAAGAGATGCGGGAACTTCAGTTGATCGTCGCTGGTCAGGGTCAGCGGCGGATCGGTTTCGGCTATTTGGTAGATTCCACATTGTGGCGGATGACTTATCGTTTGAACGTTGATGAAACTACCGGAACGCTACAAGGCTGGGCTCACATCGACAATTCAACCGGTCAAGATTGGGAAGATGTCGATTTGGAATTGCGGACCGGCCGTCCCCATGTTTTTTCCGTCAGCTTGTTTGCTCCTTTGATGGTCACACGACCCGGTTATGGTTTGGAAGTTTTTGATTTGCCCAGCGGGCTATCGATCAGTAGTCCATGGCTGGCGGCGACGCTTCGACGCAGTCTCGCTGGTCAAGAAGGTGGAATGGGAATGATGGGTGATGGCTACTACTCCGGCGGCATGGGAGGCATGAGTGGGGGCGGCATGAGTGGTGGCATGGGTGGTGGCATGGGTGGTTGGGGCATGGGACCTACGGGAATGGGAGGATCCATGGGCGATAGTTCGAGAACGCCCACACCGACTCGGGAGAACTTGCGCGATTTCATGCGTCAAGCTCAATCTAATGCCACAGCCGATTCGGAACGGTGGACCTCGGAAGTTCGTTATCGCGTCCATGCGCCGGTGACACTGAACGGCGGCGAAAGCGCGGCGATTCCCATCATGAAGGCCGAACTGCCTTGTCGCTTTTTCTCGACGATTGATTTGATCGCTGATCAAGACTCGTCGGATTCACGACAAGTGATCGAAATCACGAATCAAAGTCAACTTCCAATTCTCGGTGGACCTGTCACGCTCCAGCGCGATGGCGAGTTCTTCGGAGATATGATTTTGAATCGATTGGATGTCGGCGCGTCTCAGACTTTGGCATACGCTGAAGAACGTTCTTTGTCTGCAAAATTGCGTCAACCGTTTGCACCCGAACAATTGCTCGGCGTTTCGATGGAAGGTGCGATTGTCGAAACTCGATCACAACGCAAGTTCAATAACCGTCTTACGGTGACGAATTCAGATTCGTTGCCACGGCTTGTTCAGGTCACTTTGAAGTTACCGGCTTGGAGCGACCTTGAATCGCCGACGATTTTACCACCGCCCCAATCATTAAATGAAGACAACGGTACTGCGGTTTTAGAGATCAATGTTGCCGGCAATCAGTCCGAGTTGGTTGAGTTCTCTGTCACCGGCATGACGACCACTCCCAGAAGCTTGGAAAACATGACAGCCATCCAAGTGCAAGGCTATTTGGGAAACAACGAATTGCAGATCGACGAGTCCACTCGTGACACTCTTAACCAATGGCTTGCACTCAAGTCCAAAGTCAATGAAGCAAAAACCGAGCTTACGAAAGCGACCGCTCGTAGGGAACTGGTCAATGTGCAGCTAAACGACATTCGGCGCGACATCGAATTGCTGAAATTTGACGAAACGCTGATCGCGCCCCTGATCGAGCAACTGAAAACAACGTTTGAAGAAAAGCAACAAGTTTCCGATCGCGTATACGAACTGACGACCCAAGTTCCTGCGTTAGAAGCACAACTGAAAGACTTCCTTTCAAAGTTGGATGTTGAACGGTAAATGGTGGACGGAAAGTAGATTCAGTTGCTTAAACGACGTCAGATGAAAGTAGCAAACTCCGTTTGTTGATCATTGCTCGCCCCCTGATGAGGAGTCGTTGGAAAGTTGTTCCTCGATTGCTTGGCGGAGTTTGTCGATGCGGGTGGGATTGGGAGCACCCATATTTTGGAGCTGTCGTAGGGTCTGACGCAAGCGATTGTCTGTCGAATGTTTGAGCGATTCGCGGGCCGATGATGCGTTGTCCACTTCACTAGACGCATATCTCCAGAGCTTTTTTGCTTCGACCAGCTTGTTAAGGAATTGTTTGTCCGAGAAACCTTCCCAAGTGGCCATGAACGGCAAGTTGCTAAGTGAGTCGTCGATCAAGTAGCGGCATGCCAGGGCTTTAACGGGCTCACTATTTGCATGATCGTAGACGTGGCGCCAATAAGCGATATCGTGGTTCGATAAGACACGTGGCAAGATTTCCAAAATTTCTCCGCGATCCAAAAACCGATCCAACAACGCTTTTTTGGCTCGGCCCGCGTAGAATGAAGGGGCCCAATCCGAATCAATGTTCGTCAAATAGTCGACCAAGACCTTAAAGGCCATATCTGAATCACTGGTGCGCTCGCTAAGTCTCAAGAATGCTTCACCGAACCTTTCAGCGGTTGTCATCTCGGCGATTGAAATTGAGTCCGTCGAACTTTGACCACTTTGCCATTCCTGCACCTCCAAGATTCTCGCCCGCACTCGCTCCAAAGCCGTTTGCAAAGTCCCAACGGCCTCCATGGTCGTTTGTTTCGAGATGTCGGGGACTTCCAACAGTTGTTCCAGGTCGCGATAGACGAACAGCGGAATCTCGCCAATCGAGTATTCTGTTCCAGCGGGGACGGTCATCGTCGCATTCTCGGGCGCTTTGTACCCAATGTATTCACCTTGAAACGCCAATTTGAACTCCGAGTCGGCGAAGATCGGTTTGATTGTAAAATACCCGTCTAAATCGGATTGTGTTGCAAACGACGCAAAGGCTCCCGAGCTTGGGCCAGCCAAGAACTTCACTCCGACTTGTACGGCACTAACCCCCTCACTGGTATGCAAGTCGACCATGCGCCCTCTGATTGAAGACGCGGGCACAAGCACGATCTTCAGATCCAAGTCCGGTTGAGATTCTGTTGGATACGGAACCTTCACCGTCGCTGTGAGTTGTCGATCTTGCGACCAGAAGTAGATCGTCTCGCTTGTAGGTTGATTGGAGCCGGGAGTCTCGCCCGCTGGAGTCTCGAGGAGCATTTCGGCAAAAATGTTCCGTAGTTCGAACCGACCGTGTGAATCGGCAGTTCCCAGGATATCCCCATAGCCACTTTGAGTCACTCTTTCGCGAGCCGCAAATCGAGCGTGGGCGACTGGGCGGCCTTGAGAATCGACGACTTGCCCCGTAACCCGATTCGCAAGTCTCAGCCGGAATTCAACGCGAGTCTCTGCCTCTAGCGTTGGCGAAATTTTGTGTGCGGGAGCGACCCGACGAATGTCTTGGTTGTAGTCAAGATACACCGAGCGATATCCATCGACTCGTCCGATTTGCCGCAGCCAACCTTCAATCGGGGGAACGTTCATCGCAAATTCACCGTTTTTGTCCGACCTCACGGACGGCACGCTTGCTCCAGATTCCAGCAACTCGGCCATCGATTCGGGCTCGTAGTGAATGGCGACTCCTTCGATCGGTTTGTTGGTTTGTTCGTCCACGACTCGTCCGACAACACGTGCCCCACGCTGAACTTCGACATCGATTCGTCGATGACCTTCCGTCGTATCGGCTCCATCCACATCCAGCATGGCGGCCATGTATCCGCTGCTTGGGTCCGGAATCAACCAAAAACGATTTTCACGTGGTGGGAGGACCGACAAAATCGCCCGATTTCCACGAACCTCAAGTTTCTTGGCGCGTTCGGTCAACGGATCCGAGGTCTGCAACCACAGTTTATAAGCCGTGAAAGCTTCCTGAATCCGAATCGGCTGTTGCGTCTCCTGTGCAACGACTGCGAATTCAACTCGAGTCGCCCGTTTTAATCGAATCGTACCGTCATCAAAAAAACGCAGTGCATCACCAGCCGACTCGAGTGCCGGATCGTTTCCGGTATCGGCCACCACGCACTTGGGAAGAAACCCGTCGGCCTCGATCACCAGGACCAACCAACGATCGTGAGGCAAATCGTTGAGCCGGAACGTGCCATCTCCAGAACTACGAGTCTCAACTCGAATGGTTTCGCCAACCAAATGACCTTCAAACTCGACGCCCGAATGCTGGCGTGCCAAGGCGGTCTGGTTATTTTTGTAGTTGAACCATGAAGCCAACCTGACGCGAGCCGATGTGACAGGGTTTTCGTCCTCGTCCACAATCGAGCCTCGAATGGTGGCGCCCGCACCCAGTTGAATCCGAACTTCGTTTTGGCCTGAATAAGACGCTGAACTGGGCGCGTGACCAACTCGATGGGCAACAACCGTTAATGGAAAAGCAGGCGGGGGTTCTTTGAGTGCCAAGCGAAATTTGCCGGCTCGATCCGTCAAGCCTTCGCCGAAGTTCTGGTCGAACTCGGAGTATTTTTCGCCATAATACAAATAGTCCTCAAAATGATATCTGTGATCCTTCCGTCGAATCACGACTCGGGCGCCCGAAACCGGCCGACCGGACGTGTCAACGACAGAACCTGCGACCAAGAGTTGACTTGATGCTTCCAACGCCGACGTATCGGTTGCGGACTCTTGCCCCAGAACGCAGGAAACGACGAATAACAGAAGAAACGAAATCGAGACGGATTTCACGTGGATAAACGTCGTTGTGAAGTTGGAGTGCTTCAACGGTAACGCATGTTCGATCAATCGGGAAAAATCGGTCATTGTTTGTCTTTGTTCCGTCGAGCAGGCTTGTTCGTCTTTTTTGGTTTCTCGGTGGTTGTGCTGAAAGAGGCCAGCTTTCCTACAAGCTTGATGACATCATCCGGAATGTCTCGCATCGAATTTATGATTTTTGGGTGCGAAAGAGATTGCGGAGAAAAACCATTGTCTTGCAGATGCTTGCGAACACTCGATATAACGATCTTGGCATCGCACCAAGCTGAACCATCGCCCCAGGATTGATTCAGGATTCCTCTTGATTTTTCCATGACGGCTTGGAGGCCTTGCCGTCGATCTCGATCCTGTAGGCGATTAGCTAACCGCTCGGTGATCTTATCGCGCTGACCCATAATCTGCTGTTGTACAAACTCGCGAAATTGTGGTTCGAACTGTACCCAACGCTGCCGTTTTTCCTCATTGGAGATATCAGACGCTACAGCCGAACACATCGCGTCAACGTCAAGCAGGTAGTTCTCGATTTCGGTTCGTCTCCAGATGCGAATATCAAAATTAAAATTGAAGCCCTGTTGCTTCGATTTCTTCCGCAATTCTCGTTCTTCCGTAGCGATTTCGTTGTCTGTGCGGTAATCGCGGTCACCTACCGAAAAAAATGCGACTGGGGATTTGCCCGTGATTGCGACTAAAGCGTCATCCTTGAGTAAGTCATTAACTTGTCTCGCTTTGTCAAGAACATTTGCTGATATTGGCTCTTGGTAGGTATAAAGAAAGGTGAGATTTCGTAATACATCCTCCGCCCTTTTTGGAGTGAATCTCTTTCGGATGAAGAATTCGATCAGTTTTCGATCTTCTCGATTCTCGACGAACACAACCCGTTTGGACTGAATCAGTGGAACAAGTTCCATGCGATCCAATACGCCCAAATGATCAAGCAGTTCCAATTGACTTGGACCAGGGGCAAACTTGGCGACGGTTCGATTTCGGCAGACACGGATCGAGCCTTCGGGAGCGGTGCGCAAAAGCTGTGGCGAGTGTGTGGCAATTACAAACTGCAAGTTCTGCTCGTCGGCCAAGCGAATCAGGGTTCGCATCAGTGCACCCTGGAGCCGGGCGTGAAGATGGGCATCAGGTTCATCAAGCAACACCAGCGAGATTCCCGGTTGCAACATTCCCGCGAGAATCTGAATCACCTGATGCAAACCAGAGCCGGCAACGATTAGGTCCAAGTCCTTGGCCAAAATTTGATCATGATAGAGAGACTCGATTCTGGCCGAAGTTAAACGTTTAGCAATCTCCTCATCGTAAATAACATCAACGACTGCGTCGGGATAAATCCCGACTAGTAGTTCTCGCAGAAGCTCGAAACGTTCAGGGGCATCTTTCTTTAGCGAAAACAGCAGATTCCGAACGATTTCTCCATATCTCTGTGCTTGTTGCCTTTCTTGCCGTGCCGGCAAGACAAGAAACTCCTCCTTAGGTGTGAGTCCAGAGAAAATTGGGATTAGTCGAATTGCAAATTTTGATAATAGGTCATTAAGTTCATCTGCATCAAAACCTTCAACGGTTGGACGAATGTTGAACAAGTTGTATTGCAGCTTGATTTCCAATTGAATCGATTTGCCATCGCCGAAATCAGACTTGAGACGTATGGCCTCCTTGGCCTTTCCCTGAGGCCATAAATCTGTCGGCGTCGCGACCGGTAAGGGACCGAATTCATTAGGTTGCACGTTTTCAGTTTTTTTTAGAGCCCATTTCGCTGGGCGTCCATTAGTGCCGTTTCGAGTCATGCATTTCTCGAGGCAATATTGAAACAATGCCATTCCCTGCAAGATAGCCGTTTTCCCACTGTTGTTGGCGCCAACAAGGATCGTAACGGGTTCGAGTTCAACGGGCACCGCTTTCTCAAACTGCCGAAAATTTTGAACGATAAACTGCTTGACTTTTGTCATTCAATCTCCTTTGTGGACGACATGATTTCGTTTCGGGATGTCAATACACTTCCACCTGTTATATCAAGACTGATATCATTGATCTACCATTCGGATTGGACGCCATAGATCGAATCCCCAATCTTCCCCAAAAAACCGCTTGGTTCCAAGCAGGGGACTTGGAAAATCGCTACTGCAAATTGTTCACTCAGGTTCATGCTGGACGCTCAACAAACAAGTGGCGATCGATTTCGCTCTCAATGAGCGTTGGCCGGTTTTGACAACGGCCCGAATTCCTAGTCGTTCGATTGTTGCCTATTTCCAACGGCGCGGCGAAGACGAGATCGTCCTGAGTCCCTTCGCCGCGCCGGGGTTCGAGGTTCTGGAGCAACAGAACATTGGCTGAAGTATTGGCGTTGCGTTAGCGATTGGTCTCAGGTTCGTGACGGATCTGGACCTGCCTCATTCTCGACCATCCGTTGTGTCCGCATGGCACTTCTTGGTAGTTGGACTGGGGGACGTGTTCGGCCAGATTCTTGGCGTGGGTGCAGGGAATGAGGGTATCGTCGCGAGCCGCAAAGATATCGACCGGGCCGCGGTAGTCTTGAAGCGCTCGAATGTTGTCCCAGTTATCAAGTAGCATCCAACGTACCGGCAAGAAGAAAAATCTTCGTCCCGCAACGGCACTTAGTTGATCATACGGAACAACCAGCACGATTTTGTCCGGCGGCCGCAGCGCGTTGGCCAACCCGGATGCTGGGCCACTGCCAATCGATTCACCAAGCACACATAGCGGCGTGGATGGAAACCGTTTTGCCAACAGTTCGTAGGCTTCTAGTGCGGCTTGGTCGAAGGAGACGCGACTGGGTGACCCAGGTCGCTGGCCATAGCCCGGGTACTCCATGACGTAGAGCGAATCCGACGTGGGAAGACGATCGAGCACATAGTCGCGATCGGACGCTTGCCCCGCATTCCCGTGCAACATCAACCACACGGTCTGCGGTTGCGACACTTCGCGACAGTAGCCGACCAGGTTTCCTTGATCTAGCCAAGGTGTCAATTCACTCACAGGTTCTTCGTGGGAAGGAAAGTACAGTAATGATCGTTGAATCAGGAAAATGATCAGACAAAAAACGGCGTAGAAAACAAGCAGCCGCCGGACGAGGCGGAGGACGTATTGCGTTTTTTTGTTCATGCTTCCTCTTTCGAACCAAATCGTTTTGAATCGCTTGATTCCAATTCGCGGGCGGTCGGAACGAACAGCAGGGGTCGTTATTGCAATGTCATCGCGTGTAGTTTTCCTTCAACGATGGCGTAGAAGCGGTCGCCGACGATGGCGGGGTGCGAGTAGGCTTGAACCGCTCGAGCTGTCGTCAGGGCCAAGGTGCTGCGATGTTGCAGTTTTCCACCAGTCAATTCGAACAACACCAGTTTTCCGTTGTCGGTCAGCGCCAACACACGGCTGGTTCCATCGGTGATCAAGCTACCGTAATGCGACAAGTCATCATGATCCAACAGCTGATGTTTCGCCAACGTATCGCTGCGCAAGACCCACAACGAATCGTGCATCACCACCACAAAGTCCCCGACGACCACCGGAGTATGCGTGTCGGGAATACAACGTGGGTTTTCCGCAATTGGCGTTGCATCAATTTCGCCCGACGGAAAAAACGGGTGCTTCCTGGCTCCGTTGTTTTCGCCAATCAACAACAACGAATCACCCAGCCAAACGGGTGTCGGCACCTGGAATTCGCCATTGCGTTTGGGTTTAAGTTCCCAGAGCCGATCACCACAAGACAAATCCCATCCGCCCAGTGATTCCGCATCCAAACCGATGACTTGCTTCTTTCCGCCGAACTCACCGACGACAAACGACGAGTAACTGGCACCCCGCCCGGCTGCTTCCCAAATCGGTTCTCCATCGGCGATGTTCAAGGCCAGAAGCGAGCAATCGCTACCGCCGGGTTGAACGATCAAGGTCTCGCCAACGGCTAACGGAGACCCGCTGTAGCCCCAATCGGGCAAACGCCCTTCAAAGTCGCGCATCAGATTCCAAGACCATTGCACTTTGCCTGTTTCCAAGTCCAGGCAATGGACGTCACCAAACGCGCCTTGCGTGATCACGCGCTGGCCAACGATCAGAGGTGTGGCGCGGGGCGTGTTGCCGAAATCAAGCTTGCCGTCGCGAGTGACGGCGGAAGAAGGCGGGACTGCGGGATATTGGAACCGCCATTGTTCCTTTCCCGTTTCCGCGTCCAGACAAAAAAAGATGTCGCTGCGGTCCGGCAGATCGCGCGTCCCGCAAACGACATATTTTGAAGTGGCTGCCACACCGCCCATCGTGTCGGCTGGCAACTCAAAGGTCCAATCAAAAATCGGAGCGGTCGGCAACAACTCGGGTAACCATGGCACACGTGCATCACGTTCCGCGCCGCGCCACCCAGTCCACGCGACTACTTCGTTTTTTTTTCTGCGACTGATTTGGAATCCGGGTCGACGGTCGCTGTTGCTTCCGCCCCAAACGGTACAAATCCGTCGCGAGACTCCAGACCGCGCAGCAAGGCCGAATCTTTCGCGACCTCGGTCAAAGACGCCATGATTTGCTGGCGAATCCGTTCTTCGGTCGCTTCGCGGAGAAACACGGTGATGAATGGAACGGGATCCGATTCACCGATGACTCGCATGGCACCTTTTTCAATCGTTCCGCAACCTTCCAGCAACGGAACCGCATAACTCGAAATGATGGCCGCGACTTTTTCATCCTTGGGGCAGTCGATCATTCGCTGGGCGGCCACACTGCAGGCACTGGCAACTTCCAATTCGGTCGGCAACTCAATTTCAGCGTCGGCTAGCAATTGTCGCGGAGCCGCATTTTTTTCATCGCAATTGGCAGGTCCAAAAATAATTCGATAACCGGCCAGATCATCGACCAAAAGTGCCGGGTCCGAAGTGCGAACCACGACCATGCCCGTTTGTGTCGTCGCGCCATCTAGACCCGTCAACTGAGCACTTGGTTCCAGCCCCAGCTTCTTGGCTTTTGCCTCCGCGAGCACGACCGAATGTTTGCCGATCACCATATCCGCGACCAGCGGAGTTTTTCGTTTGGCGTTTTCGTCCTTCAGCGCGAGCTCGATTGAATCGCCCCAGTAGACTTCGACCTTGCGCCCCAAACGGCGTTGCAAATGCTGGCCCAGCAACTCGTATTTCCGTTGAGCAAAGCCGGCGACACAATCGCATGCCAACTTATCGCTCAACGGGTCCATGACCACGACGACCAAAGGTTCGTCGGCGACCGTAGGCTGAGGCACCTCGGCCAACACACTGCGATCAGTGCAGGCTAACAGCCCCAGCAGAGCGCACAGCCCATTTCTCAAGAATTTTCCGCTCATTACTTATTCTCCCGCCGAAGTCGAGGTGTTGGATACAACGCGTTTGAATTTCATCGGCTTCAAATTGGGCGAGTACGTATCGACAAATGTCACCGTCAATGAATCTCCTTCAAGCTTCGCCAGCACCTCGAAAGCGATCAAGCCATATTCATCTTCCAAGTCCATTTGAATTTGCCCATCTGTCAGGCCTTGTGGCACCGTTGTGTAAGCGACCGGGCTGCGTTCCCCGGTTTCGCCACCGCCAAAAAATTGGGCTGCAATCCCTTTATTTCCTTCCGTGGGAGCGGCATACTCGCATTGAAGTTTTTTCTTGGTCGCATCAAACGTTAGGAATTGGAAATCAATTCGAGCAGCCATGTACTCTTCCATCGAGAACTGCTCACCGGAGTTGCCGATAATCACTCCTCGTTGTTCGGCTTCAGCTTTCGGAGCCTTTTTATCTTCGACGTTCGCTCGCTCCCACCGACCTGCCAACTTCGCCGTTTCAATCACGGCGACTTGGCGAGCCTTATTGGCTTCCGCCATCGCGACTTCCGCTTCGGCATGCGGCATCAGCACACAAATCGAGTTCTTGTCTTGGTATTGAACATAGTAGCGGTTCCGCGATTCATCGAAGCCCAATGCGACGTGTTTGCAACCGCCGCCAATCCGAGCCTTTCCGACCACGCTGACCAGTTCGCCGGCTTGGTTGAATCGCTTGATTTTTCCAATGCTGGACTCGGCGGTGAGGATATCGCCGGATGAAGTGCAGATCACGTTCATTGGATTGCAGCAGCTGCCGAAGCCCGCTTCACTGGTCCCGGCTCGTTCACCGAACCCGCTCAGATGTTTGCCGTCCCGATCGTAGATGCTGACTTGGAATTTCGTGTTCTCGGCCAGGAACAATTGACCGGCGGCCGCATAAAAATCGAACTGGCCACAACAACCGGACAAGTCTTCGATGACTTTGGTGGCGTTCTCAAAGTTCGTGTCGACCCGCCAAATCGCGTAGCCTCGGCCCGTTGAAACCGCCACAAACACATCATCACCCGAGGTGGCCAACGCGGGGATTCGCGTTTGACTTTCCAACATGTACTTCAGGCTCTCTTCGTTGATTTCAGCCGAAAACTGTTGTTCGACGATCATCTCGTACTGCGACAACTGTTCTTTCAACGAATCCAAGCGGGATTGATCACGCTTCGAAAACGCGTCGACTTTCTCTTCCTGCTTCTTGACCAATCGATCGACCTGTTCTTGGATTCGTTCGATCTGTTGCTTATAAATTACGCGAGTTTCTTCCATCTGTTTTTTATATTCGTCGATCATTTTCTGCTTGGCGTCTTCCGCCGATTGACCAACCAAGTGTGGTGCTGGGCTCGTTTTTACGATCTCGCCAGCAGGCGAAACTCGTGCGATTTGTCCCCCGCCACCAATCAGATAGGTTCCGTTGGGTTCGATCGAAATCGCGGTCGCGGGAAATTCGAGCGGAACTTCGCGCACCAACTGATGGTCGGGCGAATAGACTTGCAGATAATTTTGCTCGATGGTAACTCCCGCAACAATGTGTCCGTCGGGAGTCAGCTTGAACGTGTGCAGTTGCCCAGTCTTGCCATCGTGCTTGGGAACCAGTGGTTTGACTTCGGTATGCGTCGCGTCAAATGCCGGCTTGGTTTGGTCATCGACGACCGCCGTTGTAAGTTCGTCTTTTGCATGGGTGCCTGGCACGAAGCCCATCAACCCAACGGCCGCGAACGTCAAAACAACGAGCCGCCCATACCACTTGCACCGCATAACCAATCTCCTTAGATCAACAAAGCATCGCGAATAGAGAGACAAGCGCCCCTTAGCCGCCGTCTCGCCCCCTGGGACACTATGATCGTGCCCATTTCGCGTGGCCGTGTCAAGCGAGAAGCCCGTTTCGCTCGGAAATTTTCCTGGAATTGCACTGGACTTAGGATTTGTCCCGAAATAAGTTCC
>JAUXWY010000505.1 GCA_030681235.1 Pirellulaceae bacterium | reverse complement strand
CTCTTGAGGGTTCTCAAGTGGCTTGCAAGTCACCTGATACGGCTGAGCATGGCCATCCCTGGGCCATTGCTCTTGGCAACCTGGATTGCGGTCGCCATTGCGGGCTGGCAATTTGCCCACTTGGGCAGCAGTTTTCTGCCAGAGTTCGATGAAGGCAGTGTCCAGGTCAATGTCACGTTGCCGCCCGGCTCGTCTCTCAATGCCTCCAACCAGGTTTCGAGCATTATCGACGCCAAATTTCGCTCGTTCCAAAAGAGTCCGAACAATCCCGATGGAGTTATCTTATATTTCGTCCGACGAACGGGTCGTGCCACGATGGACGAACACGCCATGCCGGTCAATGCCAGTGAATACATTCTGAGTATTAACCCGAACATTCACCTGCGACGCGCCGATGTGATCAAGAAGCTGCTGGATGAACTCAGGGAAGAAGTGCCCGGTGTCGATCTGGAAGTAGAGCAACCACTGGCTCACCTGATCAGTCACATGGTATCCGGCGTGTACGCTCAAATCGCCATCAAGATTTTTGGCGACGATCTCGACAAACTACAAGAATACGCTAATCGTGCCAGCAAAAGCCTTCAATCAATTGAGGGTGTCACTCCTCCAGTAATCGAACCCATCAAACAGACAGATGAACTTCACATCCGCTTGCGTGCTGATGATCTGGCCTTTCACGGATTAACTCGAGCCGATGTGGCACAAATTCTACAAACAGCTTTGCAGGGCGAGGTGGTATCGCAGGTTCTCGATGGCCAGCGGCGTTTCGATTTGTTGATTCGATTGGAAGAGGCCTATCGCACGGATTACGCCAATCTGGGGCGGTTGCGAATCGATTTGCCGGGCGGTCGCGGCCAGATTGAACTGATCGATATCGCGGATGTGGAAGTTGGCGCCGGCCCGAATGCGGTCAACCGCGAGAACGCTCGGCGGCGAATCGTCATTCGTTGCAATACCCAAGGACGGGATTTGTCGAGCGCCGTGGCCGAAATCAAACAACGACTGAACACGGATTTGAATTTGCCCGAGGGGTATTTCCTGGAGTATTCCGGTCAATTCGAAAGTCAACAGAGTGCCACACGAACAATTCTCATCCTGAGTGGCGTATCTCTGTTCGGTATCTTTGTTGTGCTGATGGTGCTGATGCCATCGGTGCGAATCGTGTTGCAGTTACTCAACGCATTGCCGACAGCGTTTATTGGCGGCGTGTTGGCTTTGGTGGTGACGCAACAGGATTTGACTGTCGCCAGTCTGGTGGGATTCATCTCTTTAGGTGGTATTGCAGTGCGAAACGGCATTTTGCTTGTGACCCACTACATTCATCTGCTCCGAGAAGACCAACAACCGTTTTCACAAGAGACGATTTTGCGAGGCAGTTTGGAGCGGTTGGCTCCCGTGCTCATGACGGCACTGACGGCGGGAATTGCGTTGGTTCCGCTAGTCATCGGTGGCCAAGAGCCGGGTCGAGAGATTTTGTACCCGGTCGCAACAGTCATTCTCGGCGGCTTGTTCACTTCCACATTCTGCGAGTTCTTGATTCATCCAGGTTTGTTTTGGCGATTCAGCGGCAAAGACGCCGTCCGAATCGCCAATCGCGAACAGTCGCAAGAGATTTAGGATTCACGCCCGGGCTTGTCTCTGACGGTGGAAGAGAAAGGCAAGGGGAAAAAACTTTTTTTCCACCACCACGATTTACGAGGAAAAGATTGATGAATTACAAAAAGTATCTGATTTTGATCGCCATCGCTGCGATAGGCACGTTTGGCGGTTGCAGTTCGAGTAAACCTGATTCTCAAGAGACAAAGAAACCTTCGACGTCCGGCGAACACCTACACGACGACGGCTCGGTCCACAAGTCTCACGATGAGGGCCACTCTCACGGCGAGGGGCCTCATGGCGGAGTGGTCGCCGATTGGGGAGGCGGCAAGTTCCATGTCGAGTTCACTGTCGATCACGACAAGCAGGAAGCCACCGTCTATATCTTGGGCGACGACGAGAAAACGGCCGTTGCCATCGACGCAACAGAAGTCATTTTGGCGATCAAGAAACCGGCAACCCAAGTAACCTTAACGACCACTCCGCAGGACAGTGATCCGCAGGGCAAGTCGTCGCGTTTCGTCGGCAAGCATGAAAATTTAGGAACCGTGATGGAATACGAAGGCTCAATCTCAGGCGTTGTTAACGGTACTCCCTATTCCGGAAATTTCAAAGAGGTCGCACACGACCACTAACCTTTGCGGGTTTTCGACTGGCATTCAATAAAACTTGCTCCTGCCGAGCGAGATCAGAGTTTGCGTAAACTCCGACGGTACAGTTCGGCAGGAGCTTTCATTTGCCTGAGCACGTCATGGTTTTCATTTTGAAAGAAAAGTCAATCCAACGACGTATTGCAACATTTGCAAAATGGTTAGCTTCGGCCCGACGGAATCAAACATAATGAAAACGACGATTTGGCGATCACAACACGGTCATTACCCTTGCGTTGAGAGACTTAGAGAGTGGGGAGAGTTGTGCCGAGAAGGGGCAAAAAGGCTCCCAAGATTGTTCGCGCCGATGATCGGAGTGGGGGCGGGAAGGGGAGAGTTAGAGAGGCGAGAGTTTGGCGAAATGCCGGGAAAATAGGGGCCAGAAACGCGAACAGGCCGACGTTTTGAGGCGTCGGCCTGTTCTTATAACCCAAGGGTCAAACAAAGTTTGATACCCTTGATTCAGTTGCGGGAGCCGGATTCGAACCGACGACCTCGAGGTTATGAGCCTCGCGAGCTACCGGGCTGCTCCATCCCGCGTTCTATTGTGTTCCCCAGTCCATCAAAACCGATTTCTAGAATTCAAGGGAAATCCCCCGTTTTCTCGACCTCGTTAATGTGTCCGGATTCCCAATCTAACATCGGGTGAACGCCCCCAAATCTTAACGGGCGATCCAACTTTGTCCAGGGGCCGGCCTATTTTTTTGGGACCACACCCGAACAGCAGTTGAAGTCGCAAAATCGGAGTAGATCTGGCCAACCGCCGACGGGCCCTTGAATGTCGAAAAATCCGAAGCGGGGACAAATGCAATTTAGCGAGCGCTGGTGTACCGGCTTCAGCCGGCGGGGGCTTGGAAAATGGTCTTTTCAGATACCGGCCGGCTTCAGCCCAATACCGCTAAGTTAACGACTTGATGTGCCACGTTTTTTCGACTCCAGGAGACGAGCGACGCCGTTCCAAGAA
>JAUXWY010000501.1 GCA_030681235.1 Pirellulaceae bacterium | reverse complement strand
TTGAAACTGGGCTGGCATTGGCCTCGCGACTGTCCGGTAGAGTTTCGGGCTCGTTGTCTTGATCTTGCGGGATGACCAACTCCTTCGAGCTTTCGAGTCCTGGCAGTACTTCTCCTCCCGACAACGATTCGACATCTTGGGTTGCGGCCACGTCCTGCTGGATCGAAAAGTTGCTGATCGGCAATATGTTGAGGACCTTGGACGAAGGTCGATCAAACAGCGAGCTACTTGGATGGGTTCCGAAGTTTGAGATTGTTGTTAGGTTTTGGCCAACCGCAACGTCGGGCAATGTTGGTACGAAGGCGGCCACAAACAGAGAGGCTACCACGCACAATTTCGGGACGGAGCGTGACATAACGAGACCCTTGGGCTGGAAGAACATTACGAATCGGATTGACTCACACTGTTGTTTCGGAAATTCGTGAAGGACGACAAAATAGTGGTGTCGCAAAATTCGCCGAATCGACTTTGACTGCAAGGCAGGACTCGTACAATCGCTGCAAACCGCTGGCCTACTAGGCATCTATCGCGATCGTCCGATAATTGAGCCGTTCCCTGCCCCAACGAGACCTTTAGGCTTTGGACCACTATGAAGACTGACGTCATTCGCGAAAAATACTTGCAATTCTTTCAATCCAAAGGACACACGCGTTGTGCCAGCGACGTGTTGGTGCCTAAAGACGACCCATCGGTCTTGTTCACTCCGGCCGGAATGAACCAATTCAAGGACCATTTCTTGGGCAAGGTCGAGTTGACGTTCACGCGCGCGACCACATGTCAAAAATGTTTCCGAACGGGCGATATTGATAACGTGGGCCGGACGGCTTTCCATCATACGTTTTTCGAAATGTTGGGAAATTTCAGCTTCGGGGACTACTTCAAACGGGAAGCCATTCTGTGGGCGTGGGAGTTCTTGACCTCACCACAATGGCTGGGCATCGACCCCAGTCGATTGAACGTGACGGTGTATTTGGACGACGACGAAGCCGCCGAGATTTGGCATAAAGAAGTGGGTTTGCCGTTGAACCGGATCACTCGGAAGGATGAAGACGAGAACTTTTGGCCGGCCAGTGCCCCATCAAAAGGGCCAAACGGCGTCTGTGGGCCGTGCAGCGAGATCTACTATCAATTGGACGATGGCAGCGAGGTTGAAGTCTGGAACTTAGTTTTTACCCAATTCAATCGATTCGGCGACCCGCCAAACAACTTGCAACCGTTGCCCAGCAACAACATCGACACGGGGATGGGGTTGGAACGAATCGCCAGTGTCATGCAAAACGTACCGACGAACTACCACATCGACAGCCTATTGCCGATCGTGCAAAAAGCGGCTGAAATCTGCGGGAAAACCTACGAGTATCGCTCGGATACGGGCCGGCGGCTGCGGCGGATCACGGACCACTTGCGAGCAGCGACATTGGCGATTCATGAAAATGTCGTCCCAAGCAACGAAAAACAAGGCTATCAAATCCGACTCTTGTTGCGTCGGGCGATCCTGGATGGATTCCAACTGGGTCTTCGCGAACCGGCCCTGTATCGGCTCGTGCCAACCATTGTCGAACAGATGTCGCAGCCCTACCCGGAACTCAAGGATCGGACGTTGACCATCCAGGCCGAAATTCAGCGGGAAGAATTGCAATACCATCGTTTGCTGCTGAGCGCGATCCCGTTATTGGAGCAACGGCTACAAGCAGTGGTCGACCAAGGACAGAAGTTGCTGGGTAGTGATTTGGCGTTCGATTGGTACCAAACGGACGGGATTCCGCCGGAGTTGACCAAACAGGAATGCGAGCGATTTCAATTGGAGTTTGACCAACCCGGTTATGAAGCCGCCAAAGAGCGACACGCCATTGCTTCAGGACAAGGCCAGAAAGACTTGTTCCAGACGGGACCGTTGGAGGATCTAAAGTCGGAACTGCGGTCGACCGAATTCTTGGGTTATGAAACGACCGAGTGTCAAGCGACGATCAAAGGCATCGTGTATGCGGGTCGACGCTGGGCCGAGTTCGACCAATGCGATACACCGATGGACCAAATGGTGGACGTCGTCTTGGATCGTTCTCCGTTTTATGCCGAATCGGGCGGCCAAGTGGGCGACACCGGATGGTTGAAAACGGACGATCTGCAATTTGAAGTGCTGGATACGCAAAAAGCGTCGGGCTTGATCGTCCACCATGGGATCTTACGCCGCGGACGATTGACCGAAAACCTGCAAGTAACCGCAAGTGTTGATTTGCAGCGACGCGTTGCCATCTGTCGTGCCCATTCCGCCACCCATGTGCTGCATCACGCCCTGCAACAAAATTTGGGAGCCGATGCCCAGCAGCGAGGCTCAAAGGTCGAACCGGATCGGCTGCGTTTTGATTTCAAGTGGGACGCTTCGATCGAAACCGAGAAACTCCAACGTATTCAAGACCAAGTCTTGACCGCGATCACCCGAAACGATTCGGTGGCGATCGGTTCGCTTCCATTGGCGGAAGCCCGCCAGGCAGGCGCCATGATGTTGTTCGGCGAAAAGTATCCTGAAGTGGTGCGAATGGTTTCGATTGGAGACTATAGCAAAGAACTCTGCGGCGGGACCCACTTGGACCGGATGGGAGAGCTACAAGCGTTTGAAATCTTGGCCGACGATAGCGTGGCGGCTGGAACGCGGCGAATCACTGCCCTCACGGGCCAAACGGCGTTGGGGCACCGAACGCGGTTGGCCGAAACTCGGCGTCGACTCGCGGAAACACTCGGGGTCGGGCCCGAATTTGTCGTCACGGGTGTTGAATCGCTGCGGGAACATATCAAACAACTTAAAAAGATATGCGAACTAGGCCAGGGTGAGGCCCCCGCTTGGCAGATTCCGACGGACAACAAACTTGCCGATAAACGCTCGGACAAACAGACACTGCAGGAAGTGATGCGGTTGTTGAACGCGCCGCTAGAAGCCTGTGTCGAGCGTGTTCAATCGCTTTTGAGCGAAGGGGCTGTCTTGGCCGCCCAAATTGGGGCCTTTCGTCAATCCGAGCAATGGACAGCCGAGTCATTGTTATCCGCCGCCATCTCGGTTGGTGGCTCGCAGCTGATTGTGCTCGAAACCGTCGGATACAATGCCAATCGCATGCGAGTGCTGATTGATCAAGTTCGCAAGACAAACCAGTCGTCGGCGATTTTGCTCATTGCCGCCGAAGGTGCGGACAAAGTGACCTTGGTGGCCGGAGTTACCCGAGACTTGGTGGAAAAAGGCGTGAGTGCGGGGCAGTGGGTCAAAGAAATCGCGCCGATCGTCGGTGGTGGTGGCGGTGGAAAACCCGACCTGGCCCAGGCCGGCGGCAAGGATCCTGGAAAAATCAAACCGGCGGCCGAAGCGGCCGTGAGCTTTATGAAATCGCAACTGGTGAATTAGGAGAAGCCGGTTGGTCCTCGAAGGGTCCGGCTTTGGAAAATCCGAGAACTCCTTCGGTTTCGGTTTGCCCCATGGCATGTTATTGGCCCAAATCGAGCCGGAATTTCGGAACACCTTATTAAGGCAGTTCGGTCATTGACACATTCTAACCCAAGTGTCCAACACGCAATTTTGTACCATCAATGTGCCTGATTGTTACACAAACTGGACTTTTTTGGTGTTTTTGTGAAAACAGTCGGTACAAAACATTGCATTCACGTTACATTCTGTTACTATTAGGGTCTGAGTCGATCTCCTGATCAACAGGAATTGGCAGTTACCCCGGCAAAAACAAACGCTTTTTCAAGGTACAAAGTCGCTGATGCGACGGAAAAAGCGGGGACCGAGACGAGCTGAGGGTGATTTGCTTTCGCTGGAATCAGGATATCGGCACAGGGAAGTTTGTTGTTGTCGCTCTTTGCCTCAGTCCCTTTTTGAAGGAGTCCCCCATGGGAAAGAATTATTCCCGCCAGGGTTTTACCCTGGTTGAACTGTTGGTCGTGATTGCGATCATTGCAGTTCTGATCGGCCTGCTGCTGCCGGCTGTTCAAATGGCTCGTGAAGCCGCTCGTCGAACCCAGTGCCAAAACAACTTGCATAACATTGCATTGGCACACCACAACTACCACGACATTCACAACAAGTTCCCCGTCTCGTTCGGTTGGGGAAGTAACGTGAGCACCGGTGATGGTTGGGGCGCCAGCCGTCAAGGCCAGATGTCCGACAAGGTCTTGACCCTGCCGTTTATCGAACGACAGGATTTGTACGACCGCACTTTGTGGCGTTTTGATGCTTGGGATCAAGCCGGTTGGGGTGGCGGCGGTAATGAACGTGCGCAGAGCGCGGTCATCCCGACTTACGTGTGCCCGTCGGCTCCGACCACATCGTTCCACGGTCCGCGCGCTCGACATACCTATTCGATTTGCAACGGTACCGCCCCGTCAACGTTTCCTGCGTTTGATTGGCAACCTTATCCATGCAAGGGTGACGGTTACGCCGCATTCCAGTACTTTGGACCAAAGAATGACTGGGAAATCGACGTGCCTCGTACCTTTGGTATGATCAACGACGGTTCCAGCAATACGATGTCTTACTCGGAAATTCTGCCTGACCCAGGTTACGACCGAAACGCGCAGAACGTTCCGAATTCACAGTTCGAAATCGTGGGTGCCCACATTCGTGACTGGACTGCGTGCAACCTGACAGCCACTAACGCTGTGGATCAATGCCGTTTGGCTTGCCGAAATCAATCCAATTGGCTCGATCGAGGTCGCCGCGGTTTGCGTGGTGCATCTTGGGCTTGCGGGTTCACCGCCTACGGTGCAGCCTTCCAAACCACGATGTTGCCAAACGAACCAAGCTGCCACAACTGGCATGGTATGGGTGACTGGTACGGCGAAAGCGGTTATTCTGCTGCCAGCGGTCACACGTCGTTGGTCAATATTGCTCGGGTCGATGGTTCGGTCGAAGCAATCACCAACGAAATCAACCCAGAGATCTGGCGTGCTTTGGGCACCATCATGGGTCAAGAACGCGACCTGCACACCACGAGCCCTTAGTCGCTGGTGGGTCTAGTCAAAATTCTAGCTCGATTTTGAGCCCGTTTCGGTTTTCCGAAACGGGCTTTTTTCGTTGGGAATGCAGACATTGGGCCGAGTCGTACTGGGAGCGAAACCGACAGGTTACCATCGCTTGCGTTGACAACGACTTTTCAGTGGCACACACTAAGATGCGAGGGCAATCGGACGACACAAGGATGCTTGGTTGGCTAATTCCATTCGTAGATATTTCTGTTTCCACTTCCCAGTCGCAGCATTTTTGATTGCGTTAGGCCTAGGTTGTTCGGATGGTCCGTCGGCGAAACCGGCCGGACAGCAACCGGCTACTTCGCCAAAACTCGGCCAAAAGATTCCGTTTGATATCTTGGATCAAAAAAAACTAACGAATCCGCCGAACTTTGTGGAAGTTGCCAAAGACTTGGGGGTCAACTTCAAGTACTTCAACGATGCGCGTGAAAAACGTTATTTCTTTCCAGAGATTTTGGGAGGTGGATTTGCTTGTTTGGATTACGACCTTGACGGATGGCCGGACATCTATTGCTCGAACGGATGCTCGCTTCCGCTGAGCCGTGAAGAAGTCGAGCATTTTGATTGTCTACTTCGCAATCGCAACGGATCACAATTGGTGGATGTTACGGAGTTGGCTGCGGTGCGTGAAAGTGGTTTC
>JAUXWY010000500.1 GCA_030681235.1 Pirellulaceae bacterium | reverse complement strand
TGAAAATTGCCAATTTAATCTCGAAGCGAATGATCCTCGTTGTCCCGTTGTCTTTGAGGGGTGGGCCAACGACATGGGGGCGAATTGGACAGGCCACATCGACGTCCGCTCGACCAAGTTTCATCCCTACAGCGAATCGCTATTGGATGGATTACAGAAGAAGCCGGAAGCGGTTCGAGTCATCCAGGACATGAACTTCGCCGGGATGTTGGCTGCGAATGGGTTTATTAAAAAGTCTACGCCAAAGGAACCAGCGGACGTTCGCTTCAACGTCAATATCCACGGCGGTGAGCTTCGACATCGGTTGTTCTCCTATCGAATGTTTGGGCTGACCGGAATGGTTAGCCTAGTCAATGGAGTCGTCTCGGCCGAAAGAATCGAAGGAGTAAGTAGCACCGGGAATATCACGATCAGCGGGCAATCGATTCCCGGCAGTCAATGGTGGGTCAATGTTGTTGGCAGAGCGGTTGAGCTCAACCAAGAACTGTATCAAGCCTTGTCCGCGAATCAAAAATCAGTTTGGGATCAAATCTCTCCGCAGGGCACTTTGGATCATTTACTGGTACGCGTGCAGAACTTGGGCACGGGATTGCAAGTATCGGTCGACGCCTATCAACAACCGTCGACCCCCCGCGATCCAAGTAACTTACGTATCGAACCCAATTGGTTTCGCTACGCGTTGGATCGCCTCAGTGGCAAGGTTCACTACAGCAATGGAGAGATCAAGATTTCGGACATCCAGGGTTGGCACGGCAATATTCCAGTGTCGTTTGATGCCGACGGCCAATCCCATGCCGAGTATTGGCAAATGACCATCCGCAACTTGTTGACGGGACAGATTCCGATCGATCACGACATCAAACAAGCCCTGCCTCAATCCGTTCGAGCAGCGGCCAATCGCATGGCGCTGACGGGTTCCGTCGTGGTCCAGGGGAACGTGTCGATCTTCCAGCGATTGAACCTACCGACTTCTGTGGATGTTGCTACAATTGGAAGTCGCGCGATCGCACATGTCGGCCACATGACTTCAACCGAGGAAGCGACCGTGCTGGACGCACTGTACCGAGGTGCCCCGTTGGTCGATCCGCCCGGTGGTTTGGGTCGACCCAACCTTGCGTGGGACTTGCGAATTGATATCGAGAACGCTGCGGCGACATTAGGTGTTCCCGTGCAGCACATCCATGGCAACATGCAGTTGCGTGGGTTGAGCAATCAAGAAACCGCCTTCTGTGGTGGCCGAGTCCACTTCGACTCGGCCATGGTCCAAGGTGTGCAGACAACCGCGATTCAAGGTCCGTATTGGTGCGACGAACATAATGTGTTGTTCGGAACCGCCGTCGGGCAATTGCCAGCTGAGATCCAATCCCAGTCCTGTGGTTCCATTGACTCGGTCACCGCAAACTGTTTTGGTGGACGGGTGAGTATGGACGGTCAAGTCGTACTCCATGACGAGATCCAGTTTCAAATTCAATCGAGCGCCAGCCAAATTGACTTGGCTCAATTGGCAAAAGAACTGGCCCCGCAGACTCGCGAGATCGTAGGGTTTGCCTCTGCTTCTTTGGTGCTTAATGGAACGTCCACCGGAACACACAGTTTGGACGGCGGTGGAAGGATCCACATCAACGACGCCAAGTTGTATGAAGTTCCATTCTTTCTGCAATTGTTAAAGACATTGCACGTGAAGACACCCGACAAGACGGCCTTCGATAAAGGCTTGATTGATTTTGGAATCAAAGGGTCGGATATCGAGTGTCATCGGATTGAACTGAACGGCGATGCCATTTCGTTGATTGGCAATGGCCGCGCGAATCTGAGTCAAGAACTGGATTTGAATTTTTATACTGTATTAGGTCGTAATAACATCTATCTGCCCGTGTTAAGTGACTTGGTGCACGCCGGAAGCCAACAATTGTTATGGATCAGTGTGAAAGGGACCGTGGAGAAGCCGCTGCTAACTCGCGAGACTTTTCGCGCGTTGAATGAAGCCGTCCGATTATTACTCGAGCCACAGGAGTAACGCATGAACATTCCACCAATCAACCCCTTCGCCGGAATGGCTGCGAATGGCGTCCATGACCGCAAGGCGATCCAACAAGAGCGTGAACAAGACAAGACGCAGAATAAATTCGAGCAACGAGCGACCGGAGATGGCGAAGCGCAAGCCTTGGAATCAGCCGCCGATCGCGATGCCGACGGCCGCCAGAACTGGCAACGAAACGGAGACTCGCCTCATCCGCTCGCGACCAACGAAACCGATGGCTCTCCGCCAACTCCGACGCGGCACAGTCGCGATCCCTACCACGAACGCGGCAATCAACTGGATCTGGACGGGTGAGACGGATCATGCCGTTGCAAAATCGTTGACTTGTCCAATGACCCCGCCCCGAGATTTCTCTGATAGAATTGCCGGTTCTCCTGTAGAATGCTGCGATTCTGCGTAGAAAAACAGGCGTTTTGGGCTACAATAAGGGCCGGAGTTAGTACCTTTGGGCTGCTTGTTTGTCCTGGAACATGAATTTCGAACGACCGCAAAAGAACGACTCTGAATTGACAACGCGGACACGTGGTTCGGCGCCCGGCGGTTCTACGTCTGGCGGGTCGGCCGAAAATCGCCCGGTGGATACAGGTACGGTGCCTGCCGGTTCCAGTGGCCCGTCGGTCGGCGACGACAGCGAAATTACCGTCATTTCGAAGAAGCCTCCGCAGCAGTTCTGCACCAGCGCTTTCGATTGGCGAAAGGTTGGCGAATTACTTATCGGACGCCAATTGGGTTCTTTTCGCTTGGACTCGTTGCTTGGCGTGGGCGGGATGGGGGCCGTGTTTCAGGCGACGGATTTGCAATTGCACCGCCAGGTTGCGGTCAAGGTTCTCAACAGCAGTGAGAATGATCCGGAAGCCGAGCGCCGATTCCGGGTCGAGGCCCAAAGCGCGGCGCGATTGGACCATCAAAACATTGCTCGGGTCTTTCACGTCGGACAGGATCAGGGTTGGAATTATATCGTTTTGGAATTGGTTGAAGGTCAAACGCTCCGGCAGTTGGTGACCGCCCGAGGGCGTCTGAGCGCGAAATTGGCGATTCATATATTTCGTCAATTGGCGTCAGCATTGGATCACGCTCACCAACGAAACATTATCCATCGCGACATCAAGCCATCAAACGTACTCGTGACCGATGATCATTCGGTCAAGATTGTCGACATGGGTTTGGCTCGGATCCAACGCTCCTCCGATTCGGTGGACCATGATGCGGAAGAGGGGATGACGCTCGGCACGTTTGATTACATTGCCCCCGAACAAGCCCGCGACGCTCGGCAGGCAGATCAACAAAGCGATCTATATTCGCTGGGTTGCACGTTGTTTTATGCGTTGGTTGGCCGCCCCCCGTTTGCCGACGGCACAACGATCGAAAAAATCCTGAGTCACTCGAACTCGCCGCGACCATCGCTTCTGGAGTCGCGGCCAGACTTGCCGCCCTCGATGGAGCGATTGGTACAACACTTGATGGCGCCACGTCGCGAAGATCGTATCGGCACCGCTCGTGAACTCGAGCAACGTCTGGCGGACGTGCGTTGGGAGATCGGACGAAGCCGACTGGCCACACCGGTTCGTGTGTCGCAGAATCTCGCGCGGAAACGTGTGCCTTTGATGATGATTGGCGTGACATTGGCATTGACATTGGTATCGTTGATTTGGGATCGCGGATGGCGCGATTCGCCCGTGAACTTGCCCGAGTGGCCGGCTCCACCGTCACGGCCGACCATGGCCGGTGATCCGGAGAATCGCGAACCTAGAAATGGGAACCAAGGGACGGACTCGGCCGAGACTATCGACAATCAGCCGATCACTGTGCCAGCGAACCCCATGGTACAACCAGCCGAAAGCACCCGTACCGATTCGTCGAGTTCGATGCCACGGGCCGAAGGGAGGGAGAGTATCGCGAATCGCGAAGTGGCACAATCCGCAGGCGCGAACGCACCAAACGTCACCGGAGCGACAACGACCACTGACGCCAACGATCAGGCGGTCGACAACAGCTTGTTTGCCCGACCGTCGACCGACAGGCCGTTCCAATTTCAAACCCCGGACCTGTTTCTTCCCTTTTTGAATCGCGATCGTGACCCAATCGGGGCCCACGTCGAATGGTGGTCGCGCCCGGGTGGAACTCGTGGCAATGTAAGTTTTCCGAAGCTACCCTCCGAAGCGAGCGAGCGAATCACGACGATCCAAGTCATGCCGCTCGATCTGGCGGGAGCTGGTTCACGTGACTTGAACGACGGCGGCCGGCTACTGCCATCCACAGTCACGCGAGTGACCAGTTTTTCGGAGGCCATCGAGAGTCTCAGGCAGTATCCCAACGCGCGCCGCATTGAGTTGAATTTTTCTGGCATTCATCAAGTCACCGCGAGTGTAAGGCTCGCCAGCAATCTGCGTGAGATTCGCACCGTCGGAGGACAACAACCCGTTCTTTATTTTGGGAACAAGATGGTTGCTGAAACCACCGGCCACCGGTCCGAAGTCACGGTTGACGGCGCGAATCTGGACGTGGTCGGCGTGGCGTTTGCCTGGGAAACTTATGGCGCTGTAACCGAATCGCTGTTTGAGATTTCCGAACATTCTCGAGTGACATTCAAAGAATGTACTTTCCAGCATGTCGAGCCTCCTGTGGCCAATTCGTTGGTGTCAACCGCAACAACTCCAACCGACCGACCCGTTGCCACGGATCTCACCCGGGCTGGGGGGAAACCATCGTGGATCAGGATCGAGCCAGCGGCAGCTTCGCCGACAGACGGGCTGAAGCAGGGTTCGTTGACATTGAACCAGTGTTCGATGCATGGGCCAGTGAGTGGGGTGGAGGTGCGCTCCCGCGAGTCGATTTCTCTGCTCTGGACGGACAGTCGGTTGTCTACGTTGGAAAGTGCGATCGTGCTCCGCAGCCAAGCAAGTAGTTCGATCGCGCCTCGGTTCGACATCCAATTGGAGCGAAGCAGTCTGTTTGCGCGTCGCGGCATCGTCGCGTTTGCGACGCCCCGACTACCGCGGTCGGCTGATGTATCGATGTTTGCTCAAGATTGTCTGTTGGTCGCTGCCGACCCGAGTATTGGCCTACTGCATCACGACTCGTTAACGCCGGAAATCAACTCGGCGCCAAGCAACCGCGAGCTAGCCAACGTTCCGTCTGAAGATTGGCGAACATTCGCCGAGTCGTCGGTGTTTTTCGAGGGCTTCAACAATTTGTTGATGGCCCGTTATCTCTGGACCGTATCTGCGGACGACGGAACGGTGAGTGCCAGCGCCGATGCGATCCAAATTCGATCAGCAAAGTGGTTCCAGCAAGACTTGGCCCAATATCGGTCCGTGTCCACGTTGATTGGCAACGACTTGTCGCGACTCATGGGACAACCAGCGAGCGAACGGACATGGACGGGATTGTACGCGGCCATTGGCCAGGAAGTGATTGAACACGGCGCCCCCTCGGCGCACCTTTCCAAATTCCCAACCATTGCCGCGCCGGTGTCAACCCAACGACCTTGACGGATGAACATGAGCAACAGGGATGAGGATCTATCGCAGTTGGAGGAACTTGGTTTAGAGCCCGTGATCTCGGAGCCGACCGATGAAGAAGTTGAAATCGATCTGGACAGTCTGCTGCCGACCGACTCGACCGAGCCCCTGACGGCGTTTCAGCAGGCGGCTCTCAAGGTTCGTTCTTTTCCACGCACCACCGGCGTCTATTTGATGAAAGACGACGCAGGTGTTGTGATCTATGTCGGGAAGGCTAAAAGCCTGCGCAGTCGCGCCAGCAGCTATTTTGGCGCGACGGCTCGGCAAGAGGCGCGGACCGCCGCATGGATCGATGAGATCGCCGACATCGATTACTTGGAATGTGAAAGCGAAGTCGATTCGATTCTGACCGAAGCTCGTTTGATCAAAGACATTCAACCGCGAAACAACAAGGACCTCAAAGACGACAAGACGTTTCCCTACTTGCAGATATTCACAAAAGAGGATTTTCCACGAGTCGAAGTGACCCGCGAACCGCTGCGGAGTGGCGTCAAGTTGTTTGGGCCGTTCCCCAGTGCGGGCAGTTTGCGAGGTGCCCTGCAGGTTCTGCAAAAGATTTTCAAGTTCCGAAGCTGCACGCTGGACATCGAAGAAAACGACGAACGTTGGCAGTGGTTTCGACCGTGCCTATTAGCCAGTATTCATCAATGTACGGCTCCCTGTAATTTGCGGATTTCCAAAGAAGAATATCGCCGGGATATACGGCGGCTGATCCTCTTCTTGGAGGGGAACAAGAAACGCCTATTGACGCAAATGGAAGCCGAAATGAAAACGGCCGCCAAAGAGTTGCGCTTTGAAGAAGCCGCTAAATTGCGCGATGAAATTTCGAATCTGCAAAGCTTGGATCGCCGTGGCGAATTGGACATGCACGCGCAACCGGAGGTTTTCTACGTAGATCCAAAGAAGGGCTTGGAGGGGTTGCGCCGTATTCTCAAGCTGTCCACCACGCCTCAAGTCATCGAGGGCGTCGACATCGCGCATTTGGGTGGCAACCAAACGGTCGCCAGCTTGGTTCAGTTCATCGATGGCTTGCCGTTCAAACCCGGTTATCGTCGATTCAAGATCGCGGGTGTCTCCGGCATCGATGATTTTCGCAGCATTCACGAAGTTGTGTCGCGTCGCTTTCGGCGGCTCGATGACGAAATGCTCTCGCAGCCAGACATCCTGTTGATCGATGGAGGCAAAGGCCAATTGAATGCCGCGATGAGCGCTTTTCGTTCGCAAGAAATCAAACCACCCATCCTGTTGTCATTGGCCAAACAAGACGAAGAAATTTATCTTCCGGACCAAAGCGAGCCAATACGGTTGAGTCGGCACTCGTTTGCCCTCCGGCTGTTGCAGTACGTACGGGACGAGGCCCACCGCTTCGCCCAGCATTATCACCATCTCCTCCGTGACAAATCGCAATTCAAATAGTAAGATCGATCGATCCTCGACCTTGCTTTGATTGGAGAACGTTATGCCGTCCGTCTTAGCCATTGCCGCTCATCCCGATGACATCGAGTTCTTGATGGCCGGGACGATGGTTCGCCTCCGTCAGCGTGGCTGGGAGTTGCATTGCTTCAATTTATGCGATGGTTGTTTGGGCTCCACCACGATGGATGAAACCACCACCCGCGCCGTACGCTTGGGAGAGGCACGAGCGGCCGCAAAACGATTGGGGGCGGTGCATTACGAACCGATCGAACGAGACATGGAGCTGCTGTACACCATCGAAAAAATGCGCCAAGTCGCAGCGGTGGTTCGGCAAGCGAATCCCGACATTGTTTTGACTCACTCGCCGGTTGATTACATGGAAGACCATCAAAACGCCAGTCGCTTGGCGGTGTCGGCGGCTTTCTCGCGGGGCATGCCCAACTTCAAAACTCTGCCGCCATTTCCACCAATCGAAAAACCTGTGGCGGTTTATCACGCCCAGCCACACGGGCACCAAACGCCATTGGGTGAATGGGTTCAGGCCGAACTGTGGATCGACGTCGAACCGGTTTTTGCTGAGAAGGAGGCGGCGTTGTCGTGCCATGCTAGTCAACGGCAATGGCTGGATACCAGTCAAGGGATGGACAATTATGTCGCAACCTTGCGTGAGTTGGCTCAGACGGCGGGTCGGCTTTCTGGACGGTTTCAATTGGCCGAAGGGTGGCGACGCCATGTCCACTGGGGATTTTGCGACCCGTCGTTCGATCCACTGGCGCGTGAACTGGGTGGCGACGTCTTGAAATGAAGTTCGTTCCGGTTCAAGATAGAAGAATGATCGCGTGTGATCGAGGGCCTCCGGTATCCGCGTGGGCTTCACCGCACCTTTCCGAGTTGTCCTGCTCGTCCAATTGAATTGTTGCTTTGACTAATTTGAGGTCCATGATGGCCAATTTTGATCCGTATCCGAAGTTTACGCCTATCCTTCGTCCCCTAACGCCATCACCAGTCGCGGCGCAAAAAGATGAAGTCAGGCGCCTCTCGGTTAACTCTTTGGTCGCTGGACTGGTCGGTTTGCTGATCTTCGGAATCATCTTGGGCCCGTACGCGATCTTGGCTGGAAATCGCGCCTTGCGACTCATCAAGGCCAACGGAACCGGCAAACAGCATTCCGGGATGGCCACGGGCGGCATCGTGGTGGGATCTTTTGCGTTACTCCTACACTTGGCTGGATTGGTCTTGGTCATGCTCGTTTTTGCCGGAGGTGGAATTCTCGCGTTTGCCGTGTTTAATTCGCCAACGGCCAAGTTGATCGGAACGTGGGAAATAGATGCGGCTTCGCAAATGACCCCGGAACAGCGGAATAATCCCGTGGCAGCGCTGATGAGTCGGCTGATCGAGGTGAACTTGGAATTCCGAGCCGATAGAACCCTCGTTGCCAACGTAACGGTATTCGGAGAAACCCAATCGCGTCAAGGCACTTGGGTTTACAAGAGGAAGTTGGGCCCGGAACTGGTGCTCCAAGTCGACTCGCCGGGAGAAGATTCCGTGGAGTTTTATATCAAATTTAATTCGGACAATGAAATCGAGTTACGAGGGATGAAGGCACCTGGTGAATGGGATAATAAGACTCTGACTTTGAAACGCAAGAAGAATTAGCGCAACCGTTCCCGACTGCGGATGAAAAGACCATTTTGTTCACTTCGAAACCGCATGCATCGCAAGATGGCCTCACCCGAGGATCCCGTCAACCACTTCGCCATGCACGTCCGTTAGCCGATACTGGCGGCCTTGGTACCTGAATGTCAACCGCGTGTGATCGATCCCGCACAAGTGGAGCAACGTCGCTTGCATGTCGTGAACATGGACGGGGTTCTCCGTGATGTTCCACGCAAAGTCATCTGTCGCTCCGTACACCGTTCCGGGTTTGACGCCGCCGCCGGCCATCCACCAACTGAACGCACGCCCAAAATGATCACGTCCATTTGGCTTCGCTGGGTCGCCTTGTCCAAACGGCGTGCGGCCAAACTCAGCGGCCCAAACGACCAACGTGTCTTCCAGCAGCCCACGTTGTTTCAGGTCTTTCACCAGAGCCGCCGACGGCGCGTCCGTATCTTTGCATTGCTCCTCCAGTTGCGTGTAGAGGTTGCCGTGTTGATCCCATCCGGAATGCATCAATTGGACAAAGCGAACGCCCCGCTCCAGCAGCCGTCGAGCGATCAAGCAATTGTTGGCGTAACTTCCTTTCAGCAACGCGTCCGGACCGTAACCCGCCAGCGTCTCGGCAGACTCGTCGGAAAAATCGACCAAGTCGGGGACACTGGTTTGCATGCGAAAGGCCATCTCGTACTGAGCGATCCGAGTCTCGATTTCTGGATCGCCATATTGTTGCAAATTGAATTGGTTCAGCGCGCCAATATCGTCCAACAAATCACGACGTGATGCAGGCGAAACTCCTGCCGGATTGGCCAAGTACGGAACCAAGTCGCCCGTGTTGCGAAACCGCACGCCTTGATGGCGACTGGGCAAGAAGCCACTGCCCCAATAATAATCGAAGAACAACTGGCCGCAGGTCTTGCCACGATCGCTCGAGGTCATCACCACAAAGGTCGGCAAATCTTCGGTCTCGCTGCCCAGTCCATAGCTCAGCCACGCGCCCAAACTGGGGCGACCGGGGACTTGAGAACCCGTCATAAAGAACGTCACACCCGGTGCATGGTTGACCGCCTCGGTATGCATCGAACGAACCAAACACAGGTCGTCGGCGATGCTCCCAATGTTCGGCAACATCTCGCTGAGTTCCAAGCCCACTTGTCCGTACTTTCGGAACGGCTTGATCGCCGGAGTGGCCGGCCATTTCTGGTAGCCACTGGACATGGTCGACAATCGAGTGGTTCCGCGGACCGATTCTGGAATGTCTTTACCCGCCCAATTCGCGAGTTCCGGTTTGGGATCGAACAAATCCAAGTGCGAAGGTCCACCTCCCTGCCACAACACCACCATGCGTTTGGCTTTGGGTGCGAAATGTGGCAAGCCCGGCAAACCCCGATCCGTCACCGGGAAGTTTTGAGCCGAGTTTGGCAGAGGAAACGCGGCTTGGGTCGAGTTGGGCAACAGACTGGCCAGTGCCGCAGCGCCGATTCCCGTACCGGACAAACTCAAAAAGTGCCGACGGCGGAGACGGTCCATCGTTTTGGGATCGATTGGATTCATCATGCTTCCTTTATTGTCGCGTCACGGCTTCGTCAAGATTCAAGATCGCCAAACAGATGTTGCCCAAAGCGGCCCAACCGACCAGATCAATCGCCGGTTCCTGCGGATCCTGCCCGACCGATAACCACTCCTGAGCCGCTGACGGCTGAGCTTGATAATACGCCAGTTGTTTATCGTAAGCGAGCTTCAATCGCTCCAGTTCCGCAGCGGTTGGCTCTCGACAGAGAACTCGCTGAAACGCCATTCGCAATTGGGCCGGCAGATTGTCCGGTTGCTCGCGAATGGTTCGCCGCGCCAACATCCGAGCGGCCTCGACCCAAGTCGGATCGTTCAGCATGGTCAGGGCGTGTAACGGCGTGCTGGTGATCGATGTACGGACTCGGCACGATTGTCGGTTCGCTGCATCGAACATGTTGGCGGGACCCACCGTTCGCCGCCAAAAAGTGTACAAGCTGCGGCGAAATAGGTCGGCGCCGGTGGACTTTGGATAAGTGAAGTCTCGTTCTTTGGTAATGGCCAACGATTCCCAAACGCCATCGGGTTGATAAGGATAAACCGGAACACCGCCGATCCGCTCGTCCAGCAGACCCGCGGTTGCCAACGCCCAATCGCGCAGGACCATTGCGGGAAGGCGCATTCGCTTCGCTCGCGTCCAATAGACATTGCGTGGATCTTGCTCCCAGGACTCGGCGCTGACCACGCTCGCTTGGCGATACGTCGCGCTCGTGACCATCAGACGAACCATCCCTTTGGTGCTCCAACCGCTTTCGCAGAACTCGACGGCCAACCAATCCATCAAATCTTTGTGCCGAGGAAACTCGCTTTGCACTCCAAAGTCCTCCGGAGTGACCACCAACCCTTCGCCAAAGAACTGTTGCCAAAGTCGATTGACCTGCACCCGAGCGGTCAAAGGATGTTCGGGCAAGAATAACCAGCGGGCAAAACCCAACCGACTACGAGGAAAGTCGGTGGGAAGTGGCAGTAGCGATCTAGGAGTATTGAATTCGACCGCGTCCATTGGCGACAGGTACTGGCCTCGATCCAAGATCTTGGTTGGCCGCGGGTTGGCATCACTCATGATCATCACCCGTGGGATTTGATCGGCCCGATATTGGTTGAGTTCGTTTTGCCAACGGTCTTGTTCGGCGAACGCGGGTAGCTGCGGCTTGAGAGTCGCCAACACCGTTTGGTCAAAGTACTGTCGCAGTTGTTGATCCAATTGTTGCTGCTGCTCGGAACTGCGATCGGGTTTTGGAATCAGCAGCAACGTTTCCATCGCTTCCGGCCATTGATCGTTTCCCTCGCGAAGTGGATGCGCGAGGAATCCTTCGCGCCAACCGACGTACGCGGCGGAAGTTGCCAATTCAACTCGTTCGCGCGCGGCTTGAACCTTCTGTTCAAAATCGGCGATTCGTTGACGATTCTCGTCGGTCGGCAGCTCTAAGAATGGCGTATCCACGCGAATGCGGCTGGAAAAGTACTTGGGGACTCCCTGCTCATCGACGCGATTGAACGCATCCATCAACGAATAGTAGTCCTGCATCGTCAGCGGATCGTACTTGTGATCGTGACACTGGGCGCAGGCCATGGTTAGGCCTAGCCAGTTCGTAGACGTGGTGTCGATGCGATCGAACAACACGACAAAGCGTTGTTCTTCCGGAAGGGCGCCGCCTTCACCATTGAGCAAGTGGTTTCGATTGAAAGCGCTGGCGATCTTTTGCTCGTTCGTCGCGTCGGGCAGCAGGTCGCCGGCCAACTGCCAAATGCTAAACTGGTCGAACGGCAGGTCGTCGTTCAGGGCGCGGACGACCCAGTCCCGCCAGATCCATTGCCACGTGTCGCCGTCTTGCTGAAAACCGTTGCTGTCCGCGTAGCGAGCGGCGTCCAACCACGGCAGAGCCATTCGTTCGCCAAAGTGGGGATTGGCCAGCAGTTGATCGACCAACTTTTCATAAGCTAGTGGATCCGGATCGTTTAAGAATTGGGAAACTTCTTCGGGGCTTGGCGGCAAACCCAACAAGTCGGCGTAAAGTCGCTTGATCAAAATGTCGCGGAGTGCGGGTGGGGAAACGGCCAGTCCTTGCTGCTTGGCCAACGACCAAACAAATCGATCGATCGGATTTGTGCCCCAGTTGGCATCGGCGACCTCGGGCAACGGAGCGCGAATTGGAGGAATGAACGCCCAGTGTTGTTCGTACGGTGCTCCCTGAGCGACCCATTGTCGCAGCAACTCTTTTTGTGCTTCGCTTAGATGCCGATTCGAACTGGGCGGCGGCATTTGCGTGTCGGGATCGGTAGCCAGAATCCGAGCCACCAGTTGGCTGGCGTCGGGATCATGTGGCACTATCGCCCCAGACGCTACCGCATCTTCGGCAACGTCCAATCGCAGATCCGCCGCGCGATGGTTGGCATCTTGGCCGTGACAATAGAAGCAGTTTTCGGACAGTATTGGACGAATTTGGCGATTGAAATCGATCGCGGTCGTTTCTTGAGCATTTACTTCCTGACGGTCCGAAGGTCCAATTCCCGTCCAAGCGACCAACCAAAACAAGAAGATCAAACGGGTTTGCGCCAAGTTCGGAACACCGGATGGCAATTCGCGGAACATAGTCACCAATCATTAGCGAAGTAGAGGGCGGGAGGCGTGTGGCGAAAACCTGCTAAGGAATTGTCCTGAATTAAATTCCCGACTTTGGGGGAGCGTCCGAATTCGAAAATCCGAGACCCATGGCGGTATCGGGTTTGCGAGCGCTGGGGTACCGGCTTCAGCCGGCGTGTGGCTGAAAAAAGCATTTTTCACTGCACCCGCCGGCTGACGCCGGTACACCAGCGCTC
>JAUXWY010000487.1 GCA_030681235.1 Pirellulaceae bacterium | reverse complement strand
TGTCTCGTGCCGATGTGCTGGTCATGACTCGCTGCGACCAGGTCTCGAATCCGGAATTGAAGCGGATTGAAGAAGATCTACAAAAATACTGTCTATCGCCTCGAACTTTGATCGCTAAGACGGTGCATCAACCCGTGGCGTTGGTGGATAGTCGCGGCGTTCGTCGACCATTGACCGACTTGAGCAACCACCGTTTACTACTGTTCGCCGGAATCGGAAACCCAAATGCCTTCTTTCAGAAAATCCAGCAAATGGGCTCCCAAGTGGCAGGCACGCGATCTTTTCCCGACCATTATCATTACCAACGCGAAGACATTCAGTCCTTGCGAGCTTGGGTCGACGAGCATCGCATGAATGCGGCGGAACCCAATTTGAAGCCGTGGTTGGTCGTGACCACGCGGAAAGACTTGGTCAAACTGGACGTTTGGCAATTGTCTGGGGTCGATGTCGTCGCCATGGAAGTGGAGCTGCAATTCTTAAGCGGTGAAGGGGAGTTCGAAAAACTCGTCGAGTCGGTCGCATTGCTCGCCGACCGACCCACCAACAATCCCACCGGTAGCGAGTAATATCCTAGAACGATCGACATCGATTACCCAAGATGTTGCCGACGACTATTCGACCGGAATCTTTAGCCCCAAGGCGCCAATTGGACCCGTGACGCCTTCATAGTTGGAATGACACATCACACATTTTTCCATGACGACCGGAATGGGTGTCGCGGACAATAAAAACGACTTGTCGCCCTCGGTCACTACTTCTTCGTATAAGTCTTTGCCGTCCATGATCGCCTTGATGGCATTCTTTTCAAAACTGTTGGCCGGAGCATTGTCGCTATCATACGGTTCCCCGGTGGCATCCAGCAAACGAACTTCGTGAAAGCCATTGTCCTTCATCGCCTTGAAGATCGCTTGAAACGCATCGCCGGCGGCCATCGACTCTTCGCCGGTGACGTAGTTCTGAGTCACGACGACAATTGCGGTCTTGTAAAGTGTGTCCAACATCTTGGCTTGCTTGCGAGTCCGTCGGACCGCCGGCGTGTCGGGTACATCGGATTTAACCGCCGGCTTCTCTTGTTCTTGTGAAACCGTTGTCGTCGATCTTGACGAATCGTAAAACAGACCGGCCAAGATCATGGCAAGTGCCCCGAAAACAAGAGTACTTCTCATAGAACATCACTCCTACAACGTATCCCAAGGCGTCTGAACCTCAGGGTTACGACATGAAAGTTAGAAGTCGATTCGGCTTCCAAAGCGTCAGACCGCTTTAGGAGCCAGGTTTTTCCAATTCAAAACTGCCGGGTCGGATTGTGGGAATTTCCCCACGCGGCCTTATAACGGGGTTTAGTTAGTCTAACCGCTGGCCACCAGAGGACTGGCGACCCACACCCTCCCGGGGAGTAAATGTACACCAATTGATGTAGATTGTCAACGCAATGGCTAGGGGGTGGCGGGCTAGGGGGTGGCGGGCTTGAATGGCAGGGTCGTCGGGCGATCGGTCGATGGTGGTTTGATTTGCCGGCCAGCTATGGCAGAATTTGCGGCACGGTGTGACAATCACATTTGCGCAGGGATTGTCTAATGGAACGCGGGGCCGAATGGGGCTCGTTTGTTGGGAAATTGAGGAAAAGCATGACGTTCGAGCAGTCGCCAGGGTCGGTTCGTTGGGGAGTCTTGGGGGCTGCCGTCATCGCCAGGAAGTTCTGGCAAGCGGTTCGAGCGTCGGGATGCTCGAGCATTGCGGCCGTGGCGTCGCGGGATCCCGCGCGGGCTCAGGCGTACATCGATCAATGTCATTCGCGTTTTCCGGTTGCGGAATTGCCGCAGGTTTATTTGGACTATCAGAGTTTGATCGAAGCCCCAGGAATTGATGCGATCTATGTTCCGTTGCCTACGGGCTTGCGGCAATCTTGGGTCATTGAGGCGGCGAGGCATGGGAAACACGTTTTATGCGAAAAGCCCTGTGCGATTTCGAATGTCGAGATGCAGGCGATGATCGACGCGTGCCACCGTTCTGGGGTGCAGTTCATGGACAATGTGATGTTCATGCATTCGACTCGGACGGAGGCCTTGCGGAATCAATTGCACGTTGAAAAGCGGATTGGAGCCGTTCATCGAGTGGCCACGCAGTTTTCGTTTCGCGGAGATTCCTCGTTTTTTCAGGAGAATATTCGGAATCAAGCAACGATGGAGCCGTGGGGTTGTTTAGGTGATTTGGGTTGGTACTGTATTCGAATTTGTCTCTTGGCGATGAATGACGAATTGCCGATCGGCGTTCGCGGTCGAATTCTGCAATCCAAGGAGTCGGGAAGTCCGCCGAGTGAGTTCAGCGGTGAATTGTATTTTTCTGGTGGTCGGTCGGCCTCCATGTATTGCAGTTTTATCAATCAACACCAGCAATGGGTGCACGTTTCGGGAACCGAAGGCAACATGTGGATCGATGACTTTGTGTTGCCGTGGTTTGGCAACCGGACGCGGATCAGGGAGCGTTGTCCGAGTTTTAACGAGTCGGGTTTCGACTTCAACTACGAGTGTCATGGTCAGGATCATTGGTTCGACGAATACGGCAACGGTCATCCCACGGCTCAGGAGGTCCAGTTGGTTCGGAAGTTTGTGGCGTTGACCAAGAAACCCGACGCCTATTGGCCGGAGATTGCCAGAGAGACGCAATGCGTGATGCAAGCCCTGTGGGATTCCGCCATGACCAACGCCGATGTAAGCATGAGCGGCTAGGGATTCAGCTTAAGTGGTCGCACGTAAACGATTCAGCGAGCGCTGTTATGCGCGCGAGTACGTCCAGCTTAGAAAGTTAGCGTATGTAGCAGTACGTAAGCGATTTAGCGAGCGCTGGTGTACCGGCTTCAGCCGGCGTTTAGCTGAAAAGAGCTTTTTCACACCTCCCTCCGGCTAAAGCCGGTACACCAGCGTTCGCTAAATCGTTTTCCGCAGCTCGGCCGGCTAAAGCCGGTACACCAGCGTTCGCTAAATCGTTTTCCGCAGCTCGGCCGGTATGTGGGCACCTTGAATTCGCTGCTTTGGATAGCCACAATGCGGCGGAGCGGGATTGACCGTTTGACTTGATGGTTGACTACTAGAGGGACGACGAAAGTGGAACTGATTTCCGTACGCGAAGCTCGCAGCGAACACGCGGTTGGCAAAGAGGGGTTGTTGCGAGGATGGGTACGGACGCGACGCGATTCGAAGGCTGGGTTTAGTTTTATCGAGCTGAACGATGGCTCCTGTTTGGGCAATATCCAGATCATCGCGGACGCGAGTCTGCCGAATTACGAGTCCGAAATCAAGACACTGACGGTGGGTTCGAGCCTGACGGTGGAGGGGCGTGTGGTCGCGTCCGGTGGAAAAGGACAATCGACCGAGGTCCAGGCTTTGAAGGTAACTCCGGTGGGCTCGGCGGATGCTGAAGCTTATCCCTTGCAAAAAAAGCAGCACTCTTTTGAAAAGTTGCGTGAGTGGGCTCACTTGCGACCTCGGACCAACACGTTTGGAGCGGTGGCCCGAGTCCGCAACCAAGTCTGCCAGTCGATTCATCAGTTCTATCAAGAGCGGGGCTTTCTTTATGTGAATACGCCGATCATCACTGCCAGCGATTGCGAGGGCGCGGGCGAGATGTTCCAAGTGACGACGCTGGACTTGAAGACCATTGCCAAGCGCGAAATGGCCAGCATCGACTACAAGTTTGATTTTTTTGACCGCCCCAGTTTTTTGACGGTAAGTGGCCAATTGGAAGCTGAAACGTACGCTTGCGCGTTGGGCAACGTTTATACGTTTGGCCCCACGTTTCGCGCCGAGAACTCGAACACCAGCCGGCACTTGGCCGAGTTCTGGATGGTCGAACCGGAAATGGCGTTTTATGAACTGCCGGACAATATGCAATTGGCCGAGGATTTTTTGAAGCGAATCTTTCGCGATGTCCTGGAAAAATGCGCCGAGGACATGGCATTCTTCAACGAGCGGATCGATGAGAGCAAATCGTTGTTGACTCGCCTGGAAAGAATCACGAAGGCTGACTTTGTTCGACTCAGCTACACCGACGCCATCAAGATTCTGCAGGACAGTGGCGAGAAGTTTGATTACCCCGTCCAATGGGGCATCGACCTTCAAAGTGAACACGAACGATTTTTGACAGAGAAACATTTTGACTCGCCGGTCATTTTGTACAATTATCCGCGGAGCATCAAACCGTTTTACATGTTCTGCAATGAGGATGGAAAAACGGTCCGTGGGATGGACGTGTTGGTGCCTGGGGTTGGTGAAATCATCGGTGGTTCTCAACGTGAACATCGCTTGGATGTCTTGCTGGAACGGATGGCCGAAATGAAGTTGTCGGCGGAAGACTATTGGTGGTATGTGGACCTTCGTCGTTATGGCAGCGTTCCGCACGCCGGATTTGGGCTCGGGTTGGAACGCGTCGTACAATTTGTGACAGCGATGAGCAATATTCGGGACGTGATCCCCTTCCCCAGAACCCCTGGGTCGTGCGATTTTTAGTCGCCTAACCGGACCTGGCCTTTCGACAAAGGCCCTTTAGCGAACGCTGGTGTACCGGCTTTAGCCGGCCGGGGTGTGAAAAAGCTATTTCCAGCACGCTATTGTCCCAAACCATTCAACCAACGACTGGTTCTAGCTTCCCTAACGCTTAGCGAGGCAATAATTGGCGGGCGGTCAAACAGGTGGAAACGGTGGAGTTTCGCGTACTTTGCTTTGCGTCGCGGTCATCCAAAACGGAACGGTCTCGGCTTAACGGCGAATCCGGCCTTGATTGCCGTGGCTTGAAATTTGGGCCAGGCAGATCTATAATCGGGGACCCTGCTGGACCGCGGCAGTTTCGAGTTTGAGAACGGTTCGCGATGCCAATTCCGCCAAAGCAGACGACATATTACAAACAGGTTCGGTTTACCACTCGATTGCCGAATCATTTCAAGTATTCTCCGTCCCACTACTGGATTTCGGAGATTTCCGGCGGGCTTTTCCGCGTTGGCTTCACGAAGTTCGCCGCTCGGATGCTGGGTGATTTTGTTGAAATCACTTTTTCCGTTAACGGGGGCGACCCCATCACGGTCGGCGACTCGATCGGATCAGTGGAAGGCTTCAAGGCCATTGCCGAGGTCTATTGCGTGGGCGACGGATCCTGGGTTCGCGGCAACCCGGAAATGGAGCGACAGGCTGATTTGGTCGACAAAGATCCGTACGACCAGGGCTGGTTGTACGAAATGCACGGAGTCGCGAGTGAGGACTGGCTCAATGTCGAGCAATACATCGCGTTGCTGGACGCCACGATCTCGAAAATGTTGGAAACCGAACAGCAAGCACAGGACCCGTCATGTTGAGACCACGATACGTGATGTTGGGCGGATTTTTGGGTGCGGGCAAGACCACGGCCATGTTGGCGTTCGCTCGCATGTTGCGGGATCGAGGGCTGCGGGTGGGTGCAATCACCAATGATCAGAGCGTCGGGTTAGTCGACACTCAAATGTTGCAGGCTGGGGGACATCAGACGGAAGAAATTTCCGGCGGCTGTTTTTGTTGCAAGTTCGACTCATTGTTAGAGGCGGCGCAACGTCTAACCGCGGAGAACCAACCGGACGTTTTATTGGCCGAGCCGGTCGGCAGTTGTACCGATTTAAGGGCAACTGTGAGCGAACCACTCCGTCAAATCTATGGGGACCGAGTGGTCGTGGCGCCCTTGAGTGTCGTGGTTGACCCGATTCGAGCGGGCCGTGTTCTGGGGTTGCGAGACGAGAAACAATTCAGCTCCAAAGTCGTTTATATCTACGAACGGCAGCTTGAAGAAGCCGATCTGATTGTCGTCAACAAAGTTGATTTGCTGTCGACGGAGGATCGAAGTGCCCTCCGCGAGGCCTTGCAGAAACGCTGGCCGCAGAAGCCCGTCCTGGAGGTTGGGCTTCGCTCTGGAATGGGGGTCGAGGCATGGTTGGACCAAGTGCTCAACCAGGAAATGGTGTCTCGCCCGGCGATGGAGGTCAACTATGACGAATATGCGGATGGCGAGGCTTTGTTGGGGTGGCTTAATTTGGGGGGAAAGTTAAAAGGAGCCGAGTTCGACGGAAACCAGTGGCTGTTGGAAGCGGCAGCCGAGCTGCAGTCCGTATTGCAGCAGTCGGCGGTTGACTGCGAAATTGCTCACCTTAAGATGACACTTCTGCCGCACCCGGGAAACGACTTGGGGGTCGTGAATCTGGTGCGCAGAAACGCTCCGCCGGAACTGTCCTACCGGTTGGCCGAGGAATTGGAATTTGGCGAACTGACGGTCAATTTGCGGGCGGAAGCTGACCCGGAGTGGCTGCGTGAGGTCGCGTTGGACGTGCTTGGTCGGGTGGCCGGCAAACATGGCTTGGCATGGTCGATTGATCAAATTCAGGCGTTTCGGCCGGGACGACCGGTACCGGTTCATCGATTGGGTGTTTAAGGAGTTGTTGTGAACGGTGAGAATGTCGAACCGACGATCCTGTACTGCAACTGCTCGTACGCGAAAGTGGTACCCGGCGAAGTCAAGCGGGAAGTCTTGCGTCAGCTTTCAGCGGCCGGACGGTCCTTCGAGTCGGTCGCCGATTTGTGCGAGATGTCGGCCAAGCGGGACCCGGCCCTCGAGCCATTGATGCAGCAACCGAACTTGCGGATTGCTGCCTGTTACCCTCGAGCCGTAAAGTGGTTATGTTCAGCGGCTGGAACGAAACTCCCCGAAGAGGTCCAAGTGATCAACATGCGAACTCTATCGGCGGACGAAGTGGTCGCTCAGTTGTTCTCGAGCGGTGGATCGGCAACGGAGAACCAAGATTCAGCGCCTGACGGGGATTCTGTCGGGACGTTTGAACGGAACGAGACGCCAACATGATTGCCAAAGCACTAGAAATTCAACGAGTCGTCCTTTACGAGGGAGCGAACTCCCGGTCCTTGTCGTCGGAGCGTCGGGCATCGATACTCCAGGCGTTGTTGGACCACGGCGTGGGCGTCAGTCTGGTTTTGCCGACCGATTCGGTGTTGACCCTGGGCCATCGAAGCCTCATTGTGCTCGGCGAATTTGAGGCGGATGTTCCCGACGAGTTCTCCGTGGCTCAAAGTGATGTGCAAGTGTTGGTCCGAAACATTGCGGGTCTGGATGCCGCAGCGATTGTTTCACTGGTGAAGGGTCTAACTACCGAAACCGGTGGTAGCACCGCTCAGGGCTGGAAGCCTTGGTTTCCGGTGATCGACTACGATCGTTGCACGAACTGCATGCAATGCTTGAGCTTCTGCTTGTTCGATGTCTACGGCGCGACCCCGGCGGGGAAGATCACGGTCCAGAACGAGAACAATTGCAAGACCGACTGTCCGGCATGTTCGCGAGTTTGTCCGGAGGTCGCGATCCTCTTCCCAAAATACAAGGGTGGCCCGATCAATGGCGATGTTGTCAACACCGACGATATCCGCCGGGAAGCGATGAAGGTCGATATTTCGGCTTTGTTGGGTGGCGATATCTATTCGTTATTGCGCGATCGAAGCGGCAAAGCCAAATCGCGATTCTCGAAAGAGCGGGACGATGATCGTGCCTTGAAGGAGCGACAGCGATGCTTGACGAAGCTCCAAGAGTCATCGGGGTTGGATATTCCCGCAGAGGTTTTGGCCAGCTTGCCCTCGTTGGACAAGATTCAGGAAAAAGCAATCGTAGCCAAACAACGGGCTGCCGAAGCGCTCAAGCAGCAAGAACAGACTTCTTCAACAAAAGTTGGCGACCCAAATGATTCTTAAGCTTTCCGC
Organism: Pirellulaceae bacterium; assembly: GCA_030681235.1. GTDB lineage: Bacteria > Planctomycetota > Planctomycetia > Pirellulales > Pirellulaceae > M30B19. The sequence goes on along the minus strand of JAUXWY010000487.1, from coordinate 1,822 downwards.
CCGAATGTTGCGTGAAGTCGACAAAAAAGCTTTGTGGAAGTTTGCCTGGAACTTCGGCTACAAAGGGATGCGCTCGGTGCAAAAGTTCAAGCAACGCTTGAAGCAAGGCATCCATTTCCCGCCATTTTTGTTCATTTCCGTGATCAACAGTTGCCAACTTCGCTGCCAAGGATGCTGGGTCGATGTCTCGTCCAAGCGTCAAATGATCGAGTTGGCGGACATGAACCGGATCATCAACGATGCCAAGAAACACGGCAACAGCTTCTTTGGGATCTTGGGTGGCGAGCCCTTCATGCACCCACAGTTGTTCGAGATTTTGGAAGCGCATCCGGACTGTTATTTTCAAATTTTCACCAACGGCCAACTGATCACCGACGAGGTTGCCAAACGCCTGCGAAAAGTTGGTAACGCCACGCCCCTGATCAGTATCGAGGGCACGGAAGTCGTGAGCGACGATCGTCGCGGTGGTCGCGACGTGCTGAACAAGACATTGCAGGGATTGGAGAATTGCGTCAAGAACCATTTGATCGTGGGCGTTGCCACCAGCGTGTGCCAGACCAACATCGACTTGGTCAGTGAATCTTGGCTGCGACGCTTGATCGACATGGGCGTTCATTACTGTTGGTTCCACACTTATCGAGTCGTGGGGCCCAAGCCTGCGGTCGAATTGGCGTTGACCCCGGAACAGGTCGTCAAAATTCGCCGCTTCGCCGTGGACATGCGGGCTAAATTGCCGATTGGGATCGTGGATGCTTATTGGGACGATAAGGGGCAAGCCTTGTGCCCAATGGCCACCGGCGTCAGCCACCATATCGGTCCATCCGGCTCGATCGAACCTTGCCCGATTATCCAGTTCGCGAAGGAAAACATAAGCGACGACCAAAGCCTGTATCAACTCGTGACTCGTTCGGAGTTCTTGCGTGACTTTCGCGAGGCGTCCGCGCAGGCGACTCGTGGCTGCGTGGTTTTGGAACGTCCCGATTTGGTTCGTGATTTGGTCATCAAACATTCGGCCGCTGACACCACGCAGCGGCAAACGGCTTTGAAGGAAATGGAAGCGTTGACGCCGCGTGGCAGTCAGCATACTCCCGGCGAAGAAATCCCAGAGAAACACTGGCTGTACCGATTCGCCAAGAAACATTATTTCTTTGGCTTTGGTGCCTACACTTAGGAGGTCCAGCATGCAACTGACGATCATTTCGCCACCGCGTACGGTACCGGTTCAGGCGGACCGCCAACCGAAAGAGAATATCCCACAAACCAGGGGACAACGGGAATGGATCCGTGCTGAATTGCGGCGCTTCGTCACCGAAGTCAAGCCGGTTCCACCAATCAGCAACGGACTGCTTCGCGAGTACGCTGAACAGTTTGTGGCTCGGCATGGTCTGGGACAAATCTATACGGACTACGTCGCGGTCGTATTGAACAGCGAAATTTGGCGAGACCAATTGGCGACGGTTCCGTTCGAGCGACGGTTGTTGCTGCTACCCAAATGCATGCGAATTGAAGACAAGTGTCCGGCTCCGTTTGATGAGTTGGGCTTGCTGTGCAAGCAGTGTGGACTGTGCACGATTCAAGACTTGCAGGAAGAGGCCGAACGATTGGGCTACGCCGTTTTGGTGGCCGAAGGCTCGGCACTAGTCATGGCCATCATCGAAACGGGCAAAATTGAAGCGATCGTCGGCGTCAGTTGTTTGTCGGTGTTGGAAAAAGCGTTTCCTTACATGGAAGCGGCGGCGATACCGGGTGTGGCGATTCCATTGCTCCAAGACGACTGTAAAGACGTCACGGTTGACTTGGAATGGGTGTGGGAGTTTATTCA
>JAUXWY010000486.1 GCA_030681235.1 Pirellulaceae bacterium | reverse complement strand
TCGCAGCCATTTCCGTCGATCAAGGTCGGCAGCAGGAGACAATCCCTTACTCTCCCAATCGGCCAACAAAAACTGGTCGATCGGATTCCGAGTCCAACTTGCGTTTTGCACGATCGGCGGTGTTGCGTGACTTCGCGGACGCCAGGCCCAATGCTCCCAACGATTATCGGCAAACGCGCGGCGCACGGGATGGTCTGTTCGTTGCCAAACGTCGTCAAATCGAAAATGTTGATTAGCTTCAGGCAATGAACCCGACAGCGCCGGACGATCTTCCGTTGAAGACGTGGGCCAGTGCCCGCCGGACTTGATCCATTGACGTAATTTTTCCAACTCGGCTGCGGGCAGAGGATTCTCGGGCGGCATGGACAGCTCGGCGTGACTTCCATCAATCGACGCGATCAACAGACTTGCCGTCTCCGATTGGTCTTCAAGGTCTTGGGCCAACAGCGGACCGCGAGCACCACCACGCGCCAAATGCTCGGCCGAGTCCAATCGCAAGTCGCCCTCTTGTTCCATCTCGCCGTGACAGCTCACACAGCGTTGTTGCAGAATCGCAATGGCTTGACGCGCCAATTCAGGATCTGCCAACGGATCGTCCATGGAATACGCTGGAACGGGTGCTGTGGTGAGTCTGATGAACGCAAACAAACTCAACAAGAACGACAACCGGTTGAAGAACGCCGCTTTGCCGCAACCGTCGATTCGCAAACAAGTAACCTGTTTTTGTACACGACCAACGTTCATAGGAGGATCTCCCGGACCGGTTTGGTCGAACCCGCGACGCCGGTCAATCGTTCCATCCGACCATTGACCTCAAAGAAGAGTTTTTCGTAGTCCAGCCCTAACAAACTCAGAATAGTTGCGTGCAACTCCGGAAACGAAACGGGGCGTTCCGTGGCCATCAAACCAATCTCGTCCGTGCTGCCCAAGCGAAAGCCGGGTTTGACTCCGCCGCCTGCCATCCAAATCGTAAAGCCTGCCGCGTTGTGTTGCCGGCCTTGATCATCTTGCATCATGGGCGTGCGCCCGAATTCACTGGCGCAAATCACCAGCGTCGAATCCAATAGTCCGGATTGTTTCAAGTCGTTGACCAGTGCCGCCATGGGTTGATCGGTCCAACGCGCCCGAGGCGTGTGATTGTCCGTCAATTTACTGTGCGCGTCCCAGCCGTCTTTGTCGGGCATGTCGTAGAGTTGCACAAAGCGAACGCCTCGTTGGACAAGGCGTCGGGCCAGCAAACATTTTCGAGCAAAGCTCTGTGTCCGCGTGTCTTCGTGATCCAAGCCGTAACTGGTGTGGATATGAGCGGGTTCGTCGTGAAACTGACCGATCTCGACTCCGGCCGACTGCATGCGATATGCCAGTTCGTAGGTCGCGATGCGCGCGTCCAGTTGTGTGAAATCGGCGCGTTCCGTTTGATGTTGTCGATTCAATTCGTTCAACAAGTCCAGCGAAGCGCGTTGCCCGGCTTGGAATCGTTCGGGCGGCAATAGGTTCAAGACCGTTGCGCCCTGATCGCGCAAGCGAGTCGGCTGATATGCGGGCGGCAAGAAACCATTGTGATAGTTGGCACTCCCTCCCAATGGTCCGGCATCAAACAGGACTACATAGCCAGGCAAGTTTTCGTTTTCCGATCCCAGTCCATAAGTTACCCAGGAACCCAAGCTTGCTTTGCCCGCTCGCACGTCGCCGGTATGCAGTTGGTAACTGGCAGGCGCGTGATTGTTCGACTCGGCTTGCAACGAATGAATAAAACACAAGTCGTCCACATGTTTGGCGAGATTCGGAAACAGATCGCTGATCCACATCCCGGATTGGCCGTGTTGTTGCCACTGGTAGGGGCTGGCCATCAATTCGTCTTTGCAGCCGTGAAACACGTTGGCGTACTTCGAACCACTCAGGTTGTTCTTGAACAGATCCGGCACCGCTTTGCCATGCAAATCTCGCAGCAACGGTTTGTAGTCGAAGGTGTCGATTTGGGACGGGCCACCGACCAAGAACAAAAAGATGACCGACTTGACCTTCGCGGGAAAGTTAGGCGATTTGGCCGCGAGAGGATTGTCGAATGCCGTTGTGTGCGAGTTCCCTTCCAGTGTTGCCGCCGAACTCTCGCCGCCCCAGGCGACATCACCGTCCCATTGGCTCCCCAAAACCTGAGCCACCATTCCGCCAAAGCCACCCAATCCCAAAGACTGCAGAAATCTCCGACGTTGGGCAAGAATTTCGTTTGACGGGTGAACCATTTTTGGAGCGGATCTCGAAAAAGAGGCAAACCGGGAACCCAATTCCATTGGGCCCGATGTTGCTCAATCAATCGTCGGTCATTCAACGGTTTGATTGACTTTGGTGGTTTCGTCGTTGCTGGGGCGGATCATTTGAAAATACTTGCGAATGGTTTGACGATGGCCCAGAGGAATCGATTCGCTGTTGAGCACGGATTCGCTAAGTGCTTCGTAGTTTTCGGCCTGTTGACGATAAGCACGCAGTGCTTCTTGTTGTTCCTCGTCACCTGCCAAGGTTTCGACTTCCGACTCGCCCGAGTTCGATTCTTGCCCTTTGAGCTTCATGTCAGCCGAAGTCGCCAATTTGGCAGTTTTGTCACCCGGTTCGTTGCCACTGGCGGCTGTTCCCCACTTGTTACCGCCCTTGCCGTTGGAAGGCTTACTCCCCTGGCATTCGGATTCGCACTCGCCTTTGCATTCGCTCAAGCATTGGCACTGTTTTTTCAAAAGTTCTGATAACTTTTTGCGACGGCCTTGTTTTTTCGCTTCACCGGCCAGTCCCTTTGCGCCTTCTTCGAATTTGCTTTTGTTGCCTTGGCTAAGCCCTTCGCTCATTTGCTGAGCGGCGTCTTTGGTTTTGGATTTGGGACTGCCATCGTTATTGTTTTGGCTCAGTTGCTTGAGTTCTTCCGAAACGGCCTTTTCGGTTTGCCGATCGAGTTCAGGCATCTTCATTTTCTCGAGCTCGGCGGCCGCTTTTTCCATATCGCCCTTGGACAACGCTTCGCCCGCTTGCGCCATTTCTTTGGACAACGACAAGATCTCACCAATCTGTGCCAATTCCGCAGAGGTTTGCTGTTGTTCCAATTGCTGCTGCATTTGCATCATCGACGCTTCCATTTCGGACAACTTGGCCAGCGCCTCTTTCGGCTCGACGCCCGGCTCCTTGAGTTGCTCCAGAATCGCTTCGAGGTCTTTGACCAATTGATCCAGTTCCGGATTCTGCTCCTCGGCTTGCAGGTCTTTCAGTTCCTGCAATTCGCTTTCGATTCGATCTGCTTGCCGTTCAACGACTTCATTGACTTCCACGGTCACGATAACGGGTTGAGGTGGATTCGAGAGGAACAACATGACGGCAGCAGTCATCGCCAAGGTCAACGCCGCAATCCAAGACTTGGGTCGGGAATATTGAACCACTCGCTCGGGCAACACCATCGCGGTATGGCTCTCGGCTTCGGCGACTTGCAATCGTCGCAGCGGGTCGTCAGCGCTGGAGAACTGTAACGCCGTTTGGATTCGGTCCTTGAGTCCGTAGGTTTGGTCCATGGCATAGGCAGCTTGCTTCTGGCTGCCACGAGTCACCCAAGCGACCAACAATCCAACCACCAAACCCAAACCGATGGGCAGCACCAGATAAAACCAAGGCAGGTTTCCCTGGGACAATAGACGAGCCACTCCCAAGATGGCGGATACCATGCTGCCACCCAACAAACCCCAAGAAACGCATTCCCAAGACCATTGGCGGAGTTGACGGCCGCGGACCGCAGTTACTTTTTCGTGTAGACTTGGCATCGAATTAGTTCCTAATCTCGGTTCGGTCAAAGGTCAGCGTCGGGCCAGCTGGGGGGCCAGGGAGTGCCGCGATTCTATCACTCCCCAATTCTCGTGAACAGCGAATTTTGGTCGGATTTGGAGATTTTTCCGGGATGGCCCGACCGGGATGGTCAAGGGTCATCCTAAATTAACAGTCACATGGGGTAGGCCGCCTGGGGCAGGCGACGCACATTGGGGTAAGCCGCCTGGGGCAGGCGACGCACATTAGGGTAAGCCGCCTGGGGCAGGCGACGCACATTGGGGTAGGCCGCCTGGGGCAGGCGACGCACATTGGGGTAGGCCGCCTGGGGCAGGCGACGCACATTAGGGTGCCAAAAATTGGGATTCCGGTGGTGGTAGTTGTTTGGGCCACTGCCCTCGGTACAACACGTTGCGGACGCGGCATTGGGTCAAGTTGGCATACCGAAATAATCCGAAATGACGTTCGACGGATGGTTCATCGATCGTCAGCGAGGCAACCTCTTCGCGATTGACGTACAGTCGCAGCAGCTCGCCTTCCAGAACGATGCGAACATGATTCCAATCCTTCGGCACCAAGGACACTGGCGAAATGGCCAAGGGTTCTAAATTGTCGATTGCCAAACCGTCGGTTTCATACGGGGAATTCGTCATGCGATGACGAAACACTCCGTCCGGTTTGAAGATCAGTGCCGTGCGACCTAGCGTTGGAAAAACTTCGTACGCGTCCGGTTCGTACCAAGTTTCGAATTCGATTTCACCGTCCTCCAGCATCGGGCGTTGGTACTGCAGCAGCGACTCGCGGTGACGACTGTTGGACATTTGGAACTTCAAGCCTTCGATCACG
>JAUXWY010000482.1 GCA_030681235.1 Pirellulaceae bacterium | reverse complement strand
GGCGTCGCGTTATCGCGACGCCGCTTTTCTTTTTTCGAATGGGATCGTTCTGTTTGTACAAACGCATTCTAGCGAGCACTGGTGTACCGTCTTTAGACGGCGGCAGTTGAGAAACGACTCGAGTTCGGGACTTACTTTAACGCAGCCTGGCTCGCGCGGGCAGTCGACTCCGATATGGCTCATTGGAGCGAGTTGCTGCGGCTGCCTCGGCTTGTTGGCGTTGCAATGGTGGCGGCGGTCCTGAAATTGCATCAGGCTTTGAAGTCGTTGAATTTGGCGCCGTCATCGGTTGCTCGTTTCCGGCAGCGATAGGGCTCTCGATTTGTTGGCGGATTTCGCCCAACTCGGCGCTGGCCTGTGTGGTTGCCGAGTCGTTGATGGCGGATTCTTCGGACGCGAACCGGACAGCGGCGTCGGTCTCGGCTCCGTCATGTGCCTCCGAGCCAACAATGACTGTTGGCGATCGAGTCATCACCGCCAAGTTTGCCAACGGGGTCTCGATTCGCTCGGGCATTGCCAGTCCCGCATCGATCGCGTTCTGTATCGACACGACGGCGTCTTGGTTCAGTTGCAAGGCGCGTGGCGTGTCATCTTGATTCCAAAAGGCAACAGCCATGATGGCGAGTCGTTCGCCCCATTCGAGTCGCTGTGTCATTGACAATTGGTCCAACTTCGTTGGCAAGTTTTGAAGGGCCACTTCAAACGAACGCACGGCAACCGCTGACTGTCCTGCTTGCATGTGGATCGCCCCTTGAAGCCAATAAGCAGCCGCAGAATCCATAGACGCGTTCTTTTCCAAGCGCGTCTGACCGGGACGCTCCAGTCGCGAGAGGACTTGTTGAACCCAGTTGGAAGCCAAGCTCATTTGCTGGTGGTTGTAGGCCAACAACCCGCAACGCAGCAAATGGGCCGTCGTTTGTTGCCGAATCCACTGCGATTCGTCCGAGTGCCCCTGGATTTGAAGTTGGTGTTCCCAAGTGGTTAGATAGTTCGCCATCGGAGGAATTTCGCGAAATCGTCCCGCTTCGGCGTAACATTCGATTTGTTTGGTGACCACGGAAAGTCGAAGAAGCGGAGCTGCGGTCTGGGCTTGAATCAACTGCTCGGTCGTCGCACTTGCTTGCTTGAACCACTCGTCGGCAGAGGCCGGCGCGGACCGATATGGCCCTAGGGCAATGCACCGAGCCATTTCCAATTGACTGTGAAGCAGAATCCAGCTCAGGCGTTGACGAGCCCAAGGCGTCGCCTGCGAGATTTGCGGCGGAACTTGCTCCAGGACGCGACGCAGACTAGCGACCGCAGTCACATAGTCCGGGTCGGCTTTCAACAACGAGCGATGGGCGGACACATAGTCGCCATAGATCGACTCCAATCCCTGTTCGGTGCCCAGCGGACGATTTCGTGGCCTGAGCCGATGCATTTGCCGTTCAGCTTTTTCCAATAGACCAGGATCTTTCAGTCCGATGGCGATTTCGGCGTTCAACCACGCGGCTTCCCATCGATCTTGGACCTGACTCTCAGCTGCATTCAACGTGGCAATTCGGTCTCGAGCTTTTTCGAATTCACCGCGCCAAATCCAATAGTTCACTTCAGCCAATAGTTCCGGACCGGCGACCGACGTTTCTTCATCGGCGAATGATGCGTTGAATTGTTGACGTATTTCAGCGAACGCCAACAAACGAGCCGCGACGGGTCGATTGGTATGGATGGTATTCGTTGACCCCGGTCCGGCCTCCGCGGCTGGCAACGTTTTGCGATCGACGGCCTGCTGTTGGACGAGCGCCTCGAATGCAGCCGAATTCAATCGGTTCTTGATCGAAGAATCTCGCGAGTCGTTGGTGTCCAATTCATCGGCATGAAATCCTAACTGGATTGGTAGATTGGGTGAGGTGATCGTCTCCGCCAAGGAGCGATTCATTTGCGACAGACCCGATGGAGTTGGTTCGTTTCGCCGAGTTGCGCGAATTTCGGTGGGATTCGCAGACCCGCCAGCACTGTCGACGGAACTCGGTGGAAGAAGGTCGATCGAGTCCTCACTCTCATTCGAGAGAAGTCCAATGATTCCGGACTCTGCCAACAGACTTTGCGGCCGAGGATTGGAACTCATCAACGGCCGAGCGTCCCCCGCGTTTCCTAGGGTCCTCGGCGGCGATCCGCTGGGCTTCGCGATGTTGGAAATGGAGTTGGGTTGCTCGGACCTAGAAGGTGGCGGCAGCGATGCACCACCGCCGACCCGAGGACTCTGCTGTCTCCCGTCGTTCGATCGCAAAGGATTCGAGCTCCCACCATTCGATCGGTCGATGGTCGATGGCAGTTGGGGAGACATTGTCGTATTTGGCGAAAGATTTGAAACCGTTGGGGACGATTCCAAACGCGGTCGAGAGCTACCCTCGAGCAACGACTTCAATTCCTTCGAGAAAAATTCGTCCAAGTTGGTTGTGCTGTCGGCCGTCGAGTTCGGATTCCTACGATCCGAGCCAGCGGTTGCGGATGCACGGCGGCCGGACGGCAAATGGACCGCGTCGATCGATCGGCGACCAGTGACAGGATTGCGGGACGGCGACGATGGTTTTGCCTCCCAAGCGGGCAGTCCAAGCTCGAGTTCCCTTGGATCTATTCCCACGAGGTCTTCGATTGCGGGCCGAGAGTTTCCGGTCGACGATGCGGACGATCGGGACGGCGGCGTCTGGGCCAAAATGGAATTCGGAACCAACACCAAGGTTGGACCAAGCACAACGCCCAGCCACAATAGGCCCTGGACCACCGTCGGCAGTCGAACGGGCTTTTGGACAACGATCCAGCGATCACTTCCGGCAGAAGTTTTACTCACGGCGACTGGACTCAAAAATTGGGGACCTCATCAAAGCCAAGCAGCGCACTGGCCGGGCTCGCGAGCGGTCGTACCAAATGTCGAGAAACGTGACCAGGGCAATTGGGTTGACGGGTCGGCGGGACTGTACCCGGCCCCAACCGAGTTCATCTCGGTTGAGCCAAGGATTGCTCACTAAGGATTTGTCCCGAAATAAGTTCCGGATTTCGCTGGCTCTGCCGATCCAAAGGCGATTTAGCGAGCGCTGGTGTACCGGCTTCAGCCGGCGGGAGCTGTGAAAACGCTCTTTTCAGCTACGCGCCGGCTGAAGCCGGCTGAAGCCGGTACACCAGCACTCGCTAAACCAATATCGCTACGGGCTCGCGACACACTCAAGGCCGCCAGGGACTGGCGACGCACATTGGGGGAGTTTGGCAACTTCTGCGGGCTGTGTCGATTTTGGCTGTTCTTTCGGATGTGAGTTGTCGCGTAGTCCTACGCTATTTTCCGGCGCGATTGGCACGATAAAACCGGTGGTGCGGGTCCTCCCGGTTTCTTCGGAAAAGGCGATATTGATGTTTATGACGCAAGCAGCCGTGCGACTTCGACGGGTTTTGGGTCGAATTGGTCTGGGTGGACTTGTCGCAACTGGGCTCGTGGCAAGCGGCTGTCAGTGGCAAGAGAAATCGATTCATTTAGCGTCCAACTCGAATCCGCTGGCGATTCGCTCCGCGCAATTGGAGTTCGAGTATCCCGACCTCCAGAGCGAAACGCCGCGTCCGGATGCTTCCGTGACGCCTAATGTCCTCAAAAACTTCGAATCGCTGCAGCCGCAGCCGATCACGTTGGAAGACGCGATTCGCATGACCTTGGAACGCAGTCCCGTTCTGCAGAAGATGGGCGGCCAAGTCATCAGTCTGCCGGCAATGGGCGCCACGATTTACGATCCGGCACTTGCGGCTTCTGATCCGAATTTTGGCTCCGAGGCGGCACTATCCGCCTTCGATGCCCAGTTCACTCACAGTATGTTTTTGGACAGCTCCGAACGCCGCTTCAATAACTTGTTCTTCGGTGCCGGTGCCCAATTGCTGAACTCCAAACGCAGCGCTATCTCGACGGACATCTCCAAGACGACCGCTGCGGGAACCACGTTCTCGATCCGCAATTTGATCGACTACCAAAAGAACAATTCGCCCGCCAACCTTTTCCCTGGTGCCTGGGACAATGTCACCTTGGCCGAAGTGCGTCAACCTTTGCTGGCCGGGGCCGGGACCGAGGTCACTCGCATCGCTGGTCCCAACGCTCGGATCGGCAACTACAATGGCGTCTTGATCGCTCGGATACGTGAAGACGTCGCCTTGGCTGATTTTGAGATCGCCGTCCGTGATTTAGTGCGAGACGTCGAAGTCACATACTGGCAGCTGTATTTTGCCTATCAAGATTTGGACGCGAAGTTGCGTGCGCAAGAGGCGCTGCGCGCGGTATGGGAGAAGCGAGTCATTCGGCGCGAAATCGACCGGAAGGCAGACGAAGCTCTAGCTCGGCAACAGTACTTCAACTTTCGAGCCCAAGTCGAGAACGCCATTGTGGGCACGGGAGCCAGTGGGACGGGCTTGTACAACACCGAACGGCAATTGCGCAGGTTGATGGATTTGCCAGTCAGCGACGGAACATTGCTTCGTCCTACCTCGGCGCCGAATGTGGCTCCAATCCATTTTGACTGGGATGCTACTGTCGACTTGGCGATGGAGAATCGCACCGAACTACGTCGCCAACGTTGGGTTGTGCGGCAACGCGAGTTGGAACTGGTCGCAGCGAAAAACTTGAGCCGTTGGCGTATGGACTTGGTTGCCAACTACGCCAACCGTGGTTTTGGTGATAACTGGCTTGGCAATCAAGGTGCGATCAGGGATCAGTTGGCCGGCGACTTGGATGATTGGCGGATGGGGCTGGAGGTGAACGGGCCGCTGGGACGTCGCGCTGGTCACCTGGGAGTGAAAAATGCAGAATTGGGATTGGCTCGTGAGCGAGTTCGTTTGGATGAACAACAGAAGCAGTTGTTGAACGATTTGGCAAACGCTTACAGCGAAGTCGATCGTGCGTACTCTCAAATCGAAGCGATCGTCAATGCTCAGATCGCCGTGGAAGAAGAAGTTTCTTTGAAACTCGAAACGATAGATGAACGCGATGGGGTGTTCCGATACCAGGAAGTACTGCAACGATCTACCGCTGGAGAATCTGCCGTCCACCGAGCAATCGTGGATTACAACAATGCCCTACTGAACTACGCGTTGATATCGGGGGCTCTGTTGAGCAACTACAACATTCACCTGAGCGAAGACCCTTCTTCCTCCGGAGCCGTGCAAGCGGCCGCGTTTAGCAGCCAGTTCTACCGCAGTGGCCAGGACCAACGCCCCATTTCGTCGCCAGTGAGTCAAGGTCCGGTGATTCATAGCCCCTTGTTTCCGCAAGGCAAACCAAGTGACGAACCGGCGCCGGGCGCTGTCGGCGGTTGACTCCCGCGTCCAATTGACTGTCCCGAAATAAGTTCCGGATTTCGATGGCTCTGCCGATCCAAAGGCAATTCAGCGAGCGCTGGTGTACCGGCTTCAGCCGGCGGGACCTGTGAAAACGCTCTCTACCCCTAAAAGCCGGCGGAAGCCGGTACACCAGCGCACGCTAAACCGCTACCGCTTCG
>JAUXWY010000479.1 GCA_030681235.1 Pirellulaceae bacterium | reverse complement strand
AAAATGTTCGCTTGGCCAGTAAATTGGTTGGCTGGGACATCGAGATCATGACGCAGGAAGAACTCGAAAAACAAATTGAGAAAGCGGTCGCGGGCTTTTGCCAGATCGAAGGCATTACGGAAGATTTGGCCAATCAATTGGTTGGCGAAGGCTATCTGACTTACGACGATCTTTCGGTGATTGAGCCGGACGATTTGATGAGCATGGGCGAGCTTTCTCAAGACCAGGTCGACAACATTGTGACGACTGCGGAAGAGATGGCTGAGGCAGCGGCTCAAGCTGGCACGGACGGCCGAGGGCGGAAACAAGCGGGTGGTGCTATAGATAACAGCGGCGCGGGTCCATCGAGCCCAACGATTTAGGGAGTTTGATCTTCAAACATTGCAACAGATAACGGACGGCGGATGTGGTGCGGCATTCGATAGGACTGCGGATCGATTCAAATCAATGAGGAAGGCCTCTCTCGGTGGCGATTAGGATTTACACGTTTGCCAAAGATCTTGGCTTAGACAACAAGGCGTTGCTGGACATCTGCGAAAAGCTGGGTGTTCATGGCAAGGGCTCTGCGCTGGCTAGTTTGTCTGACGAAGAGATCGCAAAGATCAAAAAGTATTTAGAAGGTTCGGCTGAAAAAGTGTCGGCGCCAGCGTCGACGGCGGCGGTTGCGCCGGCGAGTCGACCGACGGCACCATTGGATCGTCTGCGGTCGAATGACCGTCCCAAGGTTTTGGATCGCCCGAAGCGTCCCATGGGGCGTGGTATTGGCGACAAGCCGGAAGTTTCTGAGCCGGACCATGCGATTCACGAAGCTGTTGCGGACCCGATTCGGGAAAACCCGGTAGACACGGCCGCGTCCGCTTCGTCGATCGAGTCACCGTCGGCCGTCATGGAAGTCGCACCATTGGCGCCAGAACCAAGTTCGACCGGGGTCCAGCGAACCAATCCGTTATTAAATCGCCGAGGTCCAATTCGCAATCTGGATCGGCGCCCGAAACGTGATGATGAAGGTCCGGCGGAAGCCGGACGAGACGATCGCAAGCCGGAGCGGGCGAAGCCGCCTCTAGCGAGACTGGCTTCGATGCCGAAAGTCAGGCAGCCGACGCCGACGGTCCAACAACCGCTAGAAAAAGTCATCAAGCCAGACATGGCGTTGCCGCACGAGGCGATTGCCCGCGTCAAGCGACACGGCAATTCCGCGTTGCCGTTAGCGGCCTTTACTGAATCGGCCTCGAAGAAGGTCAAAAAGGGGCCACTGTCTGGTGGTTCTGGGCCCGGCGGTGGTGGGCCGGCCGTACCACCGGTATTGGACTTGGCTACATCGCTGGATCGACGCAAGAAGGTCAAAGGCAAGGGCGAAACGGACGCGAAAGAGACGGAAGCCGGGATGAGTTCCCTCCGTCAGAAGCGCGAGAAACGAACCGATCGCAAGGTTGTTGGCTCGCGTTTTTCGGACGATGATTCGCCGTTGCGTATTCGTCGGCGCAGGGCTCGGGCGTCGTCGTCGGTCAACACGGCGGCTCCACGTAAAGAGCGACCGGTCGTTGAACTGCCTTGCACCGTCCGATCGTTTTCGGAAACAGCTGGTGTTTCTGCGGGGCAGGTGCTCAAGGTCCTGATGATGGATTTGGGGCTTGGTGGTAGTGTGAATATCAATGCGACCTTGGACGACGAAGTCGTTGAATTGTTGGTCGCAACGTTGCAATTGGACGTCGAGGTCCACCGCCCGCAATCGCTCGAAGAGGAGACGTTGGGCGAGTTGGAAATAGTGGACGATGAAGCCGATTTGGTCACTCGTCCGCCGATCGTGACGTTTCTGGGCCACGTCGACCACGGCAAGACATCTTTGTTGGATGCCCTGATTGGCATCAACGTGGTTTCGGGCGAAGCCGGCGGTATCACTCAGCACATTCGGGCGTACACGGTTGACCGCGAAGGGCGGAGAATCTCGTTTGTCGATACGCCGGGTCACGAAGCCTTCACCGAGATGCGGGCTCGAGGTGCCAACGTAACCGACATTGCCGTATTGGTGGTCGCCGCGGACGACGGCGTCATGCCGCAAACCGAAGAAGCCATCAGTCACGCCAAAGCGGCCGGTGTGCCGATCATCGTAGCGATGAACAAAATCGATTTACCAGGTGCGAACCCGGATCGTGTCTTGCAGCAATTGGCGGCTCATGAATTGATGCCCTCGCAGTGGGGCGGCGAAGTGGAAGTCGTGCAAACGAGTGCCATTACCGGAGTCGGCATGGACGAATTGCTCGAAACAATTTTGACCACAGCCGAATTGTACGAGTACAAGGCCAATCCGAACCGCCCGGCGACGGGCACGTGTTTGGAATCGCAGCAAGATCAAGACCGCGGTGTTGTGGCCAAGGTGGTGGTCCAAAATGGAACTCTGAAGGTGGGCGATATCGTGTTGTGCGGTTCTTCCTATGGTCGCGTCAAGGCCATGTACGACACCTTGAAACCGAATCAACGGGTCGAAACGGCTGGGCCGTCGGTCCCCGTGAACATCACGGGCTTGGACCGAGTCCCGGATGCGGGCGAAAAGCTTTGGGTTGTGGACGATGTCACCAAGGCTCGCAATATTGCCGAACAACGTGAGGCTTATCTGCGGGATCAATCGTTGTCAGGTTTCACGAAACGCGTTTCGTTGGTTGAATTCCAACAGCGGATGGAGGCTGGCGATTTGGCGGGAGCACATAAAGATGTGGTCACGCTGAACTTGATTCTGCGGGCGGACGCTCGAGGTTCGATCGAAGCCATTCGCAAAGAACTGAGCAAGTTGGAACATCCTGAAGTTCGGATTCGTATTTTGCAAGCGTTGGCGGGCGGCATCACCGTGGGCGACATTCGACTGGCACAGGCGTCGGATGCGGTCGTCATTGGCTTCAATGTGGTCCCGGACGAAAACGCTCGAGTTTTGGCGGAAGACCTCCAAGTTGAAATTCGTCGCTACGAAATTATTTACAAGATAGCTGACGATATCAAAGCGACTTTGGAAGGCAAACTCAAGCCCGAAGAGCAGAACGTGGAATTGGGTGCCCTATTGGTGCTCAAGACTTTCACGGTCAGTCGAATGGGTACAATTGCCGGTTGCCGAGTGATGCGCGGCAGCGTGCAACGTGGCAGCCGCGTCCGCGTCATTCGCGACAATCGCATCGTCGGCGACTATGGCATGGAATCGTTGCGGCGTGAAAAAGATGATGTCAAGGAAGTGAACAAGGGCATGGAGTGCGGTGTCAAGTTGGCTGGTTTCAACGATGTGAAGGAAGGCGACATGCTGGAAGCCTATCGCATTGAAGAAGTCGCCCGTACCTTGTAGCGGTGGACGAATCCGACGCGCTGAATCGATTCCCCGACTTGCCAATCATGTTGTGATGTTGAGTTCCCGAAGTTTATGAGTTCTCGTAGAGTTTTAAAAGCCGCCGAAGCGATTCGCGAAGTCGTCAGTACGGCAATTTTGTTGGAGATCCGCGATCCTCGCGTGCGTGATGTCACCGTCACCCGCGTGGAGGTTTCGTCCGATATGCGAAACGCGAAGGTCTTCATTTCAGTGATGGGTGACGAGGCTCAGGAGAATCTGTGCCTCCACGGGCTTCGCAGCTCGGCCGGTTTTCTCCAACAAAAGGTCGGACAACGGATCGAGACTCGTTATATTCCGCGGCTATCGTTCGAGATTGATAAGGGTGTCAAGAACTCGCTTAAAATCTCGGAGTTATTGAACGAGATACGCCGCGAAGGTGGCCTCAAGGAGGACGCTGCCCGGCCAGATGATTCGGTGAGCGGAGGGACTCCTGCCAACGATCCAAGTTCCACGTCTTCCCTGTAGAAAGCAATCACATGAGTGAGAATCGCACGGCCATTATTGCTAAACTTGTGAAAGTGGCCAAAAAGCACTATCCGGCAGTTTCGCCTCCGGCAGGCCGAACGGTGCTGGAGAACTTGCTGTACGCTTGCCTGTTGGAAAACGCTCAATTTACCGCCGCTGATGAAGCGTTTGCACGTTTGGAGCAGTACTCCGATTGGAACGAAGTGCGGGTCACCACCAATCAAGAGCTGTGCGAAGCGGCCACGGCGTTGGGGGACGCTTTGCCCGCGATCGAACATCTCAAGCTAGTCCTGCATTCTTTGTTCGAAACGCATTATTCGTTTGATCTTGATTTCTTGATCAAAGAGAATCAGGGCAAGGCGATTGCCCAATTGGAAAAGTACAAAGGCGTGACGCCGTTTGTGGTGTCCTACTTGGTGCAGAATTCGTTGGGTGGTCACAAGATTCCGACAAGTGCCGCGAGCTTGGATTTTGCCGAGGCGTTAGGGTTGGTAACGCCGAAAGAAAAGGAGTCGGGGACGGTCCCGGGTTTTGAACGAGCCGTTCCGAAGACAAAAGGCCCAGAGTTTTTCTCGACGATGCATCAACTTGCGGTCGATTTCAAGAACAAACCGCGGGATAAACACATTGTCGCGATTCTGAAAGAAATCAACCCGGATGCGGTCAAGCGAATGGAGACCGCCGATGCCGCGGCCAAGAAGTCCGCTGCCAAAGCAGCCTCGGAAGTGAAGTCTGCTCCCGAAAAATCTTCACCAAGCAAGACGACGTCGGCCAAGGCTGCTACTCCACCGCCATCTAAGAACTTGCCGGGCGAAACGAAGGCGACCGTCGACGTTAAGAAGCCTACAGTTGAATCCAATGCAGCGACGTCCGACAAGAAAGCCACTCTGTCCAAGGCAACCATTCCGTCCAAGGTAAACACTCCAGCTAAGGCAATCGCTCCGGCCAAGGCAGCCACTTCAGCGAAGGCAGCCACTTCAGCGAAGGCAACGACCTCAGCCGCTAACAAGAAAGGTTCGGCACCGGAACCTGCGAAAGGCAAGACTCCGATCGTTCCGACGGGATCCAACAACAAGCCAACGGTGGGTGGCGAAAAAAAGGTCAGCCCACCCGCAAAATCCAACATGGCCAAGCCCGCTCAGCCGGCACCCAAGAAGCCCGAATCAACGGCACCAACAAAGTCTGGGAAACCAGCAGCGGCTGCCAAGAAGCCCGCGCCTCAGGTGAAGCCAACACCCGCGAAAAAGAAACCCCGATAAGAAAAGGGGCGGAGTCGATCATGACCGCACGACTTTGCCGACTATTGCTGTGGGTGGTGGGTTGGTGTTGTGCCGGGGCGGGGCTAAGTTTTGCGAACCTTCCCGGTCTCGATCCCGCGTCCCGAATTGATGCCAAAATCTACGTGACCAAACACCGAGTGCGGATGGTCCTCAGCCAGTTTGCGGACGATCTGGTATGGTTGCACGGTATGGAGGCAAATGAACAAGGCCTGTTTCCGGCCGAGCAGTTGCGTGAAAACTATGAACTACACAAAAAGTTTCTGAGTCAGCACATCCAAGTGATCGATGTCCACGGCCAACGATTGTCGGCGGTGCTGGTCGAAGAGGGTCCGTATCCATTTGACGACCCGTTGCTAAAGGATGGAGCCACTGAATTTCATTTGGTCCGTCGTCGAATGAACTTCACTTTCGAATACAATAGCCCCGACTTACCGTTGGAGACGTTTACGGTTCGCCATTCGGTCGTGGACGAGAACTTTCTTTACCCGGCGGAGCTTTCGTTGGAGTTGTTTCAAGGCGAGTCGGATCTTCCGCTGAAAGGCAAGCTTCGACTGGACACGCCCATGACTGTCGATTTGGATTGGGACAGTCCCGTTCCAACTCAGAACGCCTCCGACGCAGAAAAGTTGGCGTGGTTGTCGCGGCAGGATGAACGACTGTTGGGCGTGACGAACTTTGGTGCGGCTTATTTGTGGGCCTATGTGGAGCCACGTCAACTTCGCGTGGAATTTTTGATTCCGCTGAACGCGCTGGCGACCTTGTTCGAAATTGAAAGTGCCGATTCGGATTTCTTGCAGCGCGACGAAATGGCTGCCGCCGAACAACGCATTCGAAAGTACTTTTCGACGGGGAATCCGGTCGCGATCAACGGTCAGGCAATTTCGCCGGAGGTCCAGCGGGTCGATTTCTTTCCGGCGGATCAACGTGACTTTGCGCTCCGACGAACGGTCGAACGAATCAGCTTGGCGAACGGGCGTGTCGGGGTCAGTTTCTCGTACCCCTATCGTGACGTGCCGCGCGAGATTTCTTTGGCCTGGGACAAGTTTGGCTATGGATTGAGTTCCGTTCAAGGATATTTATTCTTCGGACAAGAAGTGCAGACCCAAGTGTTTTCGCGGCAATTGGCCGACAACCAACTGCGTTGGACAAATTCCGGTGCGATGAGCGAGCCGGAACCAGTGCAAGCCATCGTCGTCGACCAAAACGATTTGATCGCAGCTGTTTTTCCTCTACCAAAGTTGGTCTTGTTGTCAGCGGCTTCTGGTATCGTGGCACTGTTGATTGGGTGGTGGGTTCGCGGCGGCGGTCGATGGGTTGTGGTTGCCAGCGCCCTGGTTGGCTTGGGCCTGTCGTGGGGTTTGGGGTGGACCACTCGAGAAATTTGGTTTGGGTCGATGCCACCCATCGTGCGGCCCGAAAGCGGAGATGCTGCGGCCAAACAAACGATGACCAATCTGTATCGCGCTTTCGACTTTGTCCAAGAAGCGGAGATCTACACAGCGATGGAGCAAAGTGTTGCCGGCGGGAAACTTCGCGAATTGTATCTGCAACTTTTGCGGGATCTGCAGGTCGAAGAGCAGGGCGGGACGGTTTCGCGGATCGAGTCCGTGGAGGTGTTGAATGTGTCCGAGCCGCTAGTTGGGACAGCAGCGCAACTCGAGATTGGAGTTCCGTTTGGGGACGGTTCGTCCGGCGCCGTCTTTCAGCGACGGGTCCAATGGAAATTGCAAGGTCTGTTGGAACATTGGGGGCACTCGCATCAACGAACCAACCATTACCAGGCTCTCGTGACGATCGCCGACCACGCCGGGCAATGGAAGATGGTGGATCTAGTGATCGAGTCGCAGTCGACCGGCGCGGTCCAACCGCGGCCCAATCGGTTTCGGTCAAGTCGGAGCGGCGGATGATCCGAATTCGCGATTTGCAGTTTGGTTACCCGGCAACGCCGTTTCGTTTGCAGATCCCGTCTTGGGAAGTCCCCGATGCGGCTCGAGTCGCGATTGTTGGTCCCAGCGGTTCTGGCAAGACGACCTTGTTGCATTTGTTGGCGGGGATCCTGGTTCCGCAGCAGGGGCAAATCGAAATGGGCGCATTCAACGTGACCCGAATGAACGACGCGTCGCGTCGCGATTTTCGGGCGTCACAGATCGGTTTGGTCTTCCAACGATTTGAATTGATCGACTATTTGAATGTCGCCAGCAATATTCTCTTGCCCTATACGATCAATCGAGCGCTGCAGATCGACGCGTCCGTTCGGAAACGAATGCAGGAACTGGCTCACCGCGCGGGCATCTCCCATTTGTTGCGTCGCCCCGTGCAACGGCTATCGCAGGGAGAGCAGCAGCGTGTCGCGATTTGTAGGGCGTTGATCACCCAACCGCAGTGGCTTTTGGCCGACGAGCCGACCGGCAACTTGGACCCACAAAATAAACGACTCATCGTGGACCTGTTGCATCAACAGGCAGAGGTTTCGCAGGCGACGCTGATCATGGTCACCCACGATGTCTCCCTGATGGCAGATTTTTCTCTGACGGTTGATTTTCAGTCGTGGTGCGCGGCACCTCGGGACGCGAGTCGGCAGGAGGCCATCCCATGAAAATTTGGGCACTGGTGTTGGCTCACATGGCGTTTCATTGGCGACGGACGACGGTCCTGATTGGTTGTTTGTTGATCGGCTGTTTGGTGCCATTGGTGTTGTCGCAAGTCATGCCCGAGGTCCAGCGACAGTTGCAGCGGCGAGCCAGCGAAACGCCCGTGGTGTTTGGCGCTCCCGGTAGTTCGCTCGAATTGGTCCTGCATGCGCTCTACTTTCGACCGACTCAGGCTCCCTCGTTGCGTTATGCCGATTGGCAAGCGTTTCAGCAAGCGGGATTCGATCGCTGCTTGCCATTGCATATTCGCTTTCGAACCAACGATTATCCAATTATTGGCACCCACTTGGAGTACTTCGACTATCGGGGACGCGCCTTCCTGGCAGGCGAGGCCTTTGGGCGACTGGGTGATTGCGTGATCGGCAGCGAGGTCGCGCGGCAGTTGGGATTGGGCGTTGGAGATTCGATGATCTCGAGCCCGCGGAGTTTCCTCAGCATCGCTGCGGACTATCCGTTGCAGATGAAGATTGTGGGTGTTCTTCAGCCAACGAGCAGCCCGGACGATCAAGCGGTGTTCGTGGATCTCAAAACGACGTGGGTGATCGAAAACTTGGGCCACGGTCATGAGGATGTCGCCGCGAGCAACGACCCAAATCTAGTGTTGGACCGCAGTCAGCAGGGAACGGTGGCATCAGCAGCCGTTTTACCCTACACGGTCGTGACGGAAGATAATCTGGTTTCGTTTCATTTTCACGGAGATATGGCAGATTTTCCAATCACCGCCATGATCCTCTTGGATAATCAGCAGCGGTCGCAAGATCTAGCGGCTGGGTTGGCGCAAAAACGTACGGATCTGCAAACTGTTTTTGCCGGCGATTCGATTCGCGAATTGTTGAATATCTTGTTTCAGGTACAAAATTTGATCGTGGCGGTCAGCGTGTTTGTCGGGGTGGCCACACTGATGTTGTTTGGTTTAGTGATAGGACTTTCGGTGCAAATTCGCCAACAGGAGATGGAAACCCTGTTCAAGTTGGGTGCCAGCCGCGGTTTCACGCTCACCATGTACGGATGGGAAGTCTTGATGATCGCGGCAGTCGCCGTAGCGTCCGCGGCTTTGGTGTCGCGGTTGATTGCGTGGTTAATTAGCGAAGACATGTATCGATGGTTCGTATGAACAAAGTGTAGTGCGTTTGGCAATTGACAGGCGAGCCGATTGGAAACATCGCGATGCGTCAACAAAAAAACGCCCGACGGTTGACGTCGGGCGTTTCTATATTCGATGCGGCAACGCAGTGACAACTCTGTGCGAAGGAACCGTAACACTTAGTAGTTGCTGGTCGGGCCGTAGTTCACATCGCCCACTTGATGCAAGTGGTTGTGATCAAGGTAGAGCACTTCGACGGCTTCGTCATCCTGCAACGTGTGCGGGATTGGAAAGCCAACGATCTTCCGTTCGCTAAAGTAGACCGTGCACTTGTAGTGAACGTGGTGCAGTTGGACTGGGCCGATCAAAGGCAGTACACGTGGTTCGTCAATGTAGTCAGCAATCTTCTCTTTGACGATGCGGACATTGCTGCGTTGAACTTCATTGAGGAAAGGCACGCCGCCTTGCAACGGTCTGGCTCGTTCCAGTGCCGCCATGACTTCGTGGTCCGACGGAGGGTCCATCGCAGCCGTTGGGGCACCCGGAGTGATCGGTCCCAATATCGGAACCTTGGAGTATCGGAGGTCGATCTCGTGTTGATCCTCTCGGGTCTTTTGCATATACGGAGTCACCGGTACCGGGACCGACAGCAAGCCAAGAGATGGACCGGTCGCATAAAAACATCCAGTGGATGGGAGGACCGACAAGCCCAAGCCCAACATCAGGACCGAGGTGACGATTCGCTTGTGCATAGGAAAGGTTCCTTCGTGGAGAGTTGTTCCTAGGACAGTTATCGAACCAGGTTAGGCGATTCTTTCGGCTTTTTCCGATTATTCAGCAAATTGACCCCGATCCAACGAGTCTCTTCAACTGCCTCATTCT
>JAUXWY010000466.1 GCA_030681235.1 Pirellulaceae bacterium | reverse complement strand
GCGCCGATTCCAACCAAGCCCGTGAATCGCTACCACTTCTACGGCCCAGCAAGTCACTTCTCGACGCCTTCTGGCCTATGAAAAACGCCAAAAACAGACCAAAATCACACGGAAGCAACCTTCGTGCCGAACAGTATTGGGTCTGACCCTTTGGAGGCCAGGCCCTTTTCTAACCTATTTACGAGACTCGCCGAAGAGGGTCTGATCGGACGTGCGTGTTTCTGCCAGGGGGACTTTGCTCCACCGGAGTTACCCGGCTTCCTCGCTCGTATTCCCCCTTCCGACTTCCATCCAGTCCGACTTGGCGCTATTGATTCCGCCGGGGTCGTTGTCGCTTAAGCATGCTCTGCCCAAGCACCCGACAGGTGGGTCTCCCAGGTGCCTTGACTGTTCTGTCGACGCCCGCTGTCTCCAGTCACCCCGTGGGGTCCGATGGCTGCAATTGCTCATTCCTACACAACCGGTGTTGGCTTCAGCACTATCGGAAGCCTGGCCACCCCAAATTTGTGTAACGACGCCGAATTGAGTTCACTTGAGTTACGGCTGACGTCTTCGCCTTCCAAGGCTTCAACTTGCGGATTACTCCGGCAAGCTGCTTGGTTGGCTACATGGCGAACGAGCACTTACCATGGTTAGTTCCTTTCAATTAACAAGAACAGCCAGACTAAACTGGCGCACCGATGGACACAGAGATTTTTTTTGATTGGTGGATTTGCCGAACACGTCTTTGTACCCAAACTCTCGCTCGTTGCGGAAATCCTGAGCATTTGATTTTGGGTTTTGGCGAATAGTGAGTCGCTCCGATCCAGGGCGCCCGGGCTACACATGGGCTGGTAAATTTCACCGACCAAGTGGGAAGGATGTTCTCACGGTAGATCGGTAAATTTTTCACGATAGCATGTGTATTCCCGATGATAGCATATTGGATTTCTGCCGAATTGCTCCGAAACTAGCGTTGTCTGGGGCGATTTCCTCGTTGATTTTTTTTCGCCGCGAGTCTCTGGCATGGAACCTGCTATTTGATCGTTCCGGCAAGATGCCACTGCGGTTACGTAGGCTACAAATGGAAACAGTAGCGGTTCGACCTGCGTGACCTTACTAGTCACCCAATTTCATGAGGAAATTGACAAATGTCTCAGCAAACCAGCAATCCTTTTCAAGTTGATATCTCTACGGTTGTCGCCGCTGGCCCGATGTTGGGACACGCGTTGGAGGATCGTTCCGAAATCCGAAATTCTCAAGAACAGGATTTGGTATCTTATATCGACGACGTTAGTGCGATAGAACTTTTCCCTAGCGACGCGGCGAGTTCCTTTGTAGTTGCTCCGCTTGATATCTTGGTCTCACGAGAAGATGATCATATTCAGTTTCACATCATTGAAATGAATGGGACCGGCATTGGCGGCGTGTCCAACTTGCCTGCCTCAGTCGTGCAATCGGTACTGGCAAGTATTCGGGAAGCGGTGGCAGATATCGCTCGGCCCGATGCCATTGTTTTGTTGCCTGTGTCCGGGAAAGAAGACGAATCGAATCCGCGCCTGAATAAGTTGATGCACGAAAAAATGATGTTCGCCCAGGCTATCGCGGATGGACTGGCAGACGCACAGGGCCAGGCTGAAGTTATCACTCTGTGTGGCTTGCAGACCGGGAAGCAACAACTGTGCAGTGATCGTCCCACGGTCGTGATTGGATACATGAAAGAACTGCTCGAAGCCTGCTCGGTGATTCCCAGCGGCACGCTTTTGTTAGGAGGGCGTCCCGTCGTCGGAGCACTCAATGATCGCTTCTGTTTGAATTTGTTGAACAAGTTTCCCACGATTGATCTGGATCAATTCCATCCCATCAATGGAACCTACTTAGCCGGTGGCGATAAGGGTATTGCCTACTCACTATTGGATGAGCACTTGGTTTACTTACCCAGTGCGGTATTTCCGACACGCGTCCACCACGCACACGCCACCGATCCCGCAGAACTGATTGCCACGGTGTTGGACTGGATACATGAAGGCCGCCGACCAGTCATCAAGCCGCATGGAACCGGAATCGGGCACGGCATCGAATTTTTTCTGGACCCCAGCGAATCGGTTGAATCCATCTGTAAGCGAATCCATGATTCCATCGAAACGACTCAGGAATACTACGGCACTGACGAGGGTGCGTTTCCGTACACCATCTGCGAGTATATCGAATCGGATGTGATTCAAGCTGAAGATCATCAATTCAATGGTCATAAGTACGAGTTGCGAGTGGTCGTCTACCGGGATGAAAAGTACTTGCGAGCTTGTCCGTCCATTGCCAAAGTCGCGCCCATCGCCTTTGACTCATCGAATCCCAATCGTGAAAATCTAATTAATAACATTACGAACGCGTCGGCCGTCCACCAGAAGAACGGCACCGACCAAATGCTGCCGCTGTGCTCGCAGGCGACGCTTCAGTTATTGGAAATCAGTGCCGGAGAATTGGGGAAACTCTGCCGCGTCGCCACGCGTTTTGTGCAACAGGCGATTCGTGAAATCCCCAAGCAGCGAATTCAAATGCAGCGCATACTGGCTGGACAGTCCGCACTCCCCAAGTTATCCTCCGATCAACCAAAGGCCCAAAATCCTCGGGCAAACGATGACAGTGAACCGCAGCTGAGTGGGCGGCTGGTCACAGCGAAAGCCAGGTAGTTGCTACAGCGAAATCGCGTTTCGATACTTGGTGGCTTTCGTTGGTGACAGTCGCTGTCGGAAAGGGGATGCAACCGCGAACGATTAGATGAACCAACGAATTGCTCAACTTCTGGCCGTGACACCAGAACAACTTCAGCGAGCACGGCCGTTTTTTGTCGTGTACCTGTTGCTGTTCGCCGCGATGACGATGGCTGATGC
>JAUXWY010000465.1 GCA_030681235.1 Pirellulaceae bacterium | reverse complement strand
CAGCTCCCGCCGGCTGAAGCCGGTACACCAGCGCTCGCTAAATCGCCTTTGGATCGGCAGAGCCAGCGAAATCCGGAACTTGTTT
The DNA here is from genome assembly GCA_030681235.1 of Pirellulaceae bacterium. Taxonomy (GTDB): domain Bacteria; phylum Planctomycetota; class Planctomycetia; order Pirellulales; family Pirellulaceae; genus M30B19. The sequence goes on along the minus strand of JAUXWY010000465.1, from coordinate 6,855 downwards.
CGGGACAAATCCTAAGCACCTTCCCACCGATGTTGAAACTCGATGCTGCCGTCGATCCCAAAGCCGTTGGGGTCGATGGGCGGGCCGACGATCTGAAATTTCGCGCCGGTTTCCACGCGATCACAGTAATCCCAAGGCCCGGGTCCGTAGAGTGTCGCACCGATCGAGTAGGCGCCCATCAGGAGCGGCAATTGATTGATCGTGACTCGGAATCGAGTCACCGACGGTTTTAGGTCGCAGCGGAACCCGGTCGCGTGGTTGGCGAATCCACCTAAGATGCCCAAGCCTGGCGAGCGAACGAACAGCCGCAAGCAGGCATTTTCTAATGATGTTTGGCAATGGATTTCAACTTCAATGCTGAGCGAGTCGCGTGTTTGCCATCCGTCATTTTGCGTTGGCGAGCTCACGATGCGAATATCTGCGATCCGCGCGTCGTGATATGGAGATGCGGCCTTTTGGTCGGGCTCGGCTCGCAGTAGTGACTCTTCATAGATTCGGGCCCCTGCATCAAACGGGCCATCGTAGATCGCTTGGTGTTGGTCCAAGACAAGGGCTCGATTCGAAATTCGCTGCAGTTGGTTGATGGCATGAGCAACCACAATCAGCGAGATGCCTGAATCGCGCAGCTGCATTATTTTTTCAAAACATCTCATGCGAAACCGAACGTCGCCGACGGCAAAGACTTCGTCGATCAACAGCAGATCGGGGCGAGTATGCGTCGCGATCGCGAATCCCAATCTCATGCGCATGCCGGTCGAATAGGTTCGCACTGGATCGTCGATCACATGTCCTAATTCCGCGAACTCGACGATCGAATCGAATTGCTGGAGCACTTCAGCTCGTGACAGTCCTAACAACGCCCCGTTCACGAATGTGTTTTCACGTCCGGATAATAGAGGGTTGAAGCCGGCTCCCAATTCGATCATCGCGTTCAGTTGGCCGCGACGGCGGATTGTGCCACGGTCGGGACGCAGCAGCCCGTTGATCAACTTCAACAGCGTGCTTTTTCCAGCCCCGTTGGCCCCCAAGAGCGCTAGGCATTCGCCCGGCTGCAACTTGAAGGAGACGTGTTTCAGAGCGAAGAATTCGCCTGGTCGTAACTTTGCCTCGCGATTTCGGCCAATAGCTTGGAGCAATAGGTCGTGCATCCCATACCGCAATGATCGCTGCAATTGCCGGCAGTAGATTTTTGAAACGCGATCGACATCGAGGATGGGTTGGGATGACAAGCGAAGTCTCATGCAGGGTCGTGGGACGATCTTTATTCTACCTCTAAAGTGGAATTATAAAAACATTGCGTTCCATCGAGGGTCAACGGTCCAGTCGACTTTTGAGTATCTACTCCGATTTTGCGGATTATAGCGAGATCCAACGTGCGTGACGGAGTTTGAAACTGGGCGGAAGTCCAAAAAAAACTCCCACGACAAGTCGTGGGAGTTTAAACGAAATCCGAATTTCTATGGGTTTTCGTCGCCGAATAACTAGGAAGCCGACCCTTCAAAGGAAGGGGCTGTAGCCGAGGCAACGACTCGGTCGTGCTTGCCGACCAATTCGAGTACCGCCTTTTGGCCAGCGTCACCCAAGCGAAACTCGGCCAACCGCAGCACGCGAGTGTAACCACCCGGTCGGTCGACGAATCGCGGAGCAATCTTGCTCATTAGGATGTCGACGGCCCGCTCGTCGGCAAGCAATGAAATGAGTCGTCGGCGAGCGGTCAGAACCGGTGCATTGGCAGCAGACCATTTCTGCCAGCCTTCGCCATTTCGCCATTTGGTCCAGCCGGTCGAACCTTTTTCGTCCTTGGATGCAAGAGCAGCGGCATCGGCTTGGGCCGACACGGCCTTTTTAGCCAACGTGATGGATTTCTCGACCAACGACCGAACTTCCTTGGCCTTTTGCAAGGTCGTAACGATGCGTCCCTTGATTTTGGGGGGATTGACCGGAGTCTTTCCGTCGGCTTGTAACAAAAACTCGTAGGCGTCGTCATCTCGTTCGGTTAGGAACAAGTGGCAAGCCAGATTTCGGAACAGGGCTTTCCGGTGAGCTGAATTCCGGCCTAATTGTCGTCCGCGTCGTTTGTGTCGCATGGCAGTCTAGTTTCCAGTAAAATCTATGAATCTAAGAAATCAACGGGGCGGCAGGGACTCGCATGCCTAAGTGTAGGCCGAGTTCTCGCAGTTTATCGCGGATTTCGTTGAGTGTCGTTTCGCCGAAGTTTTTCATCTCCAGCAGTTGAACTTCGTGTCGTTGGACCAAGTCGCGAACGGTACGGACGCCTTCACCCTCCAAGCAATTGCTGGCGCGGACGCTGAGGCGCAGGTCGTTGATCGGCATGTTCAGCTTGGCTTCCATGGCCGCGTCGATCCCGCTGGTGACCCGAGGTTGAGCGTGAATTTGGTTGCCCAATTCAGTGTATTGCACAAACGGGTTCAAGTGTTTGCGCAAAATCTTGGCAGCTTCCACCAAGGCCATTTCCGGCGTGATCGAACCATCGGTCCAGATTTCCAGATTCAGGCGATCGAAGTTCGTCTTTTGGCCGACGCGCGTCGCTTCGACGTCGTATCGCACGCGAGTGACTGGGCTGTAGCACGCGTCGACGGGAATGATCCCATTTGCCAGATCGTGACCACTGTGTTCGGTCGATGCGACATAACCGCGACCATTGTCGACGACCATTTCCATTAGGAAGGGTTTGTCGGAGGTCAACGTCGCCAGCACGTGGTCTTTGTTGACGATTTCCACTTCGCCACCGGTGTCGATATCGGCGCCGGTGATTTGACCAGCGGTCGACTTTTGAACGGTGATCACTTTCATCGACTCGGAGTGGTTCTTAACAACCAGGCTCTTCACATTCAAGATGATGTCAGTGACATCTTCCAAAACGCCGTCCAAAGTGGTGAATTCGTGATTGGCGCCACCAATCTTTACTTGGGTGACAGCGCTACCCTCCAGGCTGGAGAGCAATACGCGGCGGAGGCTATTGCCAACGCTATTGCCGAACCCTCGTTCGAAGGGCTCTGCGGAAAACTTGGCATAGGTCCCGGACAGAGTGTTTTGGTCAACCGTTACTCGGCTTGGAAGTTCTAAGCCGCGCCATCGAATGTGCATGTCTCATCCCTTGTTAAAATAGCCCCTACCGTCCAACATGGCGGAGAGCCAGATTGCCCCAGTCGTATCCAAAAACTAGACGCGTCGCTTCTTGCGCGGCCGACAACCGTTGTGTGGAATTGGGGTGCAGTCTTCGATAATCTTGACGGTCAAGCCCGCAGCTTGCAATGCGGTTATGGCGCTTTCGCGACCACTGCCCGGGCCTTTGACTCGGACTTCGCATTCTCGCATGCCAAACTTGACGGCCTTTTCACCCGCTTGTTGCGCGGCGCATTGGCCGGCAAACGGCGTGCTCTTCCGACTTCCCTTGAAGCCCGAAGTACCAGCGGTACCCCAGCACAACGTATCACCTTTCAGGTCGGTGATCGTCACAATGGTGTTGTTGAAGGTCGCATTGATGTGGACGACGCCCACGGTGACGTTGCGACGAATCTTTCTTTTTTTGGTTTTGGCCACTGCTGGCAGCTCCTAAGGAGATTTTTTATGTTCGGGTGGTGATAATCTTTAGGGTCAAGCCGCCGCACACCAAGCAACAGAGGTGTGGGCAACCCAGTCAAGCCGCCGCTTATTAGCGAAGGTCTTTGACGCCTTTCTTTCCGGCGACGGTCTTGCGAGGACCCTTCCGAGTTCTCGCGTTGGTCTTTGTGCGTTGACCGCGAACAGGCAATCCGACGCGGTGACGAATCCCGCGGTAGCATTTGATTTCGCGCAGACGAGCAATGTTTTGACCAACTTGTCGGCGGAGAGGACCTTCCACCGTGTAATCGGTTTCCATCAATCCGGACAATCGCGCCAGTTCCTCGTCGTTGATTTCACGAGCCAATTTGTCCTGGTTGATACCCGCTTTAAGGCACAACTCTCGGGCCGTATGAGGGCCCACGCCATACAGGTACGTCAGCGAAACAACGGTTCGCTTGTCATTCGGAATGTCAACACCCAACAAACGTGGCATTTTGCTCTTGCTCCAACAACTTGTTCTTAATTACAGTTCGATCCGTCGCCCCAAAAAATCACTGCCCAAAAAATCACTGCCCAAATGTTCACAACCAGAAGGCCATTAGCCTTGGCGTTGCTTGTGCCGCGGATTCACGCAAATGACGTAAACTTTCCCACGACGTCGGACCACCTTGCAGTGATCGCAAATTCGTTTAACGCTCGCCCTGACCTTCATGATTTCGATCCTTTTGACAATATGATACCAAGTCGTGTGCGGTGCTTCGGACTTACCGAGCTATTCAATCTTTCCCTGTTTCCTGTACCAAAGGGCTCAGAAAACCAATCCCATCCAGCAAAAAAATCAGCTTCGCCCAAATAAATCCGCCCAAATTTGAATAGCCTGATCCAATTTTCCAACCCAGTCCGGTTTTGCGAAGCCCAGCAGTATACGGACTACGTGTCGGATCTTTCAAGCCCAAATTCCAGAAAGAAAGCCCTTCGCCAATGATTGACGCAATTGGCCACTATCGGTACGATAAGCGGTCACGGCGGCTCGCCTTCCAGCGGGATTCCGCAGGGAGACGTATTTTGCCGGAATTGTTGCCAGAGGAAAAGGGGCTGCTGGCCACAAAATTGCTACAACTTGAGCGATCGCAGCTGGCTTGCGTTTGGGAGCACTTATGGCCCAATTGAGGCTGGTGGGAGTATCGAAGCGTTTTGGCGAGTCGGTTTTGGGGCGGGGTGAGCAGGGTGGTGTTCGGAACGTCGACTTGACGGTGCCGGACGGCAAAGTGCTAGCATTGTTTGGACCGAGCGGCAGTGGCAAGACAACCTTGCTGCGGCTGATTGCGGGTTTGGAGCGGTGCGACGAGGGGCAGATTTGGTTGGGGAACCGTGAAGTCACATTTGCGGATCCTCACGCGCGTGCTGTGTCCATGGTGGCGCAGTACCCGGCCTTGTTCCCGCATCTGACAGTTCAGGCCAATTTGGCGTTTGGGCTGTCGAACTCGAATGCTTCGGGAGTTTTCGATGTTTTAAGGCGTGTCCTTGGTGTGTCGCGGCGGAGAGTTCCTCCTCGGCATGCTCCTGAGACTTCGGTTCGGGCGGAGCGGTTGCAGCAGGTGATTCGTGATTTACGGCTCACCGAATTGCTGGAGCGGTTCCCCCATCAGTTGTCCGGCGGTGAACGTCAGCGGGTGGCCTTGGGTCGCGCGGTTGCACGGGAGCCGGCGGTTTTTTTATTTGATGAACCGATGTCCGCCGTCGATGCTCAGCATCGATGGCAGGTACGATCGGGGTTGTTGCAATTGCTTCGGCGGGGGAGTTTGGGCGGTGCGGCGTCGATCTATGTGACTCACGACTTTGCGGAAGCTATGGTGATGGCGGACCAAGTTGCGATCCTGATCGACGGTAAAGTACAGCAAGTTGGGCCGCCGTTGGAGGTCTATCGGCGCCCAGCATCGCTGGGTGTGGGGCGGATATTTGGTCCTCGCGGGATCAATGAACTGCCGGTCCGATGGTCGGACGGTTGGCGGAATGGCCGGTTTGCCTTGCGAGTTGGCCATGGTGCATTGTCCCACGGGGTGCCTGGGACAATTCCTGAGTGGGTCACCATGGGCGTTCGGCCCGCGTTGGTAGAAATGTACCACGAACGAAAGTCTTCAAACGAAGATTTGGGCTTGGGGGATTTGGGCTCGGGTGATTTGGCAGCGAAAGTTGTCGAGTTGGAAGATCTGGGCAGTGAACAATGGGCAGGCGTGGAGTTGGAGCGGGACCAATTGGATCCACAGTGGGGTGGTCGCTTGGTGCAGGATCCTTGGTGGGTTCCGGTATCGCGAGTTGCTGCCAGCCGGAACGAACCATCGGGTCGTGACGGGCGGGCAGGCGGGGCGGTTGGAGAAGTTTTTCGGATAGGCGATCGAGTGCGGCTGAGGTTGCCTGCCGAGCAACTTCAGTTTTTTGATGCGACTTCGGGTCAAGATTTAGGGAAGGAATTCAATGAAGCCCAGTGACTTGCTGAGAATCGTCGATTCGATGCACCGGGACAAGAATATCGAAAAGGAAGTCGTATTTCGGGCCGTGGAAGCGGCCTTGGTTACGGCTGCCCGAAAGCACTACGGCGAGGAAGCGGCGATTGCGTTTCAGATCGACCGCGAGAAGGGCGACATCACGGGTTCTTGTGACGGGAACGTTTTGGTCTACGAAGAAGTGATTGGTCGGATCGGCGCTCAGACCGCGAAGCAGGTGATCATCCAAAAGCTGCGTGAAGCGGAACGCGATGCGCTGATCGTGGAGTTTGAAGCACAATTGAACGAGTTGGTTTCCGGTGTTGTACAACGGAACGAAGGTGGCGTGACGACCGTGGCCTTGGGCTCGGTCGAAGCGATTCTGCCGCGCAGCGAACAGATTCCCAAAGAGGCCTATCATCCGAACCAGCGGATCGAGGCGATCGTCACGGACGTTCGCGCTCAGGGCTCGCGAGTGAAGGTGGTTCTCAGTCGAACTCGACCCAAACTGGTGCAGCGGTTGTTCGAACAGGAGATCCCGGAGATCGCCGAAGGAATCATCAAGATCAATGCCGTGTCCCGCGAACCGGGCCATCGCAGCAAGGTTGCGGTGAGCAGTGACGATCAGCAAGTCGATTGTGTTGGAGCGTGCGTGGGCGTGCGTGGAAGTCGGATTCGGACGATCAAAGACGAATTGGGCGGTGAGCAAATCGACATCGTCCGTTGGTCCAGTGATCCGCAAGCGTTGATCACCAACGCATTGAAGCCGGCAGATGTGGAAGAAGTGATCTTGTGTCAAATGTTG
>JAUXWY010000409.1 GCA_030681235.1 Pirellulaceae bacterium | reverse complement strand
AAGCAGACTGAACTGAGCATGAATTTGATTGGGGCGAAGCAGGACCTTGAGATTGCTCAAGAGAACTTCGGATACAGTATAAAAATGCAGGCCAAAGGATTTATCACGAAACAACAGTTGGATACGGAACGCTTGGCGGTTGAGCAGGGCAAGCGGAAGATTGAACTGGTCGAAAAACAGCTTTCAATTTTAGAAGAGTACAGTCGGAAGAAGGAATCGATCCGCCTCAATAGCGATATTCAAGCGACCAAGGTGAAGAAGGAGAACGATGAAGAAGCTTTGCGAGTTGAAAATGAAAAGCTTAAGGAGATCTTGCTGCAAATCGAAAAGTGCACCATCAATGTTCCGGCCGGGGTTTCTGGCCAGGTCGTTTACAACAAGGAATCATCGCGGCGCGGTGGTGGTACCGACTGGGTTTTGGAGCCCGGTGCGGAGGTTCGCGAAGGACAGGTGATGGTTCGCTTGCCGAATCCCGAGAAGATGGAAGTCAAGACCTTGGTTCAAGAGCAAAGCATCACGTCGATCAAAGTGGGCATGCCAGCCGAGATCCGGGTCAACGCCTTGAACAATCAACTGATCAAGGGTGTTGTTACCAAGGTCAATCAATACGCCGAACAAGGTGGCTGGATGGCAAGCAGCGTTCGCAAGTATGCGGTCTTTGTACGAATTCTGAGTGGCCCACCCGAACTAATCACCGGAATGAAGGCCTCGGTTTCTATTCAAACTCGAATGGAAAAAGACAAAATTCAAATTCCGGTGCAGGGTGTGTATGGTTTCCAAGACCGCTACTATTGCTTGATCAAACAGGGTGAGAATAACTTCGTGTCACAAGAAGTGAAGACCGAAGGCGACAATTCGATGACCGTAGTGATCAAGGAAGGCCTCAAGCCAGGACAAGAGATTGTGATGAATCCGGGTGAATACAAGTACCTGTTGGACTTGCCGGAGGCGATCTTGGACCGCGCGATCGAAATGACCGATGACGAGAAGAAAATGGTGGAAGAGCAGCTGGCAAAAGCACAACAACAGCCAGGTGGTGGGAGTCGCAGCGACGAATTTTTTGACAAGTATGATACAGATAAAGATGGGGCGTTGAGCGAAACGGAACTTGCGGCCGTCGAGGAACCCATGCGAACTTTGTTCATCAACGGGGATGCCAACAAGGATGGCTCGGTCAGCAAGGCCGAGTTGGCAGCAGCCTTTGCTGCGTTGGAACGGATGCGGGCAAACGCCCGTCCTGGCGGTCCTGGCGGTGGACCAAGCGGCGACGGGCCGGGTAGAGGTCCAGGTGGTGGCGGGCCGGGTGGCGGCGGGCCGGGTGGTCGCGGGCCGGGTGGTGGTTCGAGTGGTCCAAATGCGGACGCCGGCGGCGCGAAGAGCACCCCCTAGTCTCAATCGAGGGCCGAAGAGTGAATCAAACAACCATCCAGTCTCCCGCGCGAACGACCAATGCGGTCGAAATTCACGAATTGCAAAAGCACTACGTGCTCAAGAGTGAAACCGTTCGAGCATTGAGGGGCGTGTCGTTTGATGTGCCGCAAGGGGACTACGTGGCGATCATGGGCCCATCGGGTTCCGGCAAAAGCACTTTGTTGAATTTGTTAGGATGTTTGGATCAACCCACCAGCGGAAGCTTCATGCTGGGTGACGATAACGTCGCACTTATGACCGACAACGAACGGTCCGAGATTCGTTCTAGGCGAATTGGTTTTGTCTTTCAATCTTACAACTTGATCCAACAATTGACCGTGGTAGAAAACATTGGCGTTCCCTTGTACTACCAAGGCCGCAATGACCGTGAAAGCGTCAAACGCTGTATCGATTTGGCGAAATTGGTCGGTTTGGGAGAGCGATTGGACCATCGTCCGAACCAACTCTCGGGTGGCCAGCAACAGCGGGTTGCCATCGCGCGGTCGCTGGTCAACGACCCCTATTTTATCTTGGCCGACGAAGCCACGGGTAACTTGGATTCAGTGACGACCGAAGAGATCTTGCGGATGTTTCAACGCTTGAACGAAGAAGGTCGAACGATCATCATGGTCACGCATGAAGACGAAGTCTCCGTGCATGCCAAGCGAATAATTCGTCTCAAAGACGGATTAATCCAGAGCGATATTCGCAGCGAGAACCGGGTCGTTTACGATCTTTCGAAGCCAGTCGAGCGGCGAGTGGAAGACTAACACGGGCATCTCTTCGGGATGCTGATGTCGTGGCGAGATTCGAATTTTGGAGTTAGAACAGGTCGCTATGATTTGGTTTCGTACTTGGAAATTAGGCATCAAGAGCTTGCTGCTCCATCCCATGCGGTCCGTCCTGACCGTGTTGGGTATCTTTATTGGTGTAGCGAGCGTGATTGCTTTGCTGGCCATCGGCGAAGGCATCAGTCGAAAGGCCCAAGAGCAAATCGAGAATCTTGGCGCCCAGAACATCATGGTGCGTTCGATCAAACCACCTGACGACGGGTCTGGCAACTTCGGCGAAATCAAGCCGTACGGTCTGACGAGGGTGGAAAAGGACTTGATGGAGCGCACGATTTCCACGATCGACTCGACGGTTTCGATTCGCGAAATGCCGATGCGTTTCACCTACTCGGGGAACGCGAACATCAAGCCGATGGATGGTCGATTGGTGGGGTGTTCGCCGGCCTATCGGGAGGTCGTTGGTCTGAAAATCGACCGCGGTCACTTTTTTACGGATGTGGAAAACGACAGCGCCACGCCGGTCTGTGTCATTGCCGCTCAGTTGGCGGGCCGTCTTTTCCCGTCAGAAGACCCGATTCACAAGTTGGTTTTTTTGCCCGAGGAAAATGTCTACTATCGGATTATCGGAGTTTTGAAGCACAAGGACGCGACGGCCGCGATTGGTGGTTCGTTGTCGGCCCAAGATTTTTCGATGGATGTGTATATTCCCATCAAAACCATGCAAGGCCAATTTGGTGATACTCGGCAAAAACGCACGGGCGGTTCATTCACTGCTGAGATTTTTGAACTGTCACAAGTCACGGTTCGAGTTCGCAATGTTGCCGATGTCCCGAAGACGGCACGACTGATCGAAACAACGCTCCGTCGCTCGGATCCGAAGCGGGAAGACATTGCCATGGTCGTGCCTTATGAACTTTTAGAGCAAGCCAAAGTGACCAAATTGATGTTCATGATCTTTATGGGCATGATCGCTGCGATCAGTCTGATCGTTGGTGGAATTGGGATCATGAACATTATGCTGGCGACGGTGACCGAACGAACACGCGAGATCGGGATCCGACGGGCTTTGGGTGCCAAGCAACGAGACATCATTCATCAGTTTCTGGTCGAGACCATCGTGTTGAGTGTTGTTGGCGGGGTCACTGGGATTTTGGTGGGGCTATTTTGCCCCATCGCGGTTAACGGCTTGCGGGCAGGTTTGGAGACCTTTTTTCCGGCGATGTATGCCGCCATGCCCGATCAAATCAAAGACATGACACCTGAAATTGTCCCTTCATCAGTCCCCTTAGCATTTGGGATCAGCGTCATTGTCGGTGTCGTATTCGGGCTGTACCCTGCCATTCGAGCGGCTAAAATGGATCCGATTGAAGCCTTGCGGCACGAATAAACAAGACGACGGTGCCTTGTTTCTCGCCTCGCTGGGCTTGGGAGCTCCTTTTCTCGAGGTGACTGTCTTGTTTGTGGAAAACCCGTTTAGCATTGTCATTCTCGGTGCGATCGCCTGCCTGACACCGCTGGTCCTATGGACGCACACGGGACATCCACGGTGGATGAAACTGTTGATTGCAGGTCTTTGTTTTTTTGGAGCCTTGTTGGCCTTCGAGCGTTGGTACGAGACGGACCGCGAGTCGTTGTACCGCACGATTTACCAGTACCGCGATTTGGTTCGCAAAAACGAGATTGCGGAACTGATGGAACACCTTCATCCGGATCGGCGGGCGCAAGTCAGTCACAACTTGGGTAAGTACCAGTTTCTGGATTGCAATGTCTCCCAATTGTCCCGGAACCCTGTTGTATCGAATAAAGACGGAAAAGTTGTCGCGGAGATAGAATTTCTGGCTACGGCCCGAGTCGCAGATTTTGGCACGGGCGGTCCGGTCCGAATTCGACTTCGAATGGAAAAGACTGGACCGGGAACATGGATGGTGACCGGTGTCTCCCACGCTCTTTTGGGCTCAGACCATTTTGATGATTCGTTTCGAAATTTATGAACGCGGTCCATCGGGGCAAGACATCCAGGACGGAACGCCAATTTTCGTGAAGCCGTTTGCTTCATCTGTAATCCCAGCGAACCCGGTGACGAATGTATCGATCGTTCGGATTTTCAAGATGTTGCGATCTCGTTCGAATACTGAATTCGCAACTTTCTAGTCGCCTACCAACATTAGCAAACGTATCAGTACGAGTAGGTTTCAGCCGAAAGTCCTCGGTATTGCTATTCGCGAGAGAACGATGTCACACACTTTAAACGACGATCCAAGTTTGTTAAACAAAGATGACCTCTTGGACCAAATGCTATCCCGATTGTGCCAGTCCACATTAGGGCACGCTGGGGACCTGGAACAAATGGACTCGTCTCTTTCTGCAATTCAAGAAGTTCCTGATGGGTGGTTGGAAGTTCAGCAACGCCAGCAGTTGGCAGAAACTGGCCCGGTTGTTGAGAGCCCGTTTCTTCCCGAGGCTCCTAAAACGTTTGCTGAATCCGGACTCAACCCATTCATGTTGGAGTCGTTGGTCCTAAAATTCTTTGCCGCCAATTCCGATGCGAAGATCCGCAGGTGTGCCAAACAGTTGAACTTGGCCTATGGGATTGTCGAGGCGTTTGTCAAGAGATTAAAGGATCAGCACAAACTGGAGTTTGTCAGCACCGACTTGGTGAATGATTACGCCTGTCGCCTGACGGATTTTGGTCGAGATACGACACAGAAACTCAAAGAGCATTGTACCTACTTCGGTTCAGCGCCGGTGGCGCTCCGCGATTATATCGATGCGACGAATCGCCAAGCCATCAGCAAATCCAAACCCGATCCCACGCGACTGCGTTTTGCGTTTCAGGATCTGTCTGTCAATGCGGAAACTCTCGAAAGGCTTGGGCCTGCGGTCAACTCGGGTCGAGGGATGTTTCTGTTTGGCTCAGCAGGTAATGGTAAGACCAGCTTGGCGGAACGTATCAGTCTGGCATTCGGCGAACTGATTTGGATTCCCCGGGCCGTCTTTGTCGATGAAGAGGTTATCCGTGTTTATGATCCACTGCTGCACGAAGCGGTACCGATTCGCCCCGAAGAGGGGATTGATTTCTCTCTGATCGACAATCGTTGGGTGCGGATCAAACGCCCCACAATCATTGTGGGTGGTGAATTGAAGCTGGAATCGCTGGACATCACCTTGAACAAGAACACCGGCGTCAGCGAAGCTCCGCTGCAAATGAAGGCCAATTGCGGCGTATTGGTGATCGACGACTTCGGTCGGCAAAAATGTTCTGTCGATGAATTGCTCAATCGCTGGATC
>JAUXWY010000444.1 GCA_030681235.1 Pirellulaceae bacterium | reverse complement strand
CGTCCGTGTCGCTACGGAGGGTCCAGGTTGTTGTGTCACGCGGACTTTTCTCGTGAACCGCTACATGGCCAGCGGTTACATGCCAGCGGATCGACTGATCGCTCTTTCCAAACATCATTTCCCGATCCAAGAATGATTCTGGGGATCGAAAGACACTAATCCGACAGCCAGGCAATTGCGGACATTCCTGTTCCAGACTTGGTCGAATGCGTTCTACCAGTTCAGACCGGTCCGCACCCCACGGTAGCTTTAGCACCAAATCCACCCGCGACAGTTTTGGTGGGGTTTGCTCCCGGGCCAATCGCAAGATCTGGCGGACTGTGAATAGTTCATCGCCTTCACCACCCTTGACGTATGGAAATTGCAGTCCACACCATTGGTTATCGCGGACGAGCCGACGCAAAATTCTCTCTTGGCCAACACCATCTCTGGTGATGGTCGTGGCCCGTTCAACGGTTTGGGCCAACCATTGATCGTCTCGCAGCCTGGAGATAGGCACCTCATGCTCCGCGGGCGACTCTGCCTCCCGAACGAACATCAAATCCAAGTCTCCTGCTTTTCGGGCTTTTCGGGCATGTCGTCGCCAATCGGCATCCGATTCAATCTTCGCAGGAGGAGCTTTCAACGAGATCATGGCTTCGGCAGCAACTTTCTCGACCAGGGCCATTGCGTTCCCTCGAACTTGCGTGGGCATGCATTTTGTTTAGCGATTTCTCTGACGATTCGCCCCCCCGATAGTAACGGACAAATACTCTACAAGTCTCCGGGTGATAGCGATTTCGGGGCCGGGCGTTAGCCCCACTCGACTGCTCGTCGTTTCAAAGTATAGTGAAGGTTGCGGCTAGGGCGACGGTCCGAACGCTGGGAGAGTAAAACCCTACTGCCACCAGCTTGCCGCCATTTTTTACTTTGGCGTGGGGTTCATGCGGTGGTAGGGTTACCTGATGTCTTCCCAGACACCGAAGGAAAGCGATTATGAGCTGCTCCTTCAAGAGATACTATCAAGTCTTAGCCAAAAAAATTCAGCGGTTGATGATTCTGACAATACTATTTGGATGCCTATTGACCGGTCGCCAGCTTCGAATGAGGACGTTCACCCTTCCTCCCAGTTGGGAATCACAAGACTTGAAGCTGAACATCTTGCATGTAGACTTTCGAAAAGAATTTCGGGAGCGATTGAACAGCACGAGCGTTTGGAACGTCAATGGAAACCTCCGGAAGATTGGCACGCGTTAGTTAATGAATTATCGGAACTTAAGAATCGAATTGAACATTCACCGAATTTCGACATAATCCGAACCATAATCCCGGTCCCTATTGGCCATGCCGATGAAGTCTTTAATGACTCATTAACAATTGGTTGGCCGAAGACACTATTTGATTTTATCGAAAAGAAACCGATAGTTGACGTGGGAGATGCGTCCCCCATTGGGACTTACATTTGTTTTGTCGGCAACCGACTGTCGGAAATCGTTTGGATTATAGATCCTTGGATGGACAAAATCGTTGAATGGACGGTTTCGGAATGGTGGATAGAACCCGTTGTCGAAGAAAAATCTCAAACAGCTGTCGGTATCAAGCTCAATCTCTTCGGCGATTATCGCAAAAAAACCAAGAGCGGCTTGTGCGGCTGTATTGACTCACTGATCAGGTGGCTTGAGTCGCAGCCGCATTCCAGTAACCCCAAGGGCCGAACGGAGCAGAGCCGAAAGGGCAGTAAACCGAAACCGCTGTTTGACACCACACAGCGAGACCTGGTTTACCAGTTTTTGAAGCTATGGCACCGGTACGGAGAGCAAGGCAAAAACGGTAAGAACCCATTCCGAAATGGCCCTGTAGGAGTGAGCGAATTGGCGACGTTTGCCAAGGAACAGTGCCACCTCAAAACGGAAATACCACCCTCCAAGGCTACGATTTCCAGATGGTTCAAAGATCAAGCGATTTTTCGTGGCCACAAAAAATACGTTGTAATGTGCCGGAATAGCCAAATAGAAAGCTATTTCAGAATTCGAGAAGCCGAAGCTGTGAAAGTCTTCCAAGGCAAGCTGTCGACCAAAGAACGCTCAATCCACGACGAACAACCGGACCTGGACTGAACCGGCGGTTTCTCCTGATACTGTTTCATGGTTTCACGGTTTCACGGTTTAGTGAAACACTGCCCAACAATTTCTGCGATTTTCTACCGTTGGCAGTTCCTGGCCCATTCTGTCCGATTTCCCATGTTTCATAGCTGGTTTTCTACGTTTCATAGTTTAACTGCGGCGAACCGACCGCCGCTATTTGGTGATGGAAACGGTAAACCGTGAAACAGTCGCACTAAGTATACCGCTGCGAAACGTATCGCAGTAACCCTGGACCTAGAGAGGACCGACCGATGGACCAAAACAACATGCTGCTGACGAAGCGGCAGCTGGCCGAATGGCTGCAAGTATCGCAGCGTACGATCGATCGTTGGACAACTGAGAATCGTTTTCCGGAGGAGATGCGAGTATCAGTAGCAGGTACACCCCGCTACCGAGGCGACATCGCAGCTGAGTGGATTTCAGCTGGCTGCCCGCGAATTCTAGGCGATTCTACAGCCACTGCAACGCGACCGCAAACTTTTTGAACGCCAATACTTCGAAGGCGGATTCGTCGTTATTTTCGTCGTTATCTTTTTTGCTCAAGACGCTGGCGGGTGTGGCCAGCGAAGGGGCGAACTCAATAGGAGATTAGAAAAATGAACAAGGACATCACCGAGGAGATTCTTACCCTCTACGAGGCTTCGAAGCATCTACAAGTTTCGGAGAAGACTTTAGCTCAGCAAGCCAAAGCCGGACTCGTCCCCCATTTTCGAATCGGAAAACAATTCCGGTTTGTTCGGGAAGTGCTGATGGAATGGGCCAAGACAGGTGCTGTCCCGCAACGGCCTGAAATATCGGAAAAACGGGGGTCAAAAGGATGAATGACTTGCAACGCAATTTCTGCGACCGATTGATCGAAATCGCCATGGAGTATCGGGAGGCGGGAATTTCTACTTTTCCGCTATGGTTAGGTGGCGACAGAAATCCTGCGATCAAATCCTTCAATCCGTATCGCAAACGCTTGCCAACCTTGATGGAAATCAAAAGTTGGTTCAGCGATCCGCGTGGAATGGCGGTGCTTTGCGGCGTGATTTCCGGCGGTCTCGAAGTGATTGACTTCGATTACTGGTGGCCATTTCCGGATTGGTATCGGGCCGTCGAGTCGATTGCCGTTCGCCTACCGATTGTTGATACTCCGAGTGGCGGTGCTCATGTCTATTATCGCTGCAAAGTGATTTGTAAAAGCAAAAAGATTGCCATGAACTCGAAACTGGTAAAACCAACTTTAATCGAGACTCGCGGAGAAGGTGGCTACGTGGTGGGTTGCCCCAGTCCAGCCGACGTTCACCCGAAACGATATCCGTATGTGCAGACGGCGGGACCAGTACTTCCTGAAGTACCGTACATCACACCGGAAGAGCGGCGGATGTTATGGCAGGCTGCCCGAACGTTTGACTGCGACGGGTCGTTGGAAAAGGCTCGATCAAAAAGCAAAAATCAATTTCAGCACACTGGCCGACACAGAAAGAATAGCTGGAACACTTTTTCGGGCGACAGCCGGCTGTGGTCGGAAGTACTTTTCGCGGATGGGTGGCAAAGTTGCGATTCGGTTTTTTGGACGCGGCCCGGCAAGGAGCAGGGCGTGAGTGCCGCGTTGCGTCCGTCCAAATCCGGGGACTTGGTGTTGGTTGTGTTCTCGACCAATGCGAACGTACCCGAACAAACCCATGGTCTGCAATCGTATCTGGCACACGCTCGCTTTAACGGCAACCAAAAACAAGCCTTTGCTTACTTAAAGGAACTGCAACGATGACAAATTTTCCCGATATCACGGTCGATTCAAATCCGCCCGATTTACAAAATCTCGCCGTCGAGCCATCGTTCGATTTGTTTGCTCATGAATCAGACGATTCGGGTCGAACAGACGAGCAGAATGCGGAACGATTTATTGACAAAAATCTCGAGCGGCTGATGTATGTTCCCGAGTGGAGACGCTGGCTGGTATGGGATGGTCGTCGATGGTATGACGACAATGGCGTCGGAGTACGCAGACATGCGAGATATTATGTGAAGAACCTGTGGAACGAGCTGGGCAAGAAGGTTAGTTCGGTAAGCCGCGACGAGTTTTCCAAAATCCAGACCTTCGTCAAACGATCAAACAGTGCCGCCGGAATCAAAGCTCTTATCGATTTAGCGAGAAGCGATCCACGGATTGTCTGCCCGGTCAAGGACTTGAATCGACACCTCACGCTACTGAATGTTGAGAATGGGACGATTGATCTTGCAACCGGAAAGTTTCGGGATCACGATCCGGCCGATCGAATTACCCAGTTGGCACCCGTCCGATTCGACCCAGCCGCCACATGCCCAGAATGGTTGGCGACGCTAGAGCTAGTCTTCAACAGTGACCAGGGGCTAATTCGTTATGTCCAGCAACTGCTGGGCTACAGTTGCAGCGGCCTAGTTGATCATCATGTTCTGCCTATTTGTTGGGGGAATGGCAATAATGGTAAATCGACAATTTCGGGCACTATCGTAAATTTGTTGGGTGACTATGCCAAGCCAGTAAGTCAAGACCTACTGCTGCCTGTCCAACAGCAACATCCAACCATCATTGCAGATTTGTATCAACGACGATTTTGCCCGCTAGCCGAAATCGACCAAAACAGAAAGCTTAACGAGGCAATCGCGAAAATGTTGACGGGTGGTGATAAACTGACTGGTCGTCGTTGCGGAGAAGATTTCTGGGATTTCGATCCTACCCACAAATTTTGGTTGTCTTGCAATCACAAACCGCGTATCAGCGGTACCGACGAAGGGATTTGGCGACGGGTTCGGTTGATACCTTTTACGGTTGACATCTCCAAGAAGACAAAACCAAAACCTGGATTGTCGAAATCGTTGGTCCGGAACGAAGGTCCAGGAATTCTTAATTGGCTAATTGCCGGTTTCAAGGACTACTACGAGCACGAGTTGGTCGAGCCGGATTGCGTCATGGCCGCAACGAACGATTACCGAGACTCCGAGGATGTCTTGGGATTGTTCATTAAGGAGCATTGCGTTGTTGAACTCGGAGGAACCGCGACGGCCGAGCAACTATTTGTTGCCTTTAAGAATGACTTTGGCGGCAAATGGACAAAAACAGCTTTTGGTAAGGCCATTTCGGAGCGATTCAAAAAGGAAAAAGCCTGGGAGGGCATTAACCGAGGAAAGGTGGTCTACGAGGGCATTCGAGTGAAAACCAATGAGGAGGAACTATTCGACTAAACCGGGGCTGCAACCAGTTGCAACTAGTGCCAATGATTCCCCTATAGATTTTGTCAAATTCCGTAGGGGAATCATGCAAACCCGGAGCAACTAGTTGCAAACGATCCATTGGCCTTATGAGCCAGATAAAAAGGAGCAATTCGAAATTCGGCGGAATCTACTGTCGGAATTAACATTCAACTATTCTTCAACGTAAAAAGCAAAATGAAAGAACTTAATGAAGTGGATGAGGCGTGTTACGCTCTAATCCGAATGGACGAGTCCGTTGACGACTTGAAATCGGAGCTAATCACGATTGCAGTATGTCCCTACCCGCTCGGAACAGACACGCGGAACGCCGCCTCTGGTACGAACGTTGCAAGCATTACTGATACTGTTATGGGCCTGACATCAGCAGTCGTACAACGTGCAGAATTTGTCCACGATGGATTCACAGCGATTACTCGGGAAGTAGAAGGCCTCGACCGAGTGTAGTGCAAACGAACGTTCAAAGGAAACCGTCGCCCGCAAAAATAGATTTCAATTTGGCAACTAAGCGACCGCCTCTATAATTTAGAGGCGGGTTGCTCAAGTGCTGGTAACACTCAAGCAACCCTAACGACATCCCCTTAACTAACAAGGAAACGACGCTAATGGCAAGTGTAACCGCTGAAAAGCGAAACGGAAGAACGCTTTATCGCATCGAATACCGCGACAAGGACAAGCGACGAAAGAAGCTTCGCTTGGGCTCTGTTGCGAAACGTGACGCCGAGGCCATTGCTTCAAAGGTGCAAAGCATCGTTTCTTCGCAAACATCCGGTAACGATCTCGCGGTGCCTACCGCCCAGTGGCTCGCGACCATTGGCGACGAACTGTACCAACGGTTAGCCGAACAAGGGTTATGTAAACCGCGACTTCAATATTCGCTGCACGACTGGTTGGACCAGTTTATCAAGAAACATGGCCCCAAGGTTGGCGACCGTTGTCTGTTGAATCTCGGACAGGCTCAGGCCTTGCTAGAGCGTCATTTCGGCCCAGAACGATCTCTCAAAGAGATTTCAGTTGAGGATGCAGCGGGTTTCCGAGCATGGCTGACTGAGGAAGGCTATGCCCAAGCCACGATTGCCGGTCATATCAAGAAGTCGAAGCAGTTCTTCAGTGAGGCGGTCAAGGTCGGTGCAATCAAACAGAATCCGTTTGAAAGCGTTGACGCAGGAACGCAACACAACGACGAGCGTAGCCTGTACGTGACTGCTGAGACGATCGAAAAAGTGATCGCAAAGGCCCCCGATGCACAATGGCGGTTGATCATCGCATTATCGCGATATGCGGGTCTGCGTTGCCCTAGCGAAACGTTGGCAATGCGGTGGGCCGATGTGGACTTTGTAAATGG
>JAUXWY010000408.1 GCA_030681235.1 Pirellulaceae bacterium | reverse complement strand
ATGGACGTATTGGAATAATGTCCGTACTGCAAATTCCTGAAAAATTCGGCCGAGCGACCATTCGCAAATTTGGGCGGAGTTTTCCGAAGAGTACATGCTCCCTTGAAAATACGAACTTTGTGCTTTTCGGGTCGGCACGCTCTGCTATTCGAACATTGCCATCCGTCGAATCAATATCTTCAAGACTAATGTACGGCAATCCGTTGCGCTCTTTCAAAATCGCAGCCGTACGGTCAAAAGCGGCAACGCTTCCCAAACTAACACTTTCGACTTTCGATTTTCCACTTTCCACTTCCGTTGATTTTCCACTTTCCACTTTCGTTTCACTTTTCATTTTCTTTGGCTTTCCTCCCTGAGGCGGTTAAAATCGCCGTGATTTGTTTTGCCTCATCCAAGAGAGGTTCGAGAAGCGTAGCGGAGATGATGTCGGCTTCGATAATCAATTCGAGCCAATAGCACGTCTCATCTGCTTCCTCTTCGGCAATCGCTAACTTGGCAATGAAATCTCGCTTCGACTTCCCACGTTGTGACGAACGGTAATTCGCTCCGACCGAGGTAGCAGATCGCAACACCTGCTTGCCAATAATCCTTGCCTCTTCAGTGTTCGGCAATTTTCGGTATAAACGAATTACCCGCAAAGCAAACTGCTGAGTCCGTTTCTTCAAATCCCTTTCTGGCATACTTTCGCCCTTCGATTTTTCACTTTCCACTTTCGATCATCCCCCGCAGTTGCTTCATACCTTGAGTGATCTCTTTCTCGATCCTTTCCAGTTCATCCAGAATCGCTTGCGGGGCGCGGTGGTCGACCTCTTCGTGAACCACTTCCTTGTAGCGGTTGATCGATAGGTCGTAACCTTGCTCGACGATATCCGACTTGGGCACGCAAAAACTCTGGGCTGTGCGGGCGTTCTTCAATTCCGACTTGTCCCGCTTGTTCCAGCGCTCCAGAATGTCGGGCAAGTTGTTCTTGGCGTGCTCGTCCTTGGTCAATTTCACCGTCGGCTTGGGGCCTTGCTTCTCGGGTGGTAACAGATCGGTGCGTTTGTCGTCCAGCGACTTGCCGTCGGCCTGCATGTCGTAAAACCAAACGTGATCGGTGCCGCCTGAGTTGGTCTTGGTAAACAACAGTATCGCCGTCGAGACTCCCGCGTACGGCTTGAACACGCCGCCGGGCATCGAGATGATCCCGTCGAGCTTCTGATCCTCGACGATCATCTTCCGCAGCGTCTTGTGAGCCGTCGATGAACCAAATAGCACGCCGTCCGGGACAATCACGGCGGCTCGTCCACCCGGCTTCAGCAAACGAATGATCAACGCCAGAAACAGCAGCTCGGTCTTCTTCGTCTTGACGACTTGCAACAAGTCCTTGGCACAGCTTTCGAAATCCAGCGAGCCCGCAAACGGCGGATTGGCCAGCACCGCCGAGTCATTGTTTTTTTTGTCGCTCATGGCTGGCTATCTCCTGCCCCTTGCGTCCGCAAAAACTCCAGCACCTCGTCAATCAGCTGCCTGGCTAAAACAAGGTCAGCCGTGCCCGTGAAGTGGCTGGAGTTTGCCCAATCGTTATCGCCCGACTGGTACCGCCTTACCAATTGGGTGTTAAAATAGGGTGTTCCGTCCTTGCCCGAATTCTTAAAGACCGATGCCCGAATTTGGCGCATCTTTGCTTCAAAAACTGGCTTGCTGCCTTCCCCGCTTTTCTTCGGTGCCATTGTTGTCGTTTTTTTTGTCATGTCGTTTTTTCCTTTTTTAAAATGGATTGTTAATCGTCGAGGGCATCCCGACGGGTTTCAATCCGGTTTATCTCATCGTCCGATATTAGAAAGCGCCCACTTTGTGGGTGCTTCTCGGCCAAAATTACACCGTCAGCGCAGAGCTTCCGAACGTACCAGTTCGACAAGTTCAGCCGCTCGGCTGCTTCCTTCGTGGTGTAAAAATGTTTCTCGCGCTTGGGAGCCTGTAAGGCTTCAAGCATTGATTCAATTTTGCCCAGTCGTTGGCAAAGTTCTTCCATCCGGTTGGTTGCTTCTCCTACCCTTTCTTGCATTTCGTTTTTCCTCCTGAAAAAAAACGAAAAGCCGCGCGTCCCCCCGTCTGTCTTCATTCAAAGAACTTCACGGTTCAGCACGACCTTTCGGGCGCCGTTCGGCATGATTCATCATGCATCAGGTGTAAACACGCAGGCACGGAACGTGCCTGCCGGAGGAAGTTAAGAAATCAAAACTTGAACGGTCTTGAAGATCGACCAAACGAGAAATATGAAACGAGATTTTACGTTTGCAGCATTTACAACGACTTCACGGCTGATCACAGTGAGCAAGCAGCTTGTATCACATTCATGGCTTGCAACTTGCCAGCTTCTTCCAAAATTTTTCTTATTCTTATCGTATTCGAGATCTAACTTCGTAAATATAGGCAGCAGGATTCTGGTCGTTTAGCTCTCGTCGCGAACGCTGGTATCGATAGTGCTCTAAAACCAATCTCGTGCCCATTATGCTAATCCCTGCCAGCCCAGCGAATTCATTCCACGATAGCAGCAAAGCCATCCAGAATCCTCCATCGAGCATCATTGACGTCCTACCAAGGCTTTTCTCGATACCGTGCTTCTCCAACGCATCATTGTATTCCGAAAGCTTCAGTTCAATTGCCTCTCGTATAAATTGTATCGGTCTATTTGCGTAGTCTTTCTCCAGCCAATGTAAGAATCGCCGGAGCTTCTTTTGAGCGTCTGCGTCCTTCCGAAGTTCGATAACTTGATCCCACGTTAGCTTTTTTTCATCGATCAATGGAACGTTGTCTACAATCGCCAGAACGGCTGCCTTGTCGCCAACTGGGAAAACTTCCCGCGACGCTGCCGACGATGAAGAAAAAATTGGTATATCTCTTCCTGTTAAGCGTTTCACTGGTGAGAGTATCGCAGATTCAAACATAGAAGCAAATTTGGCTTCAAATTCGACACTCATCATTTTTTGTTCTACTTCAAGCAGCTTCTCTTCAGTCGCGTCTGTAGCCTCGGCCAACGACTGGACCAAGCTACTAGTTAACCCAAGGCACATCTTCTCTTCCAACGAATTAAATCTAACTCCGATGTCGCTTGGTGCGCGACTATCCATGCACCAAACCCGATCAAAAAACAAAGAAGCAGTCTTTGGACTTGCGACTGATACCGCAACAGTTTCGCTTTGCGATAAGGGAATCCAGCTCTTGGGCTTCAATGCACCCAACTGTTTCAATGCCACCGTTAGCTTCTTTGGATCGTCTTCGTAAAGTATCGAATCCACAGCGTCAGGACAGTCTTGCATAGCGTCGATGATCTCATTTATCTTTTGTTGTTCCGCAGCATCAATCGCAACTTCAGAGGCAATGGCAAATTGAAGCTCTTTGCTGCATGATTGCAAATCTCTCGGAAACCGTTTCGTTGCAATCAACTGAAATGCAACTTTTCCAATGGAGTACGGCCGACCATTTTTGAGTGGGGGACAAACTTCTCGCCAACTTCTTAGCTTGTACAGTGAAACGTCTAACGCGATCGCGAGTTCCCTTAGACTATTCACCGGTCGTAAAAAGTCCGGCACTTCACCACGCAACGTGATCCTGGGTGGAAGTTTTTTCGGCATAGTATTTATTACCTGAAGTCGCGAAGTTCCCCGGCTATCTCATAATCTTTTCCATATTTACCCCTTGTTTGTTTCTCGATGTTGCTCGAAAGCGTTTTCATAGTTGACAAGGCGGCCTCAAAGTAGCTTTTTCGAATCTTTAGACGTTCCCCAATTGATCCGCGGCTAAGTGGACCAGCCTTTTTAAGGTAGAGTTCATTTACTTCTAAAGAATTGTGAACAATTAGATCTCGGGATGCTTTTATCTCAAAGAATGGTTGGAATTGCTCTTCTAAAATTCCCAGCTCGGAAATTGCATTGAAATAATTGCAATATTCTTTTGGTTCCGCGTGAAAAACTACTTGCAGTCGTAACTCTATCAATTGTCTAAACAGATCTGGTAAGTTCTTTGATTCCACGGCCAATTGTATGGGGATCTCTTTTTTTGAATCCCCTCCCTTAGGGCCGACAGTTAGCTTTTTCGGAGCCCGCCACAGAAATTCTGCCATTACATCGGATAAGTAAGTTTCGAACTTAGACACGGAAGTGACTAAGAGATTGGAATACAGCTCTTCGTTTGCATAGCGTTTAAAAAGAACACTGAGTTCAGTGGCGTTTCGGTTGGCTACACCTGAACGCGCGCGTTTGCCGGGAACAACGATTGTGATGTCTTCTTTAGAATTTACAAACTTTCCCCTATATTCTTCGGCAGCATTTTTCAGAAATGGGACAATCTGAGAGACAAAGATTTGAATGTCGTTTAGGTCGCGGTACAAGCGAATATGTCGCTTATAAACATCGTGGACTATAGTGCTAGTTGATTTCATGACCTGTTCTCTTTGTTAACTTCGTTGTTCACCGGTCTGCGGCTTTCCATTCCTCAGGAGAATAGCGATTTCCGGGCGGCTATAAACCCTTTTCGACGACTTTCAACCTCCTTGATGTCAGACTGTTAAGCACCTCTTTTGTCCCTGATCTCACGTGCTTTAAGTAATCTCAAAGACAACTTATCCGGTCCCGCACCCTTCGGTTGGCATTCATAGCGTTCTAATATTTTCACTTCATTTTCATACTGCTTTTCCTTTCGATAAATTATCGCCAACTGTTCATAATACCAAGGTGCAACTCCCCACCCGTCACCTTTCAATTGAGCCTCTTTCTCGATTTTGGCTACAAGTCTCAGAAGGAGCTTTATCGCCTTTTCATTTTGATTTTCAGACTTCAGTTGCTTTACACTCGCAACGTAATCAGAGTAGTGACCACCTGCAACGGATTTTGCCGGACTGTATTTGTATTTCTGACCTTTTGGTCCAAGTATTTGAAAGAGAATCTCAACAAAGCCTTGATCTCCTACATAGGTCTTAAGCAATCGTGGTTGGATTTGCCCAAAGAATCCGTTGGTTACAAGTTGCTCGGCTATGACACTGGGAACGTAACCAATCAATCGCCGCTTAGTACCAAAGAACCCTTTGGTGCAACCATATACCTGAATAGCGTTCTTGTCGTGGTTATTGCCGATCTCTCGCTCGAGCTCCAACCATTTGATTTTAGATTTGGAAAACGAAACAGCGTCTGCCTTCCGAAACGACACGCCCGCCACCTCAAGTCGATCTTCGAATACTTGGAATCCATGAGGTATTTTGTGATCTTGTAGGTGATATTCTTCCATGGCGAAGTTTCCCTGTGTGAAACGACTGCGTTGATGGATGTTGCCGGGATTAGCTGCCCATTTCAATCCCGAGTGATCGGCAACTCCGGTTCACTGTTTTTTTTCGGTGATTTTCGCGTCCAGATACCAATTCAGCAAGCCATGCAAACCAGCGCCGTTCGCGTGCCGCCCAATCATCATTGTCGCGCTGTCCAAGAAACCTCACACCAATTCAGTGAACACGTCAAGAGCGTCGAATCCCTTTGGGACGGACGCACCGCCTAGCCGAAGGTTTTGTTGTACTCGCTTGGCAAATGATAAATTGGAAACGTACGAATCCCTGGACCGAAGTGTAGGTATATCTTGGATTCAGTCAACTGGGACTTTTCGGAAAATACTGGCTAAACGCAGGTAAAAGTATTTTCAACTCACTGTTGGGCGAGAGGAATGGTGTTATAGCGTATTTTGTACGTTCGGTGATTAAAGGCGAATTTCATGAAGTAAAGACACGAGTAAACGTTCTATTTAAGGGAATTATGAAGGGAGTTGCCCTGCTTAGTTATTGGGGTTTTTCTGAGTCAGTTGTTGAGTCGGTGCTGGGTGCAATGGCTGCCTGATAGGCGGCGAATGCCTCGACGACGTTCGTGGCGTTGGGGACGATGTCAAGCTGTACGAGCAACTCTACGTTGCGAACCATTACCTTGATGGCCAGCATGGCAATCAGGGCTGCGGAATTGCGGTCTCGTATTTCTGGATTGGGATATTGTGCCTGAAACATGCCATGCAGAACAGCACCCGGAGCGCCGTGGGCGTGCATTGAGGTTAAGTGATAGACAAGTTCGTATTCGCGCTCCCATGGATCGCCAAGTACAACAGCTCGATCATAAATGTTGCTCGTTGCAAAATTGGCATGCGTGCGATTGCGACCGCGGCCATCTTGATATCGAAAGTTTGCCTGAAATCTCTCGGTGGCGTCATCGAAAGACTGAAGTGGAGTTGCGTCACCGGACTTTTGAATCAGCTTTCGATATTCCATTAGCGTGAAATTGCAAAAGTCTTGCGCACGAGGTTCGGGGTCGACACCAACCCAATGAAGATTGAGCGACACCTCCCAAAGTTGACGTAGCACGACCGCACCGGATTCGTGGTACAACTCCGGTAGCAGCAGGCTGATCGCCTTGTACGCGTTTAATGCGTAAACGAAGGACGTATTCGCCACAAAGTTTGACAAGTCATTCGATTCAACGTGAGGTGTATTCGCTAGGGCGTCACGAATGACTGCGTAGTGTTCGAGGATTTCATCTAGAGGCAGTGGGACCGCTGTTGTCGGCGTGCCAACAAATAGTGTTTCATCGAGAGACATCAAGGCACCAGTGTTTCGCAATAACGGAACCGGTCACCGGGCCGCGGCGAACGACGTTGATTTCGGAAGCCGCGCGGCCCGCAGCTCAGTGTGCAACGGTTTGTTAATTCGTCATGCGCGGTGGAGCGAAATCATGCCGTGATATTGCAAACGCGATCAACTGCGCCGAATAACTTCGTCGACAGCTCCGTCGGATACTCCAGATTTCCGTCAGTGATTTTTGAGGTAACCTTTTCGCATAGCTCCCATTTTTTGTAGGCGACGCCGTTCCGCGAGACTACATCATCCTGAATTGTTATCTCGCCGCCCGCGCCGAAAATCAATGCAAGAACCGTGTCAGGATAGTAGTATTCGATTCCGTTCTTGTCCCAGATGATGATGTTCTCTTCTGGGATACCCGCCTTCTTGAACATCTCCACGATGTCCTGCCCGTGTGTTGAATCTAGGACAGGAAGAATACGCGTTCGATAAGGGCTCTTTTGCAGGTCTGTCAAAAGACTTCCGGCTAAACTCACGATCTCCTTCATGCGGCTGTCGGAACCGGCGTTGATTACGCTAAATTGAACGCCAGAGTATCGCGTTTCCAGAACGCGAGAAATGTATGCGCGGTCGCATTTGCCTTCCGTTAAGACGATGCAGGCTGGCAAATACAGCGTTTCCAAGCGATTTCCCAGCAGAAAAAAATGGATATTATTGAAGTCGGTAATGGTGGTCGCTTGCCGGATGTCGATGGCGTCGCCTGTTTTGGCGACTGTGTAGTTGTTCGAAATATGCCGACGATCGAGAAAGATCGTAGAGTGTGTCGCGATAATCAGCGTCTTTACGTGGGGAAAGTAGTTTCTCCGGTGCTCACGGTCGTAAAGAAAATCGGCAAGCAAGCCTTGGGCCTCCGGGCTGATCCCTAACTCGGGTTCGTCAATCAGAAATGTGTCATAGTCATCGTCGAGGAGACTGGTGAGTAAAGACGTGATCAAACGAAACCCGCTGCTCGTATAGGAAATATTGTGCCCGTGGCAGCTTATGTACTTCTGAGACATGGAGTTGTCGGTAACGGTATAAAGCAGTTCGAGCTCCGTTCCGAGCAGCATCTTGATGATCTCACTTAGCGATGCGCGGCGCTGGTCGGACAGCTCAGCGATCGCTTGCTGCAAATTCAGGGGCGAGTTGTCAATGTTCTGTTGCTGGTTCTGCCACTCCTGAATGAAACGCCGCCATTTTTCCTGCTTCTTGTTCCGGTTTGGTGTGTAGTAACCGAGGACGTTGAAGTTTTGATGCCGAGCTGGCCCCAAATAGGAAGCACCTTGGCCGATTTGCTGCGTCAACGTCTTAAGAATGAACGACTTTCCGCAATTGTTTCGACCCACCAATACAGCATACTCCGAATCGCGAACCCGATTCAGCGCCTGCTGTCCTGAGTCAGTCACTACGGTGTTCGGCTTTGCATCCCATTGGTACGGCAACAAAGTCTCCTTGCGAAACAACAATGTAATTTCCCCGCTAGGCTGGCGGGGATATGCTCGGTAGTTATCCCAGTGTAACCAGGGTAGATATACCAGCTTGACAACAAATTACGTAAGATAGCTGATTGCTATAACGCTGCAACCCTTGGGCAAGGCGTCGGCGGAAATATACGGGATAAATCAATCTGTCCAGGCTGCGGCAGCGACGGGTGTTTTCCACGACTTCCGAATTCCCCTCCCCGCCCCAAATTTCTAGATCGCGGAGGGTTTTAGTGTTCGCAATCCATTTTCGAACTGGCGGTACGCAACTGCAACGAGATCAGAAACTGTTTCACGAACCCCCAAAATTAGCCAAGTTATCCAAATACCAACTCAAACGCCTTCTTCTGGGCACTTGGGAATAGATGGCGGTAGCGGCGGCGGATTTCTTCGGTGGTGTGGCCTACCCAGCCGTCGATCACTCGCTGATCGATTCCCTTGGCCGCGCAGTTGCTGCAAAACGAATGGCGGAAGACGTGCCAGCCACGAAGGTGACGGAACTTGCTATCAGCCAATGCTTTCGAAAAGTACTTGTCGGCATGACTGGCGGTGATCGGTTCCCCGGCATCCAGACGACTGCGAAGACCTCCAGCATGGCAAATCGTGTACGGACTTTGCGGCTTTACTTCAAACCATGCATCGAGCGCTTCTTGCAGTCGGGCAGAGATTGGCACCATCCGAGTCGTCCGTTGTCGTTTCTTGCGTTTCCGCTCGTGAATTGTAATCACGTCCGAACCGATGTCGACCAGCAGGGATCGCATGATCTCGCTGCGGCGGGCTCCGGTGTGGGCTGCAAATACAAACATCGGATAGACGAAAGGAAAACTGGCGGATTGCTGCACGTGGTCCAGCAATTCTTCGACTTCCGCCATGCTGAGAAATACCGTCCCCCACAGTGCTTGGAATTCGCTGTCTTCCGGGTCCAGGTCTGCGGTTTGTCGCACGACCGCATCAAAGGTCTGGAATTGGGGCGATTCGGTTTCTTTGGGATAACGGAGGCCCCGGGAGGGGAATTCGGATTTAGGCAGCAATTCACTTTGGACGGCCCAAGTGTGAATAGCCCGAAGAGTGACAATCTCTTTCTTGATCGTCGAAGCAGCGATCATCCTGCCGCGCAGGACGGGCTCTTTGGCTCGGTCGTTGATGTAGCCCTGCAAATGGCTGTGCCGCATCCCGTCAACGGAGTACCGCGACCCCAGATGGCGTGTCAATGTCCCGACGTGGATCTTCATCATTTTGACCGTCCCCAGTTCCAGACCGTCGGGAGGAAGTGAATCGAAATAGCCTTGGCTGAGTTCCTCGAGCGTTCGCAGCTGGAGCACGTGCCGACCGTCGAGTTTGCCTTCGGAAAGCAAGAACGTTGGCAAATCGCAATTTGTTGGCAGTTCGATCCTGCCCGACTCGATCAGTGCAATGGTGTCTTCCAGCCGCAGCTGTTTGTGCTGGGCTTGTTTCTGATGCTTGGTCTTGAGTGACCGTTTGTACTTTCGGCCACCGAACCGAAAGCTGATGTGATAGTTACCCGAAGGGTCTGCTTGAATCCAGGCCATGTGGCACCTCCAGCGTGTTAACGTTGAGGTTATGGAAATTCGGTAACGGCGTCAGCCGACGAAGATCCAACGTCGATTCAACGATGCCACTGATTTGCCACTTGTGATTTTTGGCAGGAAGTTGGCACGGGAGGGGCGAAGACCCGAAATCCTCGAAAAACCCGAAGAAAAGATGAGTGGGGATGACAGGAATCGAACCTGCACTCCGTAAAGGAACTAGATCCTAAATCTAGCGCGTCTGCCAGTTTCGCCACATCCCCAGTTTGATGCGTGACCGAATTAGCATAGCGAGCTGAACGGATTCACTCAAGATGTGGATCGCGAATCGCTTTTCTTAGGTGCCTCTCGGTCGGTTCTGCAGCGGCGGTGCCGTCTTGGCAGTGTTTTCTTTGGACAAAGCGATCCACCGAGTCGATTTGAGGGCCGGTTTTGGGTATATTTCCCGGCAAGTCGTGAACGCGCTCAGGCGACTTGCGACAGGGCTCGGGTGACACGGCCGGGGCGACAACCACTGTATTACGGAATTCAGGCCATGCGAACGACAACCTATCGACTGGTTTTAACGCTTGGAGCAGCGTGGTCGCTGTTCTTCGCGTCCATATCGGAGGCACAAACCAGCCGATTCGCTACCTCGGATAACGACAGCGGTTACGTCCACTGGATCGAACTTTACGATGCTAAAAACAACAAAATCTTACCGGAATCGCCACGGCCTTACTCGCCGAAGGCGACCTGCGGGCGATGCCACGACGTCGAGACCATCTCGCATGGTTTTCACTTTCAAGCTGGGTCAGAAGCTACCGAAGCGGGTCGTCCCGGACAACCGTGGGTGTGGAGCGATCCCAAAACCGGCACACACCTACCGCTATCATATCGCCCATGGGAAGGGACTTATGATCCCGACAAGTTAGGGATCTCGCGCTGGCAAATGGCACTCCTGTTCGGTGGCTATCTGCCGGGCGGTGGACCGGGCAGCGAAGCGAATTTGCCGAATGGTCCAACACCCGCAGCTGGAACGGCATTAGCTGATATCGCAAAAAATCGCTCGATGGTCACAGGTCCGTTGCTCATCGACTGCATGTTGTGTCATCACATGCAAGGCCATGGCTACAGCCCGTTTGCGTGGACCGAACAAATCAAGCAAGAGAATTTCGCGTATGCTCCTTTTGCGGCGATGGGATTGGGAACCATCGAAGGAGCGGTCAAGCGATTGAAGGACGATTTTAATCCGGCGGCGGAAGGCGCGGCAGCGGAAGGTGCGGCAGCGGAATTGCCACAAGTCAAATACGACACCGCTCGGTTTCGCGGCGACGGAAAAGTGCTCTTCAACCTCGTTCGCAAACCGCAAAACAACGCGTGTTATTATTGTCATAGTCAAACAACTTCGAATGCCGTCCAAGGTCAACGCTGGTTGCATGACGAAGACGTACATCTGCGTGCGGGAATGGCGTGTGTCGATTGTCACCGCAACGGATTGGATCACGCGACCGTTCGCGGGTTCCCCGGCGAGAAGCATCCTTCGGGCGCGGCAGCTGCGGTTCTGTCGTGCCAAGGCTGTCATCTGGGGCCGGATGCGGTGACGGACGCTGACGGATTGGAACATCGCCCAACAGTTCGTCCCGGTAAACTCGGAGCCCCACGTCCTGCACATCGCGGCATTCCAGCGTTGCACTTCGATCGCATGGCCTGCACCGCTTGTCATTCGGGGCCGCTGCCGAGTCATCCTGAATCGCAGTTTCTGTCTCGGGTTCATCATCTGGGCGAGCACGTCAAAAGAAGCGGCGACGAATTGCCTTACATTGGGGCCTCAGTGCAGTTAAGAAAAGCCTCGGGAACGGACGGAATCACCAAGTACGCACCTCACCGTTGGATGTGGCCGTCATTTTGGGGGATCCAAAAAACTACGAGCGAGATTGAACCGGTGCATCCGGATTTGGCGGCGAAATGGTTGCGAAAACCACTCAAAGTTCGGCAGGATTTTGGCGAACTGGGCGAAATCAAATTAACCGCGAACCAGCGCCGCGAGGTTCTGGGCGAAGAACGAGGCAAAGCCCCTGAAGCCGAGCACACAGACGAGGAAAAACAAAAACTGCAAGTCTTTGCGGACGGGCTGAGGCTGAAACAAATCGATGAACGGTTGACGGAAGGGCTGAAGGCGATACAAGCCGAAATCCAAACGGACCGAGCCGTCTTCGTCAGCGGCGGCCAAGTCTACAGTTTGGGAGCCGAGAACCAATTGCAAACAGAAAGGACCAATGAACTGTCGCAGAGTGGGGCTCCGTATGTTTGGCCGATTGCCCACAACGTCAGGCCTGCTTCACAATCGTTAGGGATCAAAAGTTGCACGGAATGCCACAGCGAGGACTCGAAGTTTTTTCCTCAATCGTTGGTCGGAGTCGGTATCGTTCCCGGCCAAACTACTGGCGTGGTTTCGTTGCCGGCGCCGATGGATGGCGACACGCGACGACAATCTGCTTGGAACCAGTTGATGCAGGGGCGGGGATTCTTCAAGCAGTTTGCATTGTGTGCCATCGCAGCCGTGGCGCTGATGTTATGCGGAGCGTTGATCACTTGGAGTTGGGAACGAACCGCGAAAATACCGGCCAAACGTTCATGGCTGATGCGGTGGCTGTACGTCGTGTTCTTGTTGGCGATATTGGTGCTTGGAGCGACCTCGTTTGGGTCATTGGCTCAGGGCCATGAAATCGAGGCGTGGCCATTGTTGATTCATGTGTCGGTCGCGGGAGCATTTCTGGGGTTGTTGGTGATCGTGGCCTACGGATATTTACCGCAGGGACGCGACGGGAAAGAAACCGCGTGGACTCGTTGGACGGCTGTAGCGATGGTCGCTTCGGGTTTGGCGACTGCGGTGGCCATCGTACCGGGCATGTTTCCATGGTTGGGGACGACCGAGATGTTGCAAAGCATCGAATGGCATCGGAACGCGGGAATCGCGGCCTTGCTGACGACTTTGCTGCACGGAGTTTCTCTGTGCTGGCCGCGACCTTGAAGCAAACTTTGGATCAGGATAGATTACATGACATCGCCAGCCCCAGACGTCCCATTGCCGTTGATCTTAGCCAGCGGCTCGCCGCGCAGGGCCGAATTGATGCGGGAGCACGGGTACGAGTTTGTGGTCGAAGTTCCGTCGCCGGAGGCCGAGTGCGGGATGTGTTCGCAAGAGAGCCCGCCCGAGTTGGTTCAAAGGCTGGCGTTCCAGAAGGCCGCGGACGTTGCTCCGCGGATTTCGCAGGGCATCCTGATTGCGGCCGACACGGTCGCGCATTGCCATGGTCAGATTTTGGGTAAACCTCGGAATCGCGAGCACGCAGCAGAAATGTTGCGATTGATGTCGGGACGTGTTCACCAAGTCTACACGGGAGTTGTTGTCTGGCATCGGCCCAGCGACGTTCGTTTCCAGGATGTGGTGCGAACGGATCTGCGGATGGACACGTTGAGCGAATCGGAGTTAGAAACGTATTTGGACTCCGACGCTTGGGAGGGCAAGGCAGGTGCGTTTGGCTATCAAGACGGTTTGGATTGGGTCCACATCGTCGAAGGTGAAGAAACGAACGTGGTCGGTTTGCCAATGCCGCGACTGCGAGAAATGTTGGGATATTTAAAGAGGCTCGATAAACGATGAAAAACAATATGATTGCCACGCAATACGACGGAAAAGTTCTGACCGAGATCGCCGGTTTTTCAATTAGCCAATTGGTCGCCGAGCAGGGCTCGCCGATCTACTTGTACGATGCCGAGATGATCCGGGAACGCTGTGCCGATCTGCAAGTTTTCGAGACCGTGCGATTCGCCCAGAAAGCGTGTTCGAACTTATCGATTCTGGCTCTTCTCAAGGAGCAGGGCATTGTGGTGGACGCTGTGAGTGCCGGAGAAGTCTTACGCGCATTGGCCGTTGGATATTCGCCAACCAGCAACCCGCCTGAAATTGTGTACACCAGCGACATCTTTGATCGCGAAGCGTTGCAGGTCGTGGCCGAGCATCGGATTCATTGCAATCTGGGTTCGCCTGAGATGATCGAGCAATTGGCCGAAGTTCAGCCTGGTGCGGAAGTCACGCTGCGGATCAATCCCGGTTTTGGGCACGGCCACAGTCAGAAGACCAACACGGGCGGCCCGCAATCGAAGCATGGGATCTGGCACGAACAATTGCCGGCCTGTTTGGAGCGTGCTAAAGCATGTGGCCTGACGGTCGTGGGCCTGCACATGCATATTGGATCCGGGACCGACCTGGAACATCTGGCTCAAGTTTGCGAGGCGATGGAAAAATGCGCTCGGTTGGTCGGACCATCGCTCAAGACGATCAGCGCCGGCGGTGGTTTGCCGACGGTGTACCGGGCTGGTCAGACTAGCATGGATCTGGCCCAATACCATCGCTTGTGGGATGCCGTTCGCAATCGATTGGCGACCGAATTCGGTCATGCAATTGGTTTGGAGTTGGAACCAGGCCGATATTTAGTGGCCGAAAGTGGCTATCTGCTCGCCGAGATCCGCGCGGTCAAGCGCATGGGCGAGAACTTGTTTTATCTGGTTGACGCGGGATTCAACAATTTGGCTCGTCCGATCCTGTATGGCGCGTATCATCCGATGGCGATCTGCCCAGTGGGAGGAAGAGCCTCGAGCGAAAATCGCGACGTGGTTGTAGGCGGGCCGCTGTGCGAGTCCGGCGATATCTTTACTCAGGAAGACGGCGGTGTGGTATCGCGACGATCGTTGCCAACGGCGCAGGTGGGCGACATCTTGGTGATCGGCTGCACCGGGGCCTACGGTTCGGTCATGGGCAGCAATTACAACAGCAAACCACTGGCAGCGGAAATCTTGCTGGATCGCGGCGTCCTACGAATCATCCGCCATCGTCAAACAGTGGAAGAGCTGATTGCCAATGAACGATCGGCTCTGGAGACCGTGGTGACGCGATAACGGTCGAGCCCGCAAGCGGTATTCAATTTGAGGACTCGGGTAAAGGCAATTTAGCAAGCGCTGGTGTACCGGCTTTAGCCGGAGGGTAGCTGGAAAGATCTTTTTCACATCCCCGCCGGCTGAAGCCGGTACACCAGCGCTCGCTAAACCGGATCCATTGCGAACTCCCGGATCTTCCGAAGCCGGGCGCTCTCCCGCTTTCCTTTTGGTACACTCGATTTCTGAGCAAGGCGTTAAGGGCAGACGTTATTGCGGCAAAGTTGGTCGAAGCAAAACGAAAGGTGAATTGAGGGATTTATGTCGAAGGCGTTGCGTTGGATGGTTGGTTGGTGTTGCCTCGGGCTTCTCGCGGGTTTCAATCCATGTCAGGCTGACGATTGGCCGCAGTGGATGGGCCCGAAACGCGATAATGTTTGGCGTGAATCGGGGATCTTGAACAAGTTTCCGGAGGGCGGCCCGAAAGTCTTGTGGCGAACGTCGATCGCAGGTGGATATTCCGGACCGGCAGTCGCTCAAGGCCGAGTCTTCATTACGGATTATGTCACTGCTGATAACGTCAAGGTGGACAACTTCGATCGCAAGGAGTTCAGCGGCGTTGAACGAGTCTTGTGTTTGGACGAAGCGACCGGCAAGATTCTTTGGAAACACGAAACGCCGGTGAAGTACACGGTTTCGTACCCAGCCGGCCCGCGCTGCACACCCTCGGTCGATGGGGATCGCGTCTACACTTTGGGTACGGAAGGAAACCTCTTCTGCTTCAACGTGTCAGACGGAAAAGTATTGTGGGAGAAGGACCTGAAGTCCGCTTACAACACCAAGGCGGCGTTATGGGGATATTCGGCTCATCCCTTGATCGATGGGGATCGATTGCTAACTCTCGCCGGTGGTGAAGGCAGCCACATCGTTGCTTTGGACAAGATGACTGGTTCGGAAGTTTGGAAAGCGAGCGACGCGCCTGAGACTGGTTATAGTCCTCCGACGATCATTGAATACGCCGGAGTTCGGCAATTGATCCTGTTGCAACCCAACGCCGTGGTTTCGATCGAAGCGGAAACCGGCAAGCCCTTGTGGTCGGTGCCGTACGAAGCCACCAGCGGATCGATCATCATGTCGCCAGTGATGGTGGGAACTTATCTGTATGTCGCAGGATACAGCAATCGCAGCCTGTTGTTGGAAATGGATTCAAAAAAACCTGGCGTCAAAGAGGTTTGGCGAGATAAACGCAATGTGATTTGCCCCGTCAATGTTCAGCCGTTTGTGATCGACGACGTGGTTTATGGCATGGACCAGAAGGGTGTCCTGCGCGCTGTGCGAATTCCCAGCGGCGAGAGGCTCTGGGAGTCTGAGGAATCGATTGGGAAACGACCGGCTGGCTCGGAGACCACGTTTTTGGTCCGACATGAAGATCGATTCGTCATGTTCAATGAACTGGGAGAGTTGGTCTTGGGAAAACTGAGCCCGGAAGGGTACAGCGAACTGGATCGGGCTAAGGTGATCGAGCCGTCGAATCTTGC
This sequence comes from Pirellulaceae bacterium, assembly GCA_030681235.1. Classification (GTDB taxonomy): domain Bacteria; phylum Planctomycetota; class Planctomycetia; order Pirellulales; family Pirellulaceae; genus M30B19. The sequence continues at coordinate 10,778 of JAUXWY010000408.1, read as the reverse complement.
TTTTGGACGGGACGTCGTCTGGAGCATGCCCGCGTTCGCCAATCGCCATGCGTACATTCGGAACGACAAAGAGATCATTTGTGTCGATTTGGCGGGCGAATAACCGGAATTGGCTTGATTGCTTTGGACGGGGCGAACGGTTACCATGGTGGCTAGGTAGTGGCCGGTCGTTGGCCGCTATGGGGCGACTTGCGTCATCGTCATGGTATAGGAGATGGTCATGGCAACCGTTAGTCCGGTAGCAGCGCTTCCAAAAATCAAGCACACACAATGTTTTATCGGCGGCCGCTGGGTCGATAGCCTGAGCGGCAAGACATTTGAGACGGTGAATCCCGCCACCGAAGAGGTCATTGCCACTGTGGCCGAAGGTGATGCGGCCGACGTGGATGTCGCCGCGAAAGCCGCGCGAGATGCGTTTGAATCGGGCGAGTGGCGTAAGATGAGCGCTCGGGAGCGCGGCCGCTTGTTGTATCGCTTGGCAGATCTAATCGAAGAGAACCAAGAGTATCTCGCGGCTTTGGAATCACTGGACAACGGCAAGCCGATTCGTGACAGCCGTGCGGCTGATTTGCCGCTGACGATTCAGTGCCTGCGTTACTACGCGGGTTACGCAGACAAGATCCACGGATACACGATTCCAATTGATGGAAATTTCCTGTGCTACACTCGGAAGGTTCCGACCGGCGTGGTTGGGCAGATCATTCCGTGGAACTTTCCGATGTTGATGACGGCCTGGAAATGGGGGCCGGCACTCACAGCCGGTTGTACCATCGTGATGAAGCCGGCCGAACAAACGCCGTTGACTTGTTTGGCGATGGCGGCTTTGGCTCAGGAGGCAGGTTTTCCCGACGGTGTCATTAATGTCGTCCCCGGATTTGGTCCGACCGCCGGAGCGGCCGTTGTGCGGCATCCGTTGATTGACAAAATCGCGTTTACCGGTGAACACCGCACCGCTCAAATCATCATGCGCGATGCGTCCGAAACGCTGAAGCGATTGACGTTTGAACTGGGTGGAAAGAGCCCGAACATTGTCTTCGATGATTGCGATTTGGATGCTGCGGTCGATGGCGCGCACTTCGGTTTGTACTTCAATCAGGGACAATGTTGTTGTGCGGGAAGTCGCTTGTTCGTGCACGAAGCGATTCACGACAAGTTCGTCGATCGTTTGGTTGCCAAGAACCAAGTTCGTCGTTTGGGCAACCCCTTAGATCCGGCCACCGAACAAGGGCCGCAAGTGGATCAAGCCCAATACGACAAGATCATGTCGTTTGTGGACAAAGGCAAGAGTGAAGGCGCTCGTTGCTTGACCGGTGGAGAACGATTTGGCGACCGAGGGTTCTTCGTCCAGCCCACGTTGTTCGAGGGAGTGACCGATCAGATGTCGATCGCATCGGACGAGATCTTTGGCCCGGTTTTGAGCGTTCTGAAATTCCGCGACATGAACGACTTGATTCGCCGTGCCAACAACACGATGTACGGGTTGGCGGCTGCCGTTTGGACTCGGGATATCAAGAAGGCGCATTATGTGGCCGAGCAAGTTCGAGCTGGCACGGTCTGGGTCAACTGCTACAACGTGTTTGATGCCGCGGCTCCCTTTGGCGGTTTCAAAATGTCCGGCTCGGGTCGCGAGTTAGGCGAAGACGGTTTGAAGCCGTACTTGGAAACCAAGACGGTGACGATGTCGTTGGGATAATATCTTGAGCGCGAGTGCCGCAAGGTTAAGGATTTATCAGGCACGGCCGAAAGTCTTGGCGACTTTCGCTACGCTGATCCTTGCGGCCACTCGATTTCTTAGCCTCTATATTTGCGAGGCCAATTGCCAGCTGGCGGTGGCGTGGGCCGGAATCGATTGACGAAGATCAGCTTCGCCATGAACGGCGGCGCCATTCCAATGGACCGAGGCCATGGCACAGTTGATTCCGGACCCAATTCCAAGCATCACCAATCGAGAATCATTTGGGATCGCTCCCAACTCAGCCGCGATCGCCAGCGCGGACGGCAAAGCGCAGGCACCCGTGTTGCCCAACCATTGAACAGTGGCGAAGTCACGTTCCAGCGGTAAACCCAGCCGCTCCAGCATGCCTTTCCGATGGGCCATGCCAACTTGATGGCAAATCGAGCGTTGAATACTAGTGATTTCGTCCCCTGTTTCCGCCAACAATTTCTGAAAAGTGTGATAGCCGGTTTCGATGCCCTCGGCCATCAAAGCCTCGGAGTCGGTATTCATCAGCAAGCGCGTACTGGATTCATTCGCGTGCTGATCGCCGTGGCACAGTTGGTAGTGTTGGGTGTCGGCTCGTGTGACGATCGACTCGATGCGAGTTCCTGTCGAACTAACTTGCCGATTCGTGAGCAAAATCCCGGCGCTCGCGGCGCCAATGGTCAACGAGGCAATGGCCAACTTGATGTTGCGACGGTTGATTTCCGTCGAGCGATTCAGCATGTCGATGGTGTCTTCGACCAAATCGGTGCCGTTCTCGGTACCAACGATCAAAGCGGCTTCAATTTGTCCAAGTTCAATCAACGTGGCGGCCTGCAGCATGCCATTGATCATCCCCAGACAGGCGTTGGACGTATCGTATACCAAACAATCGGCGGGTAGTCCCAACTTCCAATGCACTCGGCAAGCAGTCGCGGGTTCCAATTGATCACGGCACACCGAACCATGAACCAACATTCCGATTCGTTGCGGGTCGATCCCAGCGGCGAGAATTGCACGACGTCCGCTTTCGATACTGATTTCGCTGGGGAGCGTTCCACGCGGCCAAAACCGACGTTCTTGAATTCCAGTCATCAGCTCCAAGCGCCCGGTCGGTAGTTTCAAGCGATCGTAAATGGGCGCCAATCGTTCTTCGATCGCGGCCGTCGTAACCGTGAGTGGAGGCAACGTGTAGCCGAGGGACTCGAGGCAAACATTTTGAAATTTCATGGTTGATCGTCCAAGGTTACCAACGAAACCATCGTTCGCGTGGTGGCAGCCAATCCGGCCAACTTCGCGAGTTCCATTCCGACTCTGTGGGTTCGCACGTCAAGCGTTGTGGACCATCTTCGGTGATTGCCACGGTGTGCTCGAAATGAGCACTGTAGCTGCGGTCACGACTGACGATGGTCCAACCGTCCCGACTCTCGTGAACTTCTTTGGTGCCCAGGTTGATCATGGGTTCGATGGCTAGAACCAATCCGGGTCGAATCAAAAAATCATTCTTCCATTCGGGGTCATAATAATTTGGTACATCGGGCGCTTCGTGTAGCTTTCGTCCGATGCCATGCCCAACCAGAGACTCGACGATGCCGAATCGATGAGGACGGACACACGCCTCGATCCGCTGCGAAACCTCCGACCACTGGGTACATTCCTGCAGCGCCGATATCGCGACATTCAACGCGGATCGAGTAACCTCCAACAGGTTTTGGACGTTAGCCGGTATCGAGCCGATTGCGTGAGTGACCGCGGCGTCACCACACCAACCCGCGATCGAACATCCGGTGTCGACTTTGACGATGTCTCCCGATTTCAGTCTGCGGTTATTGGGGATGCCGTGAACCACTTGCTCGTTGAGGGAGATGCACGTTTCAGCAGGAAAGGGCTGCGGAGAATCCGGCGGATAGTTCAGGAACAAGGGCGTTGCCAAGTGTTCCTGAAATGTCAATTGGATCTGTCGGTTGATCTCGGCGGTCGATACTCCGGGCCCGATCATGGTCGCGACGCGCTGATGAGCCAACCAAACAATCAAACCAGCTTCGCGCATCTTGGAAATTTCGCGAGCCGATTTATAAGTGATTGGTCGAGTACCCGCAGCAGTCAAGACTGAAACCTCCGGACCAGATGGGGGGCGTTTATTCGTCAAATTTCATTTCAGCTGATCCACCCACGATGGGCAACTCCAACTTAACGCCATTTAGATCGACCGTCAGTTCAGTTCCTGGTTCGGGCCATAACGTGAAGTCGCGGTCGCTCGAGAAGATCATCAAGCCGATTTGTTGCCCGACCGGAATAATCTGATCGTCTGGTTCTAGTTCGAAGGTCATTTCGTAAAACGTGCCGGGTACCAAAGGTTCGCTCTGGGTCAATGACTTGTGGTTTTGCAGGTCAGCCCAGCCGCGGGTGATGATGTCGTCGTTGATGTTTCGCGAATCCGTGTACGGCAACGCGACCAACCAGACCGAAAGATTCACCGCAGGTTTGCTGCTGGAAGCGCGAATCGTCAGTTTGGGAGTCCCGGAGATATGGACCGGAGCGGTCAAGGGCGGCGTCGCGTACAACAGGCGATGCCGCGATTTCCCTGCGGCAGCCAGCTTGGCTCCGGACAAATTCACGTCATCAATGATCGTTTCCACGACCGCAGTCGCCAGGTTGAAGTTCAAGGCACCGTTTTTGTTGCCGCCGGCATGTGGATATAGTTCGACCATCTGAACATCCGGGTGCGGGTACGCGGGATACGGTGTGGGATTTTCGCGATCGCCGTCTTCGCGCACGATCCAGGATTGTGGTTCGTTTTCGACTCCGTTTTCGACACCATACAAAAATCGGGTAAACCACTTATTCATCATCTCCATCGGCGGCGGTCCACCGTGGCCACCCTGATGAAAGTAGTTCTGCACGGTGACGCCGCGTTCCTTCAAGGCTTGATAGATGCGAATCGTGTGGTTGGGCATGACATTCCAATCGTTGAACCCGTGCGACATAAGGGCCGCCGCACGGAAGTTGTCCAATTGGTTGTAGTAGTCTCGGCCCGCCCAAAATTCGTTTAGATCACCGGTTTCACGGTCCATGTTGTCCAAGTGAGTTTCTTCGCGGACGACTTGGTTGCAATGGTCGCGTTTGTTTACATCTCCGCTGTGGATAAAGTCGTAGAGCACATCGATGTCTTCCCCCATGTAGCCACCGGGATGCCGCACCAAGCCGTTGGCTCGGTAGTAATGGTAGTACGACGTGTTTGGTGCATCGGGAATGATGGCCTCCAAACCTTCGACGCCCGTGGTCGCCGCAGCAATTGGCAAGGTACCATTGTAGGAAGTACCGGTCATACCGACCTTGCCCGTACACCAATAGGCCGTGACCAGCTCGTCACCATCAAGTGACGTGAAGCCTTGGGCTCGACCGTTGAGCCAATCGATCACGGCCTTGGGAGCCAATGATTCATTTATTCCACCAACGGTTGGACAACCTTGCGAAAGTCCGGTGCCCGGCGAACACGAATGAACCACCGCAAACCCACGTGGAACCCAAGTTCGAGTATGTCCACGAGAAATGGTGGGGCGTTTCACTTGCGGTTCGATTGGAGGAGGACTGATTCGTTTCGGAGGAGTCGCCCCGAGTTCATGTTTTGGGTCCCACATAAATTCGCTGGAAGTGGAACCCGTTCCGCAAAAGTAAGGACTGGTTTCGTAGATAACAGGAACCTTGAGGCCCTCGGTTTCGGTTTGTGATTGGCGAACCACGGACACATGCATCCGATCCAATTTTCCATCGCCGTCCGAATCAAATTCCGTCTCGACAAATAAATCGTGACGAACCCAGTCCTCAGATTTTTGAAACGCTGGAACGACTTGCGCTTGACCGTCGACAAAAATCGGACCGGCTTTTTCAGAGGTTGGGGTCGCCTGCTGATCCTGCTTTTCTTCGACAGCAAGATCTTGGGTCGATGCCCCAGCCAACACATCGTGCGGCGGGTTGAGCGTAGCACACAACAAGAACAGACCAAACATCAAGCCTCTCGACCCCCACCGTGCTTGGCCAGAAATCGTTCGCTGCGTCAGCTCATTGTTAACCATCATGCCGATCCTAAATGAGTTCGAGTGTTCGTGTCTTGATATCAAAAGGCCAACCCCGCGGTTCAACTATACTCAACGCCTGCGGCACCAACAAGACAAGGCAACCTGTTGGGAGGCACCCATGAACCGCGAACCATGGATGGCTTGCGGTGGCATGCCCTCGGACGTATCGAGTTACTGAAAATCTTCGTGACAGGCATCACACGACTGCGTGATTCGGTTCACGGCTGTACCGACATCGGCATAGTCCTGCCGAGTGTAGGCCGCTCGGATCGCTAATGCCGCGTCCTTCAATTCGCGAGCGTGTTTGACGTAGGCCTGATCGTCGTGATCTTCCATTTGTGGCATCAAGAGAATTTGAGCAATGACGGCAATCTGTTCAGCTTTTTGTAAAACCTCAGCTTGATTGGCTTTGGTCGATTGTTCGTCGCTTACCAACGGCCTGACTTGCTCTCGGGCCAATTCCTCCAACCAGAGCATCAGCGGAGTGCGGTAGAGCAGGCCACTCCAGTCTTCGAGCGGCTCGACCGGGACATCGACTTGTGGTTGTTCACCCCGCAGAATTTGTTGCAAATCCTCTCGAGTTCGCACCGCCAATTGATACGCTTGATCGGTCCCGACTCGAGTTCCTGCGGCAGTCTTCCCTAACAAGGCACGATATTTTCCGGCGGCGTCCTTCCATCGAACGTCTTTCCCGTAATGTTCGTTGACAGCAAACAGCGTTGCAAGCTGGATGTAGGTTTGGTGCACTGTGCTATAGTCGGATCGAAATCGGCCTGGTGTTGTGATTTGAGTCGTCAATAAAATGACGTGACTCTTGACCAAGTCCTCGATGGTATCGGCCGAGATCAGTTCGTCAAACGGCTTGCCACCGGTCGTGGGTTCATTTGCATCGGTTCGGTTCGTTGCAGAATTATTCGGCCCGCCCGAATGGTTCGCAGCCAACGCTGATAAATCCGGCGGCGAGCCCTGCAACGCTTGAGCAAAGAAGTCGGAAAAATAGAGCCGATCGTTGTCTCGTTCTTGGAACACGGGTCGCCGCGCTCGGAGTACCGGTTCCTGATTTCTTTGAAAAAGATTGAACCGCAATGAACGCGTTGGTGGTTCGACAACGGATTCGGTCGTTTCCTGCGTTACATCCTGTGCTTGATCTTGCTTTTCTTGGTCTTGCTTTTCTTGGTCTTGTTTGCCAATCGACCAAGCTGCACGGCGGACTGCTCTTGGCCCAACTATAGCAAAGTCGTGAACCGGGACCGAGAAGACCATGCCAGCCGCCAAAACGAGTCCCGGTAACCACCACCGTGAAATTGGGGGCAAACCCCAGCCTACGAATTGCGTCACAGATAATTCCAATCCCGAAAGTTCTACGGTAGCTAAATTTGCGAGAGCGTGGCTCTGGCCGAGCTCGTCGATAAATTATAGCCATATCAGGTGAAAGAAGCAGGCAAGTAGGAGAAAGAATTACCCGGCTAGGACTCGAACCTAGTCAAGCAGAATCAAAATCTGCTGTGCTACCATTACACCACCGGGCAGTCTCAGGAAAGCAAGCCATTTTTCGGCCTTTCCTGGGTCGAGACCGCATAATAGCTACGTCCTTTAACTTGGACAAGCCCGCTTCGGGTCGGGTTCACCTTAGGCCATAATTGGCCCTGATCGAGGCAGCAACGCACCCCCAAACCGGCTTCCGGACAAGGAACCCATGCATGGCCAAACCCGCAAATCCCGTACATTCGATACGCTGGGTCGTTGAAGGGGAACCAGGTCCTTTCGGTTCTCATTTGCAGTTGCTGGATCAGACTCGACTGCCGCAAGATACGATCTATCTGGATTTGACAACGGTATCCGAGGTCTGGCAGGCCATCAAACGCTTGAGCGTCCGCGGAGCTCCTGCGATTGGGATCGCGGCCGCTTACGGCGTTTGTCTCGCTTGTCGAACGGCCAAGCCGAAGTCGTTTGCTGAACTTTTGGAGGATTGTCGGCAAGCTGCTCAATACCTCGCCACTAGTCGGCCGACGGCGGTCAATCTTTTCTGGGCTTTGAATCGCATGAACCACACCTTGGATTCTCTGCCGCAGGTTTGGTCGCAGACTTCGTTCGGCGAACAAGCTGATCCGGCGCGTTGGTTGCAAATACAACTGCTGCAGACGGCCACGGCGATTCATGAAGAAGATCGCCTGATGTGCCATGCCATCGGTCGATTTGGTGCGGAGTTGCTACAGGATGGAGATCAGGTGCTCACCCACTGCAATACAGGTGGCTTGGCCACGTCCGAATACGGAACGGCGTTGAGCGTCTGCTTTACCGCTCAAGACCAGGGTAAGAAACTGCACGTTTATATTGATGAAACCCGACCGTTGCTACAAGGCGCGCGGCTGACAGCGTGGGAACTCCTGCAACGAAAAATCGATTGCACGTTGATCTGCGACAACATGGCCGCGCACGTGATGGCGACCAAAGAGGTGAACGCGGTCATCGTTGGAGCCGATCGAATCGCGGCCAACGGCGACACCGCGAACAAGATCGGCACTTACAACCTCGCGGTATTGGCGAACTTCCATCGCGTGCCGTTTTATGTCGCCGCACCGAGCAGCACGTTTGATTTGAGTATCGCCAACGGCGATTCTATACCTATTGAAGAACGACACGCGGAAGAAATCACCGAGAGTTTTGGACGACGGACCGCACCCGAGGGCGTTCGTGTCTACAACCCGGCATTTGATGTAACTCCAGCGACTCTGATTGAAGGCATCATCACCGAGTTGGGATTGATTCGACCGGTAACCCGCCAGCAAATCGAGTCGGTATTGCAGGTCATTTAACAGCAACGCCGAACCGGAAAGCGGGTGGACACCAAAGTTCCCGTCATTCCTAGCCCGGCGGCAATTTTTTTGTTCAGCAACCGATCACCAAAGACAGTGATCGGTCTTGTAATTCATTCCGGAGACCCGCAATTAACTACCGAGACCCGCATTTAGTTTCCAAGACCCGCATTTAGTTTCCAAGAATTGTGCGAGTTCTTTTTTGGCGTCGTTCCGCTCGAAGTCGCGAGCGGCGGTTGATTTCACTTGGCTTTTCGTAATATTCGCGACGACGCATTTCTTTTTTGATGCCGCTCCGTTCAACTAGTTTACGAAAACGACGGACGGCTTCTTGAATTGATTCTTTGTCACGAACTAACAACTTAACCATTTTTCCTCCAAATGGAACTGAATTTGGCCCACCAAACGCTTCGAAAGACCCATCGCTAGACCCTCCAATAATATGGCATCAATCCAAATCGGATTGATTAGCAGACGCAACCCACGCAGATTGCTAGCAGCACAGTGCTTGAACTCATCGTAACATTTTGCCCAGTCCCCTGTCTAGGGGAATCGATCTTCTGTCTCTTTTTATTTAGTTTTTTCTCAAAAAGCCGAAATGGCCGAACGGCGCGGCGTCTTCCTGGATTCGTTGCGATCGAAAGGCGGTACAACGATATAGAGGCAGACCGCAAATAGGATCCGGGGGATCCGGGGGCTTCCTTTGACCCGGCAAGGCCGGCCGTACAGACAGGCCGGCCGTACAGACGGCCGGCCGTACAGACCACCCATTTAACCCGATCGCGACAATCGTTAAACTGGACGGCGGGAGTGAGTGTGGATTGCTTCCTGAGACACGGATGTTTGGCGTCTCATCGGATTTAAAGACCAAACACTTTTAGAAGGATTTGAGGCATGACGAAGAAATTTGCCTTGTTGTTCGCGCTGCTGGTTATGCCAGCTTTTGGTTTTGCTCAAGACGGAGCGGCTCCGCCGGCTCCGGTTCCAGTTCCTGAGTCGGCAGCGGCTGTGGTTGTTGGCCAAGGTTGCACCGACTGTGGTACTCAAGTTGCCGGCTGCAATTCTTGCGGTACAGCATCCAGCTGTGACCCATGTGCACGTCCAGCTCGCGTTCGAGTCTTTACTCGTCGCAACGCTTGCTGCCAACCGGTTGAGACCTGCTGCACGCCAGCTCCGGTTCGTTGCTGCACGCCAGCTCCGGTGCCTTGCTGCACGCCAGCTCCGGCTCCTTGCTGCAACACTGCGGTAGCCAATGATTGCTGCGCCCCAGCGACTCGCACCCGTTTGCTCGCTCGCCGCAGCAACTGTTGTGAGACGGCAACCGCGTGTGCCACGATTGCCACGGCTTCGACCGATTGCGGTTGCAGCTCGGTTGCCACCGTTGCCGCTCCCGCAACCGTTGCTCAAGTGAGCTACGTTTCGGAATGCAATGGTGCTTCGGCTCGCCCGGTACTGCGTCCTTTCGCCGGTACGGTTTTGCGCCGAACTCGCTAGGTTTTAGCGATTTCGGGGCCGTTCCCATCAAACCCGCCTGGCTCACTGTCGATTTTGTTGAACCGATGAGACGAAGCTAGGTTTTGTGGCCACTGACAGTGGTGCTCAGGGCGGACGGAGAATTTTGTCAATCAAAGCCCAATCGCCATTTTTTGGCGATTGGGCTTTTTTGTTTGCCCAGCGAAGCTGGCAAACCCATTCGGTGCTTGCCACCGAAATCGCCCTGTTTATGCTGTTTATGGGGAAGAGAATCCGACTCGCGAGGGCGTCAGCGGCCAACGCTGGGGGTCTGAAGGAAGCGATAGGAAGTCAGAGGGATGCGCTCGTGGTTTAACTCCCGCAGTCCCCACGCCAGCTTCGCCATGCCCAACGCGTGGTTCGAAGACCTGGCATTGTATGACATCATCCGCGTCGAAACCGGAGTTTTACTAAGATTCACCAACCGGTAACGTCACCGATTCCATCAGAACCCTGAATACCAGCACGAATCCGTACGTTTTTGTTCCTTTGTCCCTAATTCCCTTGTCCCAACTTCATCTTGTTCCCGTACCAAAAGTGCCCATCCGAGCCCATCGATAGCTCCATTTCCCCGTTTCTACCTCCAAAAAACATTTTTGGCGAATTTTGTGGATATAACCGCCCACCATTGTTGACACGGGCCTATTCTTCCCCCCAAATGATGTCATCGCA
>JAUXWY010000440.1 GCA_030681235.1 Pirellulaceae bacterium | reverse complement strand
ACATGTCGAGGCGGATCGTTGACGGGATCAAAGGTTGCCCCGTCTTTCACCGCCAGGAGATTTCCGATCAGTTCAAAGTCGTTGGTATCGGCGGCGACAATTGCGTAGGTGAACGATTCGTTCGGATCGGCGTCCGTCGCAACAACTTGCCCGATGATTGCCTCGGGTGGAGTAGATGCCAGCAGTCCCGGAGTGTAGATTCGCTGTTGAACAACACTGCCAAAAGCGGGATCCAAGGCGCTCCAGGTAAATAGAAGTGATCCGTCGGTTCGCTGGGCGACGCGTGGCGATGCAGCCCATCCACTCGCGATGTTACTAACTCGAAATTCGTCACTAGTCGGCGTTCCGTTGGCATCGAACGTTCGCGCCCAAACGGCATAACTTTGCCCTTCTCCAGAACTGAGCCACGTGATGGCAAACCCACCATTTCCCAACCGCGTGATGTCGGGCGACTGTTGATCCGAGGGAGTCCATTGATTGACAATAATGTGACCCGTCGCAAAGGTACCATCGGTGTTGATGATTCTTGCAATGATTCCGTAGCGAGAGCCATCTTCGGTGTAGCTTTGCCATGTGACAACAAAACGACCGTCATGAAGTGCGGCGACCGCAGGATAGAATTGGGTACTGCTTTGAAAAGCGGAATTGACTATAAAGTCACTTACTACGACATTTCCGGAAGAATCGTAGATTTTTGCCAATACACCCCAACCGCTCGAATCGCCAACGGTGCTGCCCCAAGTGATCATGGTCAAACCCGAGCCGTTGGTCGCGACTTTTTGCAGATACTGGCCGCCGTTGGTGACAGCGTTCACCAGCGTCTCACTCCCCAGTTTAATTCCATCAGCATCAAAACGCTGCATGTAGACATCGTAGATCCCGGGATCGGGGGTTTGATAGTCAGAACGCCAAGTGACAACGAAGCTACCATCAGGCGCCACCGCCACGTCAGGGCTAATCTGAGTGCTCACGGTATAGGTATTCGCCAAAATTTCTGCGCTGAGCAGCGTACCTGTCGCGCTGTACTTGGCAACCCGCACACCGGTTGAACTGCCATCCCCCCCCACACCATCGGAGTACCAAGTCGCAATGAAACCGCCGTCGGGTGTGGCCGCGACCACAGGATCGTATTGATTGTTTGCTTGATTGGCCTGGGCCAGCGAAAATGCCGGTCCGATAGCTATGCCATTGCTGTCAAAAATCTGTGCCAATGCTCCCCAAGAGGACCCACCACTGGGTTCAAAGCCCTGGTTTCGCCACGCCACGACATGTCCGCCAGCCGCCAACGCTGTTACACGCGGTTGCAGAAAAGCAACCTGCGTGTAGTGGTTAAGTTCTAAAATCTCCGTTTCCTGGACGTAGGCGCTCCCGTTAAGCGAAAACCGCTGGCGATAGATCAAGTCGTCCGTCATCGTGGCTGCGGAGAAATTGCTGGTTTTTTGCCAGGAAAAAAGCAAATCGCCTGTCGAAAGCTGAACGACCGTACCTAGATGCTGTCGCATATTGGCGGAATAGACACCAAGGGCCAATTCGCTGCCGACTGCATCGCCATTATTGTCGTACCGCTGGGCGAGGATGCGATAGTTGCTTCCAGCGTCTGCGGAAGCGTATGTGAGGATGAAACCACCATCAGCTAACGAGCGAAACTCAGGTTGTGCCTGATCGCCGCTCGAGGTCGTATTTAGGCGGAATTCAGCTTTCAGAACATTTCCAGCGTTATCATAGATTTTTCCAAAGATGCCGTTGCTGCTGCCGTCGGACATTCGATACGCGACGAGGACTTTGTTTCCCGCCAGCCTCAAGGCTTGGGCATCGTGCTGATCCCCGCTAGTTGTCGTGTTCACGATAAACTTGCCACCAACGGCATTGCCAGACGCATCGTAGTATTGGCCTAAGATCGTCGCGCCCGACCCATCGCCTTGAGCGACGACATCGTTGCGATAGACGACCAGAAAACTCCCATCGTCAAAACCCGCGACTGCTGGTTGGTATTTGGGACCCGTTCGGTTATCGACGACAATCTCGCCAGTGGCCGCAGTACCATCGGCATTGAACTTGCGGGCGTAAACGTCGAGAAAATCCGCGAATCCATTGGAATCTTCGTCAGCATATCCCCGCCACGTGATGACAAATCCACCGTCTCCCGTGGCTGTGATATCCGGTTCCTGCTGATGACTCCAAGTGGTAACGTTAGCCCGAAGCTGGTTGGGTGTGATCGCGTTGAAGCTCGCATCAAAGACTTTAAAGTAAACACCTTCGCCACTACCGTCGGCAGCACTATCGCGCCAGACGACCACGATCGAACCGTTAGTCAAAACTGCCGTGTCGGTTTCGTATTGTCCGTGGTTCAGCATGTTGCGATCCAGCAATTCTGGCTCGCCGACAACATCATCGTTGACATCATACCGCTGGACCATCAAGTCCCAGCTGCTGTTGTAGTCGTAGGTTGTGTAGATGATCGCATAGCCACCACCTGCAATAGGAACGGCGTTGTGTTGGAATCCACTGTATCCCGTGTAATAGTGCAAGTTCGAGATTGGTTGAGCTACCAAATTGTTCCCGGGAGTGATCAGTTCTAGATCGGTCGGAGCTTGATTGAATGTATTGAGTGTTGTATCGAAGGTTTGATCGGCAAAACGGAATAGCTCAACGCCACTCAAGGTATCGGTCCCGTCGGGACTTCCGCCGCGATTGTCCTCAACCGTCCAGGTCCCATTGCCAAGGTCCGTAATTGTGTAGTCAGCAGCGTTTCCTGAAAAAATTGCCGTGTCGCGTCCAATACCACCTTCGATGGTATCGTTTCCACCACCACCGGTAATCACATCGTTGTGGTTGAGCGGAGTGAATTCTACAATGTAGCGATAAGTGGCGATATCATTCGCATCGCTCCAGGTGCCGTTGGCCCCGTTCATCAACAGCCCGTCTTCCAATTGTAGACCATTGGGTTCTCCAGCGGCAAAGTTCTGGTATTCCATGAACGTGCCATCCGTCCATTTCCAGGCATTCTGGTGGCCTCGGTCGGTGGCTCCCAACCATACGTTGTTGCCCCCCGTCAAACTCTGGACAAATGTGTTTTCCGCCGCGCTGTGAATCGAGACCAACCGTCCTTGAATTCCCAGGACACTCATCGCCGCAGCAGCGTCGCGTGCTGCCCACCAGGTCGCGGTTGTGTCGATGAGCTTGTAGAACTTGCCCGTGACAGCGTTGTATTGCAGCGTCGGGTCTGCGGCGAGCACGTCAGCCACCGTGATATCGTCACCATAGATCGTGTCGTCGCCATCCCCACCGAAAATGGTGTTGTTACCTGCCACACCATGAATCGTGTCATTCCCGCTGCCGCCAATCAGCGTGTCATCCCCAGTGGTACCATACCACTGACCTGAGGCCGCGATGTTCGCCGCCAGCTCCGAAGTGCTACCGTAAGTACCACCGCCCAGATCAACCGTTGCCGTCGCGGTGACAGTATCTGGACCGCTTAGCGAAACGCCACTGAGCAGAAAGTTGAAGCTCGCATCTCCCGACCCATCGGTCGTGACCGTCGTAAAGCCCAAATAGCGGCGGGCCTCCCCGTGCCCACTTGGATCAGCAGTTCCATCGGGATTGCTGAAGAATTCGATGCGCAAGGTCGTGCTGGCGTTGGAGTTCACCGTTCCCACAATCGTTGTACCGTTGGCAGCTGATGTGGCACTGGTAAGCACCGGAAAGTTCTGAAGTTGGTTAGGCCCAGTATCACCGTCACCGGAGTCGTTGGCGGTCACTCCGTCGGGGGCCAGATCGATTGCCAGTCCACCGTTGGCGAAAAATACGTTCCCCAGAATCGCATGACCAGTGGTCGTCGCATCGAACACATAAATGCCATTCAAGGTGTTCCCGGCAATGATGTTTCCTTCACCTGAGTTGACACCTCCAACTCGTGAATTGACAGCACCACTGAGCAAGTGAATGCCATGTTGCGAATTTCCGGCTAGAGTTGAACCATCAGGCGCGACTCCAATGTAGTTGCCCACGATGATGTGATTGGCCGAGTTATTGACTTCAATTCCGTCACCGCTAAAGCGATTGATTACTAGCCCGCGAATGGTCGAGCCATCACTTCCGGCCACCAACCGCAAGCCATCGACCCCAGAACCCAAGTTATCACCATTGAGTTCGATGACGGGTGAGCCAGCGGACCAACCCGCCTGGGTCGTTCCATCGAGAATAAGGATGTCGGTAATATTGGGTAGCGCTGTAAGAACAGCAATCGACCAGTATTCATCACCGCTTAGCGGCGCACCTGGTGTCGGATCCACATAGCCCGGGTCCGCTGTACTGATATTAAAGGTGATCGTATCCGTTCCACCGAGCGCATTCGCATCGACAATCGCTTGACGCAACGAACCGGCACCGCTGTCGTTGGTGTTGGTCACGGTGAATGTGGCCAATAGACCGTGCCAAGTGTCTTGCAGAGCGGCGCTGACGATGATTTCGGATTCGATCGTTCCGAGTTGATGTTCCAAGGTCCAATTGCCGCCCAAAGTCGCTGCACCGATCAACGTGGTGCTGGCCGCGACATCGGCTCCCGTCCAGTCGGCGATTTGATTCAGCATTTGGCGACCAACGTCGCCACCGGCCAGTTCGCAGCCGTAGAACAACAAGTCCCCCTGTTCACTTAGGGCCGAACCCCAAAGTTGAAAGTCTTGTTGCTTTTGCGCCAACGCATTGGAATCGATCCACGTCGAACCCAATTTGAACGCACGGTCCGTACCATGCGAAAAGACGTGTATTGCATCAAACGAACCGGGTTGATAACCGGACAACAGATCATTGACTTGTGTCCAACCATCGGTCTGATGATCGATCAACCGAATTTCAAGTTGACGATTCGGGTCGGTGTTGGACCACAGGTCTTCCAATACTTGTTGGAAGTTGTGGACCCCGGTATCCAAAAGCACAAGCTCACGCCGCAGCGACGATCCGTCCGATCCGTCCGATCCGACCGATCCGACTGATCCGACTGATCCGACTGATCCGTCGAACGGCCATGCCCAAATGGGGTCTTGGAGGTCGAGATCCTGTGATGCAAAGCCGGCGGGTAGATCCGCTTCGGGGACGAAAACGCCCAAGGGCGAGGCGCTCATGAAAACGCGTCGTTCTAATTCCTCGACGTGGATGAACGAAGGTCGCGGCTCCGCAGAACGCGATTTCGTCCAATCCAACACCTCACCGACTATGGAGCGAAGCCATGCTCGCCAACTCATGTTGTACTTTCCGTGGTTGCGTAACCCAGCAACGTCGCGCTGGTGCGGGTTCCACCCGTTGTTCCTGTTTCAGCCATTGCAACCCGGAAAGATTAGGCAATCGACACTTTTCCCGCAGTCTCTGAGGGTTGCCCAGTCGTAAAAGCTCAAGTTAGCGATTCTCGGGATCGAAGCGGTTAGCGCGCCGATGCTGGTTTGAGCCGAATGTTCTGTTAGAATCAAGCTTTGTGGGTTGAAGTGAAAACTGAGGAGGTGTCCCTTGAACGCTCGCTTTCTAATCGTGTCTGGTTTGATAAGTTTCAGTTTAGTGTCGCAGATTTCTTGTTCGAATCAGAGCCCGACTGCCGCGGAGGGCTCGGCGACATCCGTTTCGGCCTCGTCGACGGGGCCATTGCCGCAACTGGCCCAGGAAGATCGCTCCACTTCGGAACCAGTTCGATCTGGAATCGTTCGGGCGAGTGACGGGACCGATTGGCCAGCCTTTCGCGGCCCGGCCGGCATGGGAATCTCGACGAATACCGGCCTCCCGATGGAATGGGGGCCTGACAAGAACATCGCGTGGAAAACGCCTTTGCCCGGCGCGGGAGCTTCGACGCCGGTGGTCTTTGGCGGCCGCGTCTATCTGACGGCCTACACCGGCTTTTTTGTGCCGGGCGAGTCGGGCGGAAGCCCAGGTCAATTGAAGCGACATTTGTTGGCCTACGATTTGGCAGATGGAAAGTTGATCTGGGAAAAAGCGGTTCCCGCCAAGCTCCCTGAAGAAGATTCGATTCGCGACCATGGCTTTGCCGCAAGCTCGGTTGCGGTCGACTCCGACCGAATTTATGTCTTCTTTGGCAAGTCGGGCGTGTTTGCCTTCGATCATGACGGCCATCAGGTCTGGCAGGCGGACGTGGGTTCACAAACCAATGGCTGGGGTTCGGCGGCGTCGCCCGTCTTGTACAACGATCTGGTCTTGATCAATGCGAGTGTCGAAAGTGAATCGGTCGTGGCCTTGGATCGACAGACTGGCAAAGAACGTTGGCGGGCGGGCGAAATTCGCGAAGCCTGGAATACGCCATTGATTGTGACGGCTGATTCCGGTCGGGAAGAATTGGTCGTCCCAACCGCCGGAACCGTTTTTGCCTTTGATCCATCGTCCGGAAAAACGCTTTGGTCCTGCAAGACGGACATCGGTTGGTATATGGTGCCGTGTCCCATTGCGGCGGACGGCATCATTTATTGTTTGGGCGGACGGTCGGGTATTGCTTCGTTGGCGATTCGCGCCGGTGGTTCGGGCGAAGTGACCGCCACTCACCGGCTCTGGACCACAAACAAAGGGTCCAACGTGTCATCCGCCGTCTATCTGGACGTCCACTTGTATTGGGCTCATGAATCGCGTGAAGTTGCCTTCTGCGTCAAGGCGGACACCGGTGAAGTGGTGTATGAAGAACGTCTTTCACGAGCGGGTCAATTCTATGCTTCGGCACTGCTCGCGGACGGCCGACTGTATTATCTCACACGCGAAGGCAAGATGTTTGTGCTCGCGGCTGGCCCCGAGTTCAAACAGTTAGCGGTCAACGATTTGCGAGACGGCGGCGTGTTCAACGCTAGTCCCGCGGTCGCCGGCAACCGCCTGCTCCTCCGCTCGGACAAATTCCTTTACTGCGTGCAGAATTCACAGTAGCGCTAACCATTCATACGATCCTCATCGGGCAATGGTCGGTAGGCTACGTGGGGGGTCTTGCTAGCAGCGATGGATTGCAAACACGTTAAACTTCGCGGGTTGTAACGATTTTTCGTAATGTGACGGCGACCCGCGATCCGACGAAACCAGAGACGGAGCGTTGGGCTCCTGCCGTTGTTTGGGACGTTCATAGGTGAGCGCATGTCGATTTCCAAATTTTCGCTGAATTCTCTGGGAAAAGTGATCCCCTACGTGGCTTTCTTGGCGGTTGCCGGTTGGTCCGCCTCAGCGACGGCTCAATTTGGGTTGGCGCACGACCCACAACTCAAAACCAATTTTGAGTTCCAACCAACCACGATGTTCGAACCCAAGCTGCAGACCAACTTCGAACCAAGTCTACCCACGACCTTCGGTTTTCAAGCAACTCGTTCGGCCACCAACGTTCGCCTGCAGGACCGTTTGCAGCAGTTGCAACCGCGTTTGCCCGAGGAGAAGAAGTTCGTGGCCGAAGTCGTCCAATTGGTCGAACAGGGGCATTTGCCGGAAGCCTTGGTCAACGAAGCGTTTTTTTATTCGATTCAACGCTACGGTGGACCGATGCCGTTCCCATATTTTGAACGAATCCTACGCATTCAAGGCGAGCGGCTCAAAGCGCAAGTTCCGAACTTCGATCGAACCGTGTATTCGAAGGAACGCTTCACCCCACAACTATTCAACCAATAGTTGAGTTCTAATTGCCCGTAGTCTTAGAAACTTGGCACCAACACCATGGCCATTTATCAAGCGCTGGTGTACCGGCTTTAGCCGGCGGGGTAGGAAAATCCGAGAATTCGTAACAGTGGCCATTTAGCAAGCGCTGGTGTACCGGCTTTAGCCGGCGGGGTAGCTGAACAGAGCTTTTTCAAACACCCCGCCGGCAAAAGCCGGTACACCAGCGCTTGATAAATGGCCTTTTTCATTCACCGTGCGTTAAAGCGGAAACCGTTCAACCCAGGCGCCGCTTCGAGTTTCGGGTCAGTCACCAATTCCATATTTTTCGAGCAGGCGATAGAGTGACCGGCGATTGATTCCAAGCGCCTTGGCCGTGCGACTTTTGTTGCGGCCATACTGATTGTAAATTTGCTCGACGTGCAATTTGTTGAGTGTTTCTAGATCGACTTGATTTGTACCCACATTCACGACGCTGGGTCTGACCTGCCCGCAAACTTCGGCTGGCAGGTTCTCCGACAACACTTCGTCATCATCCGCGAGGATCTTCGCGCGATCGATGGCATTTTGTAGCTGACGAACATTTCCCGGCCAACTGTAATGCTGGAGTTCTTGAATCAAGTTGGGGCTGATCCTCCAGTCCGGTCCGACGAAGTGCTTGATCAGCAATTCAATGTCGCCGTCTCGTTGTCGCAGCGGCGGTAGCGGAATCGTCAGAACGTTGATGCGATAGTACAGGTCCTCACGAAATCGGCCCGCTCGTACTTCTTCGGCCAAGTCGCGATTGGTCGCCGCGATCAAGCGAACTTTCACGCGACGTTCCTTGACCGAACCGACCCGGCGCATCGATCCATCTTCCAATACTCGCAACAACTTGGCCTGTAATGGACCGGCCAGTTCTCCAAACTCGTCGATGAACAAAGTCCCACCGTCGGCCAATTCGAATAAACCAGGTTTCGAAGCGACCGCGCCGGTAAACGCACCCTTCTCGTGGCCGAACAGTTCGCTTTCCAGCAACGTCTCGGGGAGGGCGGCACAGTTGATCACCACAAGCGGTTGGGTCGCCAACGCACTGCGTCGATGAATGGCGCGGGCGACCAATTCTTTACCCGTCCCCGATTCACCTTGGATCAACACCGGCTTATCGGTGACCGCCGTTTTCTCGATCAAGCGAAAGACATCTTGCATCGCCTTGGATTGACCAATGATCTCGGCTGGTGGAGCGATGTGTTGCAGCACCTGTCGCAAGTTGCGATTCTCTTTTTCCAAGCGGCCCGATTTGTAGGCCTTTTGGATCGTGATGTCGAGTTCATTCAACTTGGCGGGTTTGGTGAGAAAATCTCGAGCTCCACGTTTCATCGATTCGACGGCATTCTCGATCGTGCCGCCACCGGTCAACATGATGACTTGAACTTCGTGATCTTCCTCTCGCAACCGTATCAACAGATCGATCCCGGACATCCCCGGCATGTGGATGTCCACGACCGCAACATCGAGTTGTTGGTTCTTGGCGATCTCCAAAGCCTCGAGGCCATCCCGAGCGGCCACGACTTGGTAACCCAAACGCCTAAAATACACTTCGGCGGCATCACGAAAATCCTCTTCGTCATCCACAATCAACAATTTGACGAGTGTTCGATCAATCAATGACATAGAGGTAGAGTTATTGCGCGGAGGTTGTTGAACATTGTTTCGAATGGAATGGTCAACGATTGCCATGATTGTCCATCCGTTGATGCCCAGTGGCCACAATCAAGCGTGCCATTTGACCTTGGACACACTTTCGGACCCCCCCCTGGTTTCGTACGCACCATTGCGGAGCCGAACGACGACCTCCGTGCAAACGTTATGCCGAGACTGGGCTCAAGTTGTTTTTAAATCGCTTGGATCTAAAAACTGCGGACTGTTTACCCTTCGCAGGACCGACGACCCTGACTCATCCGGTGGCCGACGAATCGACACGTGCTATATCGCACCACTTTGACGTGCCCTTTCGCACAGTCAAGCCGATGTCGGTAAAGTAATTCGAAACGTGGATCTGGTTCCGGGGACGAGATCGATTTCGCCACCATGGGCTTGGATCGCGCGGCGAGTGATGGCTAGTCCGAGTCCCGTTCCTTTGGTCTTGGTGGTAAAGAATGGCTCGAAAACTCGCTGTGGCGGTGAAACACTGATCCCAGGCCCACTGTCCGAGACGTCAATCACGACCCTGGCCACGTTGGCGACTGGCGAATTGGTGGGCGACCGTTCTTGTGTGGCATCATCATCGCCGGCGCCATCGGTTCCATGGTCGTGCCGCACTTCACAGAAAATCTCGCCCGCTTCGCCACTGGCGTCGATCGCGTTTTGGAACAGGTTGGTGAGCACTTGTTCGATTCGAACAGGATCCCATTGTACGTCGCCATTCAACCCATCGGCCAATTGCAGGCGGAGCCTGGACTTCAGGGGTTTCCATTTATGTTCCAATTGCTGCCAACATCGTACGACCAACTTTGGCAGGCTCACGGTTTGTCGATCCAGCTTGATTGGCGCGGCGTAGTTGCGAACTTCTTCGTAAAGCGTGTGCAAATGGTCCAAGGCGTTTTGGACGCGCTGCACCAACCGGATCGCATCGGGGCGATCCTCGATTTCCAGGGCCAAAGTTTCCAAGCAGGCATGGCTGCGTTGTAGCGCGTTGCGACTCTCATGGGCTAAACCGGTGACCATTTGTCCAATCGCGGCCAAGCGTTCCGACTGTAGCATTTGTTGTTTGGCCGATAGTTCCATCAGCCGAGCGAAACTCAATTGATAGGCCGCGTTGACAATGGCCAATTCCAAGTCGAGTAGTTTATTGACGCTGAGCTGTGAAGCAACAACGGCTGCCGGATCGTTTTGTAATCCGTGGATAATCACCGCAATCATTCGCATCCTCAGACGCCCCAACGCGGCAGTCGCATAAGACTGGTCCAGTCCAATCATGACGTGCCGTCGCCCGACTTGCCAACGGGCCTGCACATAGGCGAGATCGTAATTGCCCGAAAAAAATTGCTCCAGCCACAACAACAATGTTTGCTTCAATCGAACGATTTGTCGGTCATCCTGCAGGACTTGGCGAGTCGCGGCATGCCGCAGAATTTCCGAATAGAAATCGTCGACCATCTCGTGAAAGTGGGGCCGAACCAGCTCGGCCAGATGTTTGACGACCTTCGCATCCGCATCTGTCCATTCGAGGAACGATTGCAGTTGGCCGAAAAACGCCTCAAGCTCTCGATCCGATTTTTCAGCGATCAATTCGGTCGGATTGAATTCCAGCGGTGATAACATCGCTTGCTTTTGCGGTTTCGCTCGGGGTAGATGTGGCTCGTCTCACGTTCCATTCTAGCGTTCGTCAAACGAAGACGTCAAACAGGCGCCGGTTGTCTGCGAATGACCTTTTTGCCGCGTCACGGCGGGTAACGGGAGTGGAAGGCCGGCGGGGGTTACCGTCCGACACGTCCTTGCTGTGTCATTTGGTCGGGAGTTAGACTGGTGCGGCCACGCTGGTCATTGCGTGATTTTCAGGAATTTTCTCTCGAACAATTTGGTCGATCACTCAACTCACACCCGATATCAAAGACAAATCATGAATACGCTGGTCGGCTACCTCCCTCACGTTAACGCGGTACTCAATGGGCTGGCGACGATCTTACTGGTCTTGGCGTTGGTGGCAATCAAGTCCCGACGAGAACAGTTGCACAAGCAGCTCATATTTACGGCATTGGGAGTGTCAGGGGTGTTTTTGGTGAGTTACTTGACTCGGATTTTCATGGAAGGGAACAAATTGTTTCCTCGCGCCGATTACCCGGAAATCGCTTTTTGGGGTTACGCCCTTCTGTTGGGTAGCCACGTTCTGTTGGCGATCACGGTCCCGTTTTTGGCCGGTTGGGCGGTGTGGCTGGGTGTGTCGAACCAACGTGCCGCCCATCGTCGATTGGTGAGATGGGCGTATCCCATTTGGCTGTATGTTTCGTTGACAGGGGTACTAGTCTACTTTATGCTGTATTGGTGGTTTGTGCCACTATCAAAGTGATCGCGATGCCGTTGGAAGGTGGTATCCAGTGCCGGAATTGAGTCGTGCTTGCTGTTGGCCGGTCATTGCCGGTATCGCAGTCATCGGAACGTTGCTGTTTTCCGAGGTGGCGCTGGCTTGTCCGAATTGCAAGGATACGTTGGCCGAACACGGGGGCCGTTTGCAGTACGGTTATGCCCTAAGCATCGTCTTGATGATCGGCGCTCCCTTTGGGATTCTCGGCGGTTGGGGGTTGGCGATCTATCGCATGCTACGCCCCAGCGCGGGGCGATGCCCACGCGGTTAACCGTTGTCGTGCGTATTATTCCCAATGGAAACCCTAAGTCTTGATTGTGAAAAAGCACAAGTTGCTGCTAGCACTGAAAAACGAATCAAGCGGTTTTGCCGATTTTGCCGATTAGGAACAAGTGCGGCTTTCTCTTTGGCCTCGTTCGAGGTTGGACGCACGTCGATTGGTTCAAGTTTTCAGATTGGCACAACGCTGCATGAACGCTGCATCCGTGAGCAACTTGACCAAAGGCGAGATCCCCAACTTGCGAAAGGCGGCGATTTTGCTGACGTGTTTGCCCAGATCCTTGGCGGGTAAGTTGATGGTCAAATTTTCTCCAGCTCAAGTCGAAAGTGTCTCGATCGAAATCGCATCGCTTGGCCGAGTTTCGGTCGAAGAGCAAAACGCCATTATCAATGAATTTGCAGATTCCAGCGGATCGGCCAACGGAGGCATGTCTGGCAATTTGGAATTGGCTCGCAACCTGATCAATGAGGCCTTGGGTGAAGGGGCCAAAGAATCGTTTGAAAACGTGCGACAAATCGTCGAGTCCTTGCCGTTTGGTTTCTTGAAGAAGATCGACCCGCAACATATTCTGACGTTTATTTCGGACGAGCATCCGCAGACCATTGCGTTGATTTTGACCTACTTGCCACCCGCATATGGTGCCGAACTCTTAGCGGGCTTGCAACCCGATCGGCAAGTCGCGGTGATTCGGCGAATTGCCAATATGGGGCAAACAAGTCCTGAGGTGATTCGCTCGGTCGAAAAAGGCCTTGAGTTCCGGATGGCCAACCTCATGAGCCAATCGTTCGACAAGACCGGCGGCGTGGGCAGCATCGCAGAGATCTTGAACATCGCGGATCGAAACACCGAACGGACGATCTTGGATCAGTTGTCGCGGGAAAGCCCGGAATTGGTGGAAGAGATCCGCCGGTTGATGTTTGTGTTCGAGGACATCGGCAAGTTAGGCGACAAGGACATCCAACAGATTCTGAAGAACGTCGACGGGGCCAAATGGGCCATGGGCCTAAAAGGTGCCAGCGAAGACCTCAAGCAAAAAATTATGGGCAACATGTCGCAACGGGCGGCTCAGACACTGCAAGAAGAAGTGGAATTCCTGGGAGCCGTCAAGTTGTCCGATGTCGAAAAGGTCCAACAGGAAATCGTCGACATCGTTCGCTCGCTCGAAGAGGCCGGTACGATCGCACCGCGAGGCACTGGCGAAAAAGAAGAACTGGTCGCGTAAGCTCCTTCATCAACCGAGCCGGTCATTGATGGGACTGTTTTCAAAAGCCAAGCATGTCGGACATCGAGTACATGCCCGGACCGCAACTGCACAGGAATTTTGCCGCAGCGATCGCGCCACGCGCGTACCCATCACGGTTGACGGCGGCGATCCGAATTTCTAAAGTCTCGCCCAACATGCCGAAGATGACCAAGTGTTGACCCGCGTCGTCACCGGTGCGTACCGCGTGGTAGCCGATTTCATTCTGCGGCCGAGGGCCAACCATTCCGTGGCGACCGTGAACCGACTCGGTCAGGTTCAGTTCTTTGGCGATGACTTCACCGAATTTCAACGCGGTGCCACTGGGGGAGTCGTGTTTCATGCGATGGTGCCGCTCCACAATTTCAACATCCGTGTCCATGCCGACCTGCTTCATCACGCGGGCCGCCATTTGCGATAGATAGATCGCCAGATTCACCGACGTGCTCATATTGGGGGCCGTAAGAATCGGAATCTCGTGAGCTGCTGTTTCGAGCTCTGCCAAGAATTCTGGCGTCATTCCTGTCGTCGCCAGGACCAATGGCAGGCGGAGATTCAGGCACAGTTCGAGTGCAGCTTTGGCTCCCTCCGGCGAACTGAAGTCGATGACGGCATCACAACGCCCCGACCAATCGGCGGTGATCGGAATCTCGTTGGGGCCAATTCCCGCGACGGTACCACTGTCCTGTCCCAGTTTCGGGGAATTGCGAGCGTCAATGGCAGCGACCAATAGGACTTCCGGATCCGCTGCGGCACAGGCGACCAAACGTTGGCCCATACGACCGGCAGCACCATGGATCGCGATACGAAATTGCATTGTCTCACCTTATTCAAACACCAGTTGCGATTCAAACACCAGTAGCGGAACCTGATCGCGGGCGAGAATTGGCTCGACCTCGCGAAGGATAGCTGTTTTTCAAAAACGTGCCCATTGGGCCACGGCGTATTATATCTGCTCAAGATGAACGTGCAGTTGGGGGAAGGCAATTTGTACACCGGCTGCGTCCAAGTGAATTTTGACCGCCCGAGTCAGCCGATCTCTAATTGGCCAATAGTCCGCTGTAGAAGCCCAGGCGCGCACGGACCAATTGACGGTGCTGCTGCCGAGTTCGACCAGATAAATCACGGGTTCTGGATCCGCCAAGACCCCAGCGACACTGGATACTGCCTCCCGCAGCACCACCCGCGTGTGATCGATGTCGGCCTGGTAGCTAACGCCGACGGCTACCTCGACGCGTCGGTTCTGGTGGTAGCTGAGGTTCTCGATCGTGCTGCCGAAAATACTGGCGTTGGGAACGATGAAGCGGCGATTGTCCAACGTGTCCAAAGTGGTCGTGAACAACTCCAGTTCTTTGACTCGGCCCAGGGTTCCGTTGACGTTGACCAAGTCGCCTACTCGATAGGGCCGAAACACCAAAAGCATGATGCCCGCCGCGAAATTGCTGAGAGCCCCTTGCCACGCCAAGCCGATTGCCAAGCTGCCTGCGCCAACGACCGCTGCTAGCGACGTCGTTTCGACTCCGAACAGACTTAAAACGCTCAGGCCCGTCAATACCAACACAAACCAGCGGGATGCTTGGGTGAAGAACAGCGTGAGAGTCGCTTCGAGTTTGGCCTTTTCCAGCGAGATTCGCACCGCACGGGCCAACATCCCGGCCACCATCCAGCCGACGATGACGACCACTAGCACCATGGCCAGTTGCTGCCCGAGATGCAACAGCCGATCCGAGGTCAAACCCAGCTGTTCGGCCCGTTCTAGGAGTGACGGGGTCGATGTTTGGCTATTGTTGGTGGCTACTTGCAGCATCACTTCCGTCCTTTGTCGCTGGAGGAATGTTCGGAAACGAATGATTTCACAAACGGAAGTGCATTAGTTAGCAAACGTAGCCAAAATGGCCAAGCTCGAAGTTGCGGGTCTGTTCCCAGGAGCCCAGGTCTTTATTCCTGAGGTTGGATCGTTTCCCGGGTGACGCGTAGAGGTACCGAGCACAGCGGGTGGTGCTGACTTTGAGCGTCGACCGTCAATTGTTGTCGAATTGATTCATGCGTGTCTTGCGAGACACTGTTGGGCCAAGCGATCAAGAAATCGCGGTTGGGAACGCCCACCCAAACGAAGCCATCAAATGGCGCCAGGTTCTTGATCAGGAATTCGCGGAACTGGGGCAACAGTACCCGCGCCGCCGCATATCCATCCGTTTCTTGCACGATTATCAGCGACACGCCGCCCGGAGCTGGGATCTGCATCACATTGGTGTCTTTGACCGCCGCCCCGAGGTTTTCGCGTGCGATTTCGATCAAATCGACGGTCGATTGGTTCCAGGATTCGGCGTACTGCTTGTTCACGTACGCGTACCCATGCGCCGCGTCGATCACAACGGCCGAACAAACTTCGTGCGAAAAGGGAAACGTGATCGTTTGAGAAAATTCAGGGATCAGCAGATTGGCCAACTGGAGTCGCAAACGCGGTTTCGCTCGTTCCCAATCGGGTGCGACCAGCACATCGTCTTGGGCCATTGCGAAGGCCTGCCCGAAGTGCTGCACAATTCTTTCTTCGAATTGCTTTTCCGAGAGCGAAGTATTATGGAGTTCCGCCATGACATTGGCCAATCCAAAACGCATCGAATCGCATTCGACCACGCCCTCTTCCGGAATCGCCACAAACTGTTGCTGAGGAAAATGCTTTTCCAAGATGTCCTGGACTCGCGCGGTGAATTCTGCCAGATTCATGATCAATCGCCTTTCTCTGAAAATCTCAAGTCACTGCGTTAATTACCTACGGGGCTAACCGTTGCCGAGTCCACCGGCCGTTGGTTTGTAGTTGATATTCAAAACGATCGTGGAGTCGACTCGTCTGGCCCTGCCAGAATTCGAAACGGTCTGGGCGCACACGATAACCGCCCCAAAACGAGGGCAGCGGGACCTCGCGATTGGCGAACTTTTGCTTCAGTTCGAAAAACTTCGCTTCGAGTAAACTACGTGACGAGATCACGGAACTCTGTTCCGACACCCAGGCACCCAACTGACTGCCACGCGGCCGCAGCGCGAAGTACTTTAGCGATTCGGCCGTCGAGACCTTTTCAACCGTCCCATTGATTTCCACTTGTCGTTGCAACGGTAGCCACAAGAAATGCAACGAGACCTGCGTGTTGTGCGCCAAGTGCTGAGCTTTGCGGCTGTTGTAGTTCGTGAAGAACACGAACCCGTCGGTGTCGTAGTACTTGAGTAACACGGTCCGTTGCGCGGGTCGGCCGGTTGGAGCCACTGTGCCCAGGACCATCGCGTTGGGCTCCATCAGCTTTTCCGCGACGGCCTGCTGGTACCAACCTTCGAACTGGACGAACGGGCTCTCGGCCAATTGGTCGTCTTGCAGCGGGGGATTTTCGTACTCGCGCCGTTGCCCGCTGAGATCGCCTTGAACCTGATGCGACATTGAAATCCGTTCCTTATACAGGCTTGACGTACTCGTACGTGGCATTGATTCCCAAAGGATAGCCCATTTGCCAATAGGCCAACAGGAACAAAGTCCACAACACGAGGAACGTTATCGAGAACGGCAACATCAAAGAAGTGATGGTTCCAATACCAGTCCCTTTGTAGTATCGCTGGCCGTAGACGACCACCAACGGGAAGTAGGGCAGGAGCGGCGTGATGATGTTGGTCGTCGAATCACCAACGCGATAGGCAGCTTGAGCCAATTCCGGAGAGATCCCCAGTTTCATCAGCATGGGGACGAAAATCGGCGCCAACATCGACCACTTGGCACTGGCCGAACCGATAAGCAGGTTGATCAACGCGGTCAAGCAGATAATCCCACAAATGACAAGAATAGCAGGTTGCCCTTCCAGTGCATTGGCGCCCTTCACGGCAATAATCAAGCCGATGCCCGAGCGATTGAACGCAAAAATAAACAAGGCCACAAAAAATACCAACACCATGTAATAGGCCATCGATTCCATGGCTTTGGACATGCCGGCCACTACATCGCGATGGGTCTTGAAGTTCCCTGATACGTAGCCGTGAACGACACCGGGAATAAAGAACATGATAAAGATCAGCGGTACAATCGACTTCATCAAGGGTGCACCCGGAATCAACTTCGGCGAATATAGCGAATGCTTGACTTCGGCCCCACGGTTGATTTCCACGATGACTGGCTTGTCCGCTTTCAGTTGTTCGTCCAAGGGTTGCTTCTTTTCGAGCCATTGCGCTATCGGTTTCCCGCCGATGCTCACCAAACGGTCGCCAACTTGGAGCCCGGCCGCCTCCGCAGCGCCTTTCACCACAACCTCCTTTACGAACACGCCCTCGGTGGTCGCTTCAAAGGTCATCCCAAGGTTCGATTTGCTGTTGCTGTCGGAGTCGAGCTTGCCCAACGGGTCGCGCAGGGCCGAGTTGGACGGCAGCGCCCACAGAAACAAACCCAACAGACCAAGAAACAACGCACCGCCACTACAGGCCAATGCGCGATAGTCACGAGTGGTCAGTTCTTCGATTTTCGGAATCTCGGCTATGTCGCCATCGATCGGGGTGTCTTTTAGTTTCGGTTCGATCAGCAGGTCCGTAATGGCCCATCCGACCAAAATAATCAAGAACGACGAGGCGGCGGTAAAGTACCAATTGCAGAGCGGGTTAACGACGTAGTTTGGGTCGAAGACCCGAGCCCCAGTTTGCGTTAGTCCAGCCAGCAAAGGGTCGATTGAAGATGGCACAAAGTTGGCGCTGAAGCCCCCGGAGACTCCGGCAAACGCGGCCGCGATCCCCGCCAACGGATGTCGACCGGACGCGTAAAAAACGACACCTGCCAACGGAATCACCAACACGTAACCGGCATCCACGGCAGTATGGCTGACAATCGCCACCAAAATGACCATCGGGGTCAATAGAAACTTCGGTGACTGGTTCAACATCGCCTTGAGTACGGCGCTGATAAAACCAGCTCGTTCCGCAACTCCAACTCCCAACATCGCGACCAGAACCACACCCAAGGGCGCAAATGTCACATACATATTGACCATGCTACTCATGGTGTTGGCGATTTCGCTTGGCATCAGGATATTGATCACGCCGATTGGCTGACCTTCTTCAGGCGTGCCGATTTTCCGAGGGTCTGGTTCGACGAATTCGACCTGCGATAATTGCCACGAGACCACGCCGACGATGGCAATCAGAATCACGAACAACACGGCCGGGTCCGGCAGTTTGTTTCCGACCCACTCCACGATATTCAGGAAGCGAATCAAAAAATTGGGTTGGGCGGCGGTATTCGGTTTGGACATGGAACTACCTGAGAATAAATTCATCGGTGGATAAGCCGCGAGTTTGCTCGCCGCTCGGGACTCTTCGCCGTTGGTTCTTGGCTTGCGAACGGGGACGCCTGCAAACGCGGACACCACGGTCGAAGTCACCGATTATACAGAAGTTTTCGCAGCAAGTGAGCACCGCGCCCTCGTGAGATTGTGTGAATTCGGTAAATTGGAATACGGTCTGCGGCCTTGAGTCGGACGTTGTTTGCTTCAGTCCGTAGACGGGTAGCGAAACTCGCCAAGAGTTTCGGCATGGTTGAACTTGCGTCGGGAGCCGAAAGTCTTGGCGACTTTCGCTACGAAAGGAGGCGACTTTCACTACGAAAAAGGGTGGGGTTCGCTAAGAGGGGTGCAGGGAACGGGGTAAGAAGATACGAATCATGAGAGAGTCCAAACGATGATGAATTCCGAAAGACGTGAGCACAGCCGGTTGGCATTCGAACAAGCCAAGCAAGTCACTCCCGGCGGCGTCAATAGCGCGGCGCGAGCGTTTGGGGCGGTTGGCGGGCATCCCATCTTCATTCAACACGCCGAGGGAGCTTGGCTGACCGATATCGATGGGAATCGCTACATCGACTACATCGGCTCTTGGGGTCCGATGATTCTGGGACACCAACATCCAAACGTCAAACGAGCCATTCACGCGGCCGTCGATCACGGTACCAGTTACGGGGCACCGACAACCGCCGAAACGCGATTGGCCGAGCTGATTATCCAGGCAGTGCCAAGCGTCGAGATGGTCCGATTGGTCAGTTCCGGGACCGAGGCCACCATGTCAGCGATTCGCTTGGCCCGCGGGGCGACCGGACGGGATAAGATCATCAAGTTTGCCGGCAACTATCACGGCCATGTCGATAGTCTGCTAGTGGCGGCCGGTAGTGCTGCCGCGACGCTGTCCGTTCCCAATTCGCCCGGAGTCACACGTGGCACCAGTCAAGACACGCTCGTGTTGGAATACAACGATGTCGAACAGTTGAAGGTGACCTTTCAGAAGTTCCCGCAAGAAATCGCGGCGGTCATCTTGGAACCGATCTGTGGGAATATGGGATGCGTCACTCCGACGGCCGAATTTCTAAACGCCTTGCGAACGCTCACCAAACAGCACGACTCGTTGCTCGTTTTTGACGAAGTGATGTGTGGGTTTCGAGTTGACAACGGTGGAGCCCAAAAATTGTTTGGTGCCGATCCAGATTTGACCGTCATGGGCAAAATTGTAGGCGGCGGTCTCCCTTTGGCGGCGTTCGGTGGCAAACGCTGGATCATGGAAAACGTCCTACCGGCCGGGAGGGTCTTTCAAGCGGGTACTCTGAGTGGCAATCCGTTAGCCACAGCCGCCGGGATCGCGACTTTGGAAATGCTACGCGACGCCACAAACTATGAGATCTTGGAACGACAATCGGCTCGCTTGGCGGCGGGTTTGGTGACGGCGGCGAAGAAGCATGCCGTGCCTCATCAATTGAACCGCGTCGGCAGTATGTTGACACTGTTTTTTCACGACGAACCGATCACCAATTGGTCGTCGGCCAGTCGCTGCGATACGCAACGATTTGCCAAATTCTTTTGGGCTTTGATGGATCGCGGCGTGTATTGGCCGTGCAGCCAATTCGAAGCGTTGTTCGTATCGCTGGCCCACACCGACGAACTGATCGATCAAACGCTGCAAGCAGCCGACGAAGCCTTGCAGGAGATAGCACGTAACGAACTCAAATAACTCCCCGTCCACGACAACAGCGTTGCGGTCTCTGTGGCTTTGGTTTGCTAAACGAGTCAACGAATCGGTCCAACTTAGACCGAGTGGTTTTCGAGAGCCGTGGGTTTTTCCGCGACAAAGGGGGCGTAGTCGAGCATCTTGATTCGCCGACCATTTTCCACGTCGTACGCGATTTTTCGCCAAACGACTCGCTTGACTCGCAACGCTCGTAGACAACCCAAAGCATAGGCCGTTGTTGCCAACGGCACAGACAGGGTGACGCAGGTGAGCCGAGTCAACCAGGACAAAGGACGCGAGCCAGGCTTCGACTCCTGGGACTTGGCCGCGGACAAAGAGCCGCGCAAGATGGCATGACGTACGATCAGGTAGCCTGCGACTTGACTGAACAACAATACCGCTACGGCGCCGATTGGCCAAATCAATCGATTCCAAACAGTTTCGCTCAGCGTGCCGCTCATGGCCATGGCCAACTCAGCGAAACACCATACCACGACACTGGCTTGAAGTGATGAGGTAAAAAACGCGTGCACACATGTAATCCAAAACGTGGACTCGAATAAACGACTCCAAGTAAGCATTCGAGCGACGTAACGAAAACAGAAATCGAGGCTGCAATCTTCGCGGTTGATGACCAAATTCTGAGGAACAAACTCGATGCTTTTGCCAAGTCGTTTGATGTTTTCGCGAACGGGGCCATCGTCGATAATGGAGGTCCGCCAATCGTCCAACAAGCCACTGGCCAAAATGTCGGCGTGGCGAATGGCAAACGTACCGGCCCACGGGTTGCTCAACATCGCCGTGGGGACGATCGCACCGGCTTGCCACACCGCGCGAACCCAAGAACCGATAGCCAGCGAACGGGGCTCAAACCATTGGTTGCTGGTTGTGGCCCCCACCGAGCCATCCGCCAACGGGCGCAATAGATTGTCCAGCCAACTCTTATCGGGAACCGCGTCCGAATCGATCGTGACGATGACTCGGTCGGTTGTCGTGCTTGGCGAAAGGCCTTCAACGGCTTGGAGTAACGCGCTGCATTTGAGGCCGCATTGTTCGTGTCGCTGCTGTAGTTCTTGCAACTCCAACTGCAAGTCGTTCAAGCCCAGTTCGAACTTGACGCTGGCGACCACTTGCCAGGCGGGATCAAGTCGATGGTCCACGACGACCAAAAGTCGATAGTTGGAATAGTCTTGCCGGGCTAAGGCTCGGATCGTCTCTGCTAAAAAGGGGTCATGTCCGCGAACGCAAAGAATGACTACAGCTTCGGGGGAAAAAGCCGGCAACATCGCTGGTGAGTCGGAATCCGCGCGAGTTTGTGCGACGCCGTCAGGGAGTCGATTCAGCCGTGACGTCTGACGAAAGAGCCAGAATGAAAACGCCATCGCCGCGCCGATGCTGAGCGCGGCAAAACCACAAGCGATAGAAAATAGGACGAC
Organism: Pirellulaceae bacterium; assembly: GCA_030681235.1. Lineage (GTDB taxonomy): Bacteria > Planctomycetota > Planctomycetia > Pirellulales > Pirellulaceae > M30B19. The sequence continues at coordinate 10,441 of JAUXWY010000440.1, read as the reverse complement.
GGCAAGCATGACTCTAATTTTATCCTGCCGGACCCGTGTCCTGGAAGGAACCAAGGTCCACATGCCCGAGTTTTTTCGTCGCTGAACAGATTTCATCTCTACGAGCGTTGCGGTCGCTGCTTTCCTCGGAATTGCTGCGACTGCTACAATCGAACTTTGAAAAGAGCTCTGTTGCGCTCCGGCCGGCTAAAGCCGGTACACCAGCGCTCGCTCAATCGGGTTCGTTCCGGATTCTTGGAATTTTTGATAACGGGACGCTCGCGATAGAATTCCGTGGGCAACTTACGGTAATTCAATCTGACTGGACCAAGGCAAGTTTTCTTGGTACCAACGGACGCAGGCGGCCAAACCTTCATCGAGGGTGACCTGTGGCTTCCAGCCCAAAATTCGTCCGGCCTTGTCGATGTCGGCCCAAGTGGACTTGATGTCGGCCTTGTGGAATTCCTTGTTCTCGATCAAGGCTTTCTTCCCTAGTAGTTTCTCGAGCTTCTCGATGATCAAAGTCAACGTGATGGGTTGATTGCCACCACCCAAATTGAAGATCTCGTAGCCGACCTCTTTGGTCGCAGCAATGGTTCCGCGTGCGATGTCATCGACGTAGGTGAAGTCCCGCGACTGCGAGCCATCTCCAAACAACTCGATCGGGATGCCTTGATCGATCCAGTGAATAAAGCGAAAGATGCACATGTCAGGTCGGCCGGCCGGGCCATAAACCGTGAAGTAGCGGCAAATGGAGACGTCGATCCCATAAAGATAGTGATGCGAATAGGCCATCAACTCCGCCGCTTTCTTCGATGCGGCATATGATGAAATCGGAGTGTTCACCGCCAAGTCTTCGGTGAAAGGCATTTTTTGTCCGGCGTACAAGGAAGATGTACTGGCCAAAACGTACTTCTTCATGCCCCGTTGTTTCATTTCTTCCAACAGGTACAGGCTGCCCATGGCGTTGGTCGTCATGTAGATCGCCGGGTTGATCATGCTGTAACGCACGCCCGCGCGGGCCGCCAAATTGACGACGGCATCAAAGTTCCCGTGTTGATCGAACAAACGAGCGATCGCCGTTCGGTCTTCCAGATCGATCTTCTCGAACGTGAACCGCTGGTCCGCTCCGGGTTGAGTTCGCAAAGCGTCCACCCGATGCTGCTTGAGCGAGACATCGTAATAATCGTTCAGATTGTCCATGCCGACCACCTGATGACCTTCCGCCAAAAGCAGACTGGCGACTCGCGAGGCAATAAAACCAGCCACACCGGTGACAAAATACTTGTTCATACAAAAACCTTTTCCGGACAGTCGTGCCGACTGAAATCCATCAAACAACCCCGATCGAGTGATAGAGCCACATTATGAGCCACGGATACCGAATTGCCAAACGGTTTCTTGTTGGTATCTCTGGCCGGGCTCCAATAAACAGGAGGGGAAACGCTCTTGGTTCGGAGCATCGGGAAAGCCTTGTGTCTCCAAACAGAACGCGCCAAAGCGTGGGTAAGCCCCACAATGGTCGCGACCGTCAAAATGGTTTGCCGTGTACAACTGAACTCCGGGTTGGGTCGTTTGCACCCGCAGTGTTCGCCCGGACTGGGGATCGACAACATCGGCGCAGTCTCTCAATTGACCAACCAGCCCATCGACGGCAAAACAATGATCGAACCCACGAGCCGGCGTTTCCAATAGTTCCGAAAGTCCTTTACCAATCGGCGTGGGACGCAAAAAGTCCAACGGCGTGTTCGTCACATCGATTAACTCGCCTGTCGGGATCAGTCCATCGTCCACGTCCAAATACTGCTGAGCGTACAAGCGTAGCTCCTGAGATTCGATCGAGCCCGAATCGTGCCCGGCCAAGTTCCAATACGCATGATTGGTCAAGTTGATGACCGTCGGTTTGTCGGTCTGGGCTTCGTAGCTGGTGTTGAGTCGTTTGCCAGACCTGACTCGATACGTGGCCCGGACGGTCGCCGTTCCGGGATAGCCTTCGTCGCCGTCGGGGCTGGTAAGCGAAAAGTGAACGCCGGCCTCGGTTTCGCTTTGGAATGTCTCGGCAGTCCAGTTCCTTTTATCGAATCCCTGAACGCCTCCGTGCAAGTGATTCGGGCCGTTGTTGGTGGCCAACTGATATTCTTGGCCGTCAATTGAAAAACGCCCTTTGGCAATCCGGTTGGCGAATCGTCCGACCGTACTGCCAAAAAACGAGCCACAAGCGAGCCATTCGTCGAGGGATGGACAAGTGGTTACCAAATTGGCCATTTGTCCATTTCGATCTGCGGTTTCGACGGTCATTAGGGTTGCCCCCAGGGACATGACCTTGACCAACAGACCGTCGCCACTGTTCAGGATGAACATGGTGACCGGATCGCGATTTGGGAGTTCGCCATAGGCTTGGCGAGCGACAGTGGGTTGGGACATGGCGGACCGCCTCTGGTCTGGAAAGGTTACATTTGCGTGGCGTGCACGGGACAGTCTAGTCGGTTATGATGAGGCGGCAATGCGGGGCTGGCCACGTGTGGACTTCCAGTGAATTCTAGGCCTGATTCTAACGAAACTGTGTTGGCGATCGGGGAAACCGGATTGACCGAGCCGGTACCGTTTGCATTCGATTGGGACCAAATCTTACGAGAAAACTTGTCTTGGCTGAGGCGGTTGTTGTTCGTGCGGTTGGGCGAAGCGGAAGCCGTCGACGAATGCCTGCAAGAAGTGGGAATGGCCGCAGTTCGCCAAGCAGCTCCAATCCGCGACCCGGCCAAAGTGGGCTCGTGGCTGTATCAGTTGGCGATCCGGCAAGCGCTGCTCTATCGACGGAAAATGGGCAGAAAGCGCAATCTGCTCAAACGATATGCCGCTCGCCAAACTCCGACCGATTCCGACGACGGGGCGTTCGATCCGTTGACTTGGTTGCTGGATCGCGAACGAGCTGCGACGGTCCGAGCGGCGTTGGCAGAATTGAAAGCGGAAGATCGCGAGATCTTGCTGATGAAGTACGCCGAGAACTGGAGCTACGGACAAATCGCGGATCAGTTGGGCATCAGTCATAGTGCTGTCGAGGCTCGTTTGCACCGTTCCCGCCAACGTTTGCGGCGTGAGATCGAGAAACGCGAACTTCCAAACGGCAACGAATAGGGTCGGGCCAAACCAAATCACGGAAATCGAGCAAGTTTTGTGCAAGTTTGTACGGTTTTCCAGCAACCAACCGGAGAGCGTCGCCATGTTGGCGGTGCCAATTTATCGAATTTTGAAGGGTCGCAGGCAGCACGCTGGCTGACTCGCGGATGGAAATAAGATCATGACGCCCAATCATTCGGAGGGAAACAACGAGGTTCCTCGCCGATCGGACGAGGTAGCGTATCCGAAACTCGAACTCGGCGGGCTCGATCCGCTCGGGTTCGAGTTGGCCGATTCAGTGGATACTCTAACCTGGCAGCGTTTGGTCGACGATCGGCTGAGCGATGAACAGTACCGCGATTTGTTGTTGGCGATGGAAGCCACTCCCACTTTGTGGCGTGAGTGCGCTTTGGCATTCTTGGAAGAGCAGGCTTTGACAAAGTGCTTCTCAAGCTTGCGGTCGAGTCCAAAGGCCAAACGCAAGGACTCCGAGGGTGTTCCGGCACAGGTAAATTCAGCACGGGTAAATTCGACGCCGGTCGCTCCCGCTCAAGGTAATGCACTGGCAAATGATGCACTGGCAAATGATGCACTGGCCCAGGATCGATTGGGGCGGAAAAGTAGTCATTGGCAGGTGCTTGTGCCGATTCTGGCAGTTGCGGCGGGAGTTGTGTTTACGTTTTTTGCTTTCAACGGAATCTGGCGGGAAATGCCCGTGGATGAAACGGGGGCGAATTCAACTTCAATCATCATGGACCGAGAGTCTTTTCGAGACTACTTGGCGGAGTTATCGGCCGACCAGCGCCACGAACTTTTTGAACGTTCGTCGGACCAAGCGGTGGGAATGCCGATTCAATCCCAACCGGTTTCGCTGTCGCCCGGTCGTGCGGGTGGGCAACGACGGTTTGTATTTTATCGAACTTCGGACGGGCGGCAGATTATTGTTCCAGTGGACGACTATCAATACGTGACCCATGATTTTCAATAAGCGATCGATCGATTTTCCACTGTTGCCACGCTTGCACGCGATTCGTTTCGCAGCGGTTGCTGTGACGTTGTGCCTGACGGGCTGCGATGGCGATTCGGAAACCGTTCCGAAGCGAACGGTGGAGCCGAAAGTTGCGGCCACAGGACCTGAATCCCGCAGCCAAGCGCCTGTGGAATACACGTCGACAGAAAATGGCACGAACAAGTTGATCCTGGTGGATCGGGATTGCCCGGCCGGTTCAAACTCAGGCACCCAAGCTCCAGGTTCCCCGGGCGTGACGCGCCGAAAGTTGTGGCTGGGAATTCAGGCGGAGCGAGCCCCGCGAGTGCTTTTAGACCAATTTGAATTGCAGTGTGGATTGGTCGTCAAGGAAGTTGTTAAGGGCGCACCGTCGGACGGTTTTCTGAATCCTTCCGATCTGATTTGCCAATTCAATGGCCGGGATCTAGCCTGTGAAAAGCGGTTGTGTGCGTTGATTGCGGAGGCGGGTTCCCGCTCCTGTCGATTAACCGTGATTCGGAAAACCAAGCGATTGGAAGTGGAGATCATTCCGCAACTGATTGAGATCTTAGCGAACGGGCAAATTGTTCAGTACACGATGCTGGCTGAAGATGACCCGGACGGGATGGTCGACATGCCCCGAGCCGAAGACCAAGTCGCCGAAAGGTTGCGGGTGTTTATTGTCCAACCGATCTTGTTGGTCGATAATGCGTCCGGAGCGAACTCGCCTCGCAACGACCAATCGACCGAGCAACTGATTCTGGAGCGAGTGGTGAGGTTCGGGAAGAACGACCAGGGCGAGCGGATTCTGATCGTCCAAGAAGCCGATCGAACTTTGAATTATTCAATCCACGATATCAAGTCTGCGTGTTCAGAAGTGCAGAGGCTCTGGGAGTTGGTGGAAAATCAACCCTAATCATTCCCCTCGTTTGGAGAATTTTCATGCGACGTATTTGGCAATGCGGCTTGGTTGTGGTGGCGTGTGCGTTTGGCTCCGGTATGGCCCACGATGACGACGCAAAGTCGAACCGTTTGAATTGGACGAATTGGCGTGGGGCTGATGGGACGAGGGCGTTGGCGTCGGGCCCCAAAGTGTTGAAGTTTGGCGGCGAACGATTTCGGTGGAAAGTTGCCTTGCCCGGCAAGGGAAGCTCGACTCCGATTGTCGTCGACGGGCGGATTTTCCTGACGGTGCCGATCAACGGCGTTGACGGACTATTGTGCCTGGACGCGGACGGGCAGCAACAATTTCAAACGGTCTTTGGTGCCGAAAAACCGGGGAAACATCGCCGAGGGTCAGGCGCCAATGCCTCGCCGATTTCCGATGGCCAAAATGTCTTCGTCTATTTCAAAAGCGGAACACTGGCCTCTGGGGACATGCAAGGCGCCAAACGCTGGCAAGTGAATCTGGTCGAAAAATATGGCCGCGAGTCTTTGTACTGGGATCATGGAACGTCGCCGATCTTGACCGAGCGGCATGTCATTATGGCTCGGATGGACGAACGAGATTCTTGGCTGGCGGCTTTTGACAAATCGACGGGAGAGTTGGCTTGGAAGGTCGCTCGAAATTACGAAACGCCACGCGAATGCGATCACGGGTATTCGACGCCCATTGTGATTCAATACGATCAAGAGGAGTCGATATTGACTTGGGGTGCCGAACAAATAACGATCCACCGAGCGTTGGATGGAAAGTTGGTCTGGTCATGTGGAAACTTCAACGCCGAGAAAAATGAATTGTGGCCCACGATCGCCTCACCGGTGGTTGTCGGGGATATGGTCGTTGTTGCGTACGGCCGAGCCGATCGCGGGACTCCACGCCTGTTCGGTGTTCGGTTGGATGGACAAGGAGATGTGACCAAGAGCAATCATGTGTGGGCACGCGACGATATTGGAGCCTTTGTCCCGACCCCTCTCGTTCATGGAAGGAACGTGATTGTCCTGGGCGACCGTGGCGATGTCGAATGTTTGGACCCGCAGACCGGCCAAACGATCTGGAAGGAAAAGTATCCGCCGGCAAGAGCCAATTTTTATGCCTCGCCGTTGCTGTTGGGATCGTATCTATACGCCATTCGCGAGGACGGGGCCGCCTTTGTGAGCGAGATCGAAGGCCGCTCCGTAAAGCTGCTAGCGGAAAACGAAATGCAGCAGGACATCGTCGGTAGCCCAGTGCCTTTCGGCGATTCGATTCTGATTCGCGGCGAAACGCACCTGTTTTGTATTGCACCTGAATAGTCCCTACAATCGCTAAAGTTTAGCTAATCCGACCTGCGGTCAGCGGCCGATTCCTGGAAAGAGGCGGTGTTGAGTTTTCAACCACGGCGTTTTTCCTGTGAATTGTGGCAATGCTATGAGACTTTCGCGAACTTCCTTAGCCTGTCAGATGGTTATTTGGGCAGCTTTGGCCCTGGCTGTGAATGGTTTGCCAGTGATGGGCCAAACGGTCCAATGGTGCAAGTCGATCGAACAGGCCAAAGAACGGGCTGCCGCTGAGAAAAAGCCAATTCTACTGCATTTTGGTTCGGACGATTGTGGACCGTGCCGGAATCTCGAACAGTTTGTCTTTACAGATCCTCGAGTCGCCCAATCAATCAACGAAAGTTTCGTGGCGGTAAAGATCGACACCAAACAACAAGCCAAGCTAACCCAGCAATTTCAAGTGAATCGAATTCCCCACGATGTTGTTTTGACCCCGGATGGACAGGTTGCCTACCGGCGAATGAGCCCGTCCAGCGCTTCCGCGTACGTCGACATGCTGAAGATGGGAGTCAATTTTGCCGCCCAGACCAGCCCTCGCTCGCAAGAAGTCGTGGCTGCGATGTCTGGCTTGGTTCGCGAGCAACAAGACGATCGGAATCGGTCGCCGTTTTATGGCGATCAAGCCGCTCAGGCCGGTACCACAGCCGCGTGGCCCTCCAATCCTCGGGCCGTAACCCCATTTGATGGGACGTTGCCGCCGGCCAATGTTCGGCAAACGGCGGCGACATCGCCGTCAGAATTCGCCAATGGCAACCATCTGCAACGACAAGCCCCAAGCCACACGGGACCCGAGACCAACTTCCCGGTCGCCGGTTACCAGCCACGCACGGAACTACCCGCGATTTCGAATCCCTTTACTGGAAGCCAGCCGCCGATGGCTCGGCCCCGCAATGGCCAATTGCCAACATCGGGCCAATTGCCAACGTTGGGCCAATCCGATCGAAGTGCCAACGCATTCTATCAAGAAACGGAACTGCCAGCTGCCGGATTGGCAACTCGCAAAGTTCCCACCACGATTCCAAACGACCATTACGTTCAGCAAGTAACTGCCAATGTCGCACCCGAGTCGGCACCGATTGGTCTGGAGAGTTATTGTCCAGTGACCCTGTTGTCGAGTCAGAAATGGGTGAAAGGCAATCAAAGCGTCGGCTGCTACCATCGCGGTGTGTTGTATCTGTTTGCAGATCAAGCCGCGATGGATCGTTTTTTGTCTGCACCCGATCAGTGGAGCCCGCTACTGGGCGGTTTCGATCCGGTCATCATGGCGCAAGAGAACCGACTGCAACCTGGGAAACGCAGGTTCGGAGTTTTCTGTGAGACGGTACCCGGTCAGCCCGCGATCGTCTTGTTTGCGAATGAAGCCAATCGCGACCGATTCAAGCAAGACAGCGATCGGTACCTGAAGATGATCCGCGATGTGACCGCCAAGGCGGATCAAGAATAACGGTTTTAACTTCCACCACTTCCATCAACGAAAACGCCCCCGCTTCGTTTCCGAATCGGGGGCGTCGGTTGTTTTTCATATCGTGTTGACGATCAACGGCTTCGTTGAACGGTCAACACGAAGTGTTAGTCCCACCACCATTGACCTTCTTGCAAGTTTGACATTTTAACTTCATCTCGCAATTGTTCGTTCTTACCGGACGTGTCCACGGATACCTTGTCGCCTTGGACCTGTTCCAACGGATACACCACCACTCCGCCACTGACTGGGGTGATCAGTTGGTTGTTGCGGAAGACCGCAGTCACTACCGATTCAACTTGCTTGACGGTGTTGAGAGTCTTGATCGACAACTTGTTTTCATCGGCCAGGACATCCAAAGTCAAGCCGCTGAGCCCGTAGTAGTCCTTGGTTTGCATGAAAGCCGCCAGGACTGCCAAGTCCATGCAGTTCTTCAACTCGCCGAAGACCGGGTCAGCTGCCGCAATCGAGTCGTAGTTTTTCGTGAATGAATTGCAGAACGCGACGCTGGCTTTGTTGGCTTTCTTGCGATTCGCTTCGCGATTGCCAAATTGGTCGACGCTTTCTTCTTCCGTCATCAACTCGACAGAACCGCCAACCAAGGTGGCTGCCAAATCATTTTCAGAGACCAGCACGGATTCATAGCTCGGAGCAAAGAACCATCGGACCAATGCGTTCTTCGACCCGGTGCGAATCTTGTCTACGTACGAGACCAAACCTGGCAAGCGATTCAAGCCCAAGCCGTACAACTTCATGCGGTAGTCGGCTTCGACCAAAACATGACCAAAGTGGGTGTTGGCCGGAACGCCCATGACTTTCACGGTTTGCATCCCTAAGGCGGTTCGAACGCCTTCGGCAATCGCGGGAGTTTGCGCGGGCGAAGTCATGGTGACTGACGAAGCAAACTGTTGCATCCGAGCCAAACCTTCGGCCGTTGGGTCGATGGTGCAACCAATTTCATGAACACCAGCACCATTTTGCGGATAAGCTCGCAACGCGGCCAACAAGTCCTGTAGTTGAACGGTTGGGCGACCCGTGTGGACACCGCGAATGTGGCCGTCTGCGTCTTGGAAAAAACCTTCGGCTGGACCAGCCAACACGATGTCACCGGATTCTGGGTAACAGAATACGTGGGTGACCTGGGTCAGACCGGCCAAGTACAACATGTCATTAGGAATGTCTTCCCCACTCGCCAAACGGCGGCCAATTTCGCGCTGCAACCGAGAAAGCGAAACCTTGCGAAGTTGGCTTGAAGCGGCCAATTCCCGGTTCATCGAGGCCATTGCCTGCGTGGCACGCTGACGATTCAACTGACCGGTTGGGTCCGTCATCGTCCGATTTTGAAGGATGCCCGCCGCGTCAACTTTAATACCGCCTTGCGGTGGGTCACCACCGCCACCACCTTGCGCCAAAACGGACGACGCCATTCCCGACATTGCGAGGCCGAGGAAACAAACCAACGCCAACTTCACCAATGACCATTTCATCGTGAACAAACTCCTCACACTGCGCGGCTCTGGTCGCGCCGGTTCTTGTAATATTGAGTGGAACTCAAACTGGGTTATTTGGATAGGAAAAGTCCCCAGCCAGCTATATGTTAGTTGCTTCCGCAAGAAACGACAAGAATTTAGGTAAATTAGATCAGGATTCCCGGTCAGTTCGCGTTGACTAGGCCGAAAAAGCCGCCCCAATCATTACAAGCGGCAATTCGCTGCCCGCACAGGGGAACTCGCGTTATCGATCGAAGCGCCTGTTTGACCCAAGGAGTTTCACGGGCATCTCGTATCCAATCGCCTGAGGATCCACCGGACGAAATCAGATGATTTAGTTGGGTTGGGACCATTGAACCAGGGAGCGGCAGTTCGGACTGAGGTTGATCGAAGGAGCCAGTTGCAGGAAATCATGATCCGTACGGTAGTACAATTCTTGCGCCTTCACGCTGGGGATCAACATCCGTAAACATTTTTCCAAGCGTGCTTGTTCGTGCCAATGGGGCGCTGATTCCGTTGGCAAGAGAGCCGCCACGGTTACGATTCGCTCGGAGTTTGTCTCGTCGAACGAACTGGTGGGCACCAGATGTTGCCGAATCATGCTGACCAACTCTGGTGGAAAATTCCAACGTTCACAAAGCATCGCGCCAATCTCGGCGTGGTTCCATCCGAAGTTATCTTCTTCCAATTCGTGCAAGCGTCGGTGTTCAACACGCGACGTCTTCAAGAGTTTTTCGTAGTCCTTTGGTCGCTGATTCATCAACAGCGGTATGGCCAAGTCTTGCATCAAGGCCCCCGCAAAAACTTCCTCGGGTGCTTCATGATGACACTTCTCGGCGAAGTTGCGAGCAAAGATCGCGCGGCGGAGCGAATCTTGCCACAGCAGATTCAGCGAGAATTCGCTGGACGCCGGCGGTTGAATAATGTTCTGCAACGCCTTCCACAAAACGAAGTTCTTGATGGTCTTGTATCCGACCAAGTTGACCGCTAATTGAACGCTGGATATTTTTTGTTGGAAACCGAAGTAAGCCGAGTTGACGTACTGCAAGACCTGGGCCGTCAGGCCGGGATCCATCAAGATCGGAGCTGCGAATTCGTTCGGGCCAACGTCATCTTCTTGGGAAATTTCCAGCAAGCGAACGGCGG
>JAUXWY010000435.1 GCA_030681235.1 Pirellulaceae bacterium | reverse complement strand
GCCAAAGAGTCCGCGATCGAATACATACCCAGCGGATCGATCGACCCCTCGGCGGTTATCTTTGGGTCCGCTTCGGATAACATTGGCATTAACATGTGGTTGTTCCTCTTTTTACTACCCAATCTAACGCGGCACTGTCTTTGTTCGTCGTTATGAGCTGGGGCGTTTTTATACAATAAGCAGACTCTGCCGATCTTTTCTGGAAGCGATATTCCGTAAACTCTAGCTTGCCGATGCAGAGTACCGTTCGATAAGCAACGGGAATCCAGTTTCCTGCCACCATCTCACTGATAAGTGTCCACCAGACATCCCTCCTTGGTCGTATCGGCTCACATAAATTTGGTCTTCTGCTTTTTCAAACCGACGACCAACCAATTCCATCGATCTCTTTTTCAACTGCGAGCCGAACAAATCCTCCGTAGCAGGCAATCCTTCATCCATAAACCACAGTTGGAGCTCTCGCCAATGAAATCTGTCGCCGCGTAATCCCCATTGGGCTGGTTCTGCGAAGATCGAATCAATTCTATCAAGGTCCCGCTCCTGCTGTTCCCACGCGTTTTGCTCTATGCGTATACGAAGGTTTTCCAGTAATGTCCGACCATTTGCTTCATCCAAAACCAAATGTTCATAAATCCGTCCACCGTGACCACGACGCTTTGGTTCCAGCCTTCGACTTGCCACTGTGTACGCCTGATTGAGGCTGTCGACCGTCACAATGATCGTATTGTCTTCAACTCGAATACGTTCAGGTTCGACGTTTAGAATGTCGGCTTCGCGGCCGATCGGCGAAGGCTGGTCAAATTGTATGTAGACTTCTGAGCGACAGTCGCAACACTCTAAACGATCATGCTTGCCTGGACGCATCAGAAGCGGTTGTTTGGTTTTGATCCAGGCACGTTCTAAACAAAAAAGTGGGTTATGATAATCCAATAACCCGTGCACACCGTCCTGGTTTAAGCCAATATAAAACTTAGCTTCGGCATCCAGCACATGAATCGACTCTCGCTGAGACTTCCAAGGTGCAGTGGCTGGTTCGAGCGATCCAAAAAGCGTCACAAGTCCCGGTGCAGTCCGCAAGGTCTCCCAGACCCACATCGTTTGCTCGCGAGTGAGTTCTTGATAGTCGGACCGGCTGGACTGGCGAAAAACGTGAGACCAAGTTGCAAACCGAATATTATCCCGAAGGACAAAAGACTGTTGCAATTCCAGCAAGATACTTGCTCCTGCCTCGATCATGGCAAGAGCCTTGGCGACCGATTTTCGAGGAGGGATCGATTCGTTGTCGGACGGCATTCAAATCTTCCTATGGCTCCAAAATGGTTTTGTCGGGTGAACCAGGGTTGCACTATCGCTTTTCTTGGCTGCCTTAATGACCGCACGGACTCGCCTAAAAAACTGAAAATGCGATCGTGCGTACCATTGTACGACGAATTCACTGTCGACGCTGTGCGTTATGGGAGTCGGAGTCCGCAAACGTCCGGTTTAGGTCCCTATTGCCGACGACCATTAGATCCCGGCTCAATAATGGACGCAGGCTTGGTTTCTGGGTATCATCTGCGTTGGTAAGCGTTGGTCTATTGCCAAAGCTATATGGCACTGTGGTCGGACGAGCAGGGATTTTGTACGTTAAAATTAGCTTTACAGGGCCGACGTAAGTCGATACGGAAATCAGGGAATGGCACAGGAACTTCTGGTCAAACACGCCTCGTCCGCCGCATCAGCCAGCAAACGAGCCGATCGGCTAACGCTGCCTCGGCTGGAACGCAAGCTGTTCGAGGCCTGCGATATTCTTCGCGGCAATATGGATGCCTCGGAATACAAAGAGTTTATCTTCGGCATGTTGTTCCTCAAGCGACTGAGCGATCAATTCACGGCCGACCGGGAAAAACTAATTGCCGAATACCAGAGCAAAGGGCTCAAGCCGTCTCTGATCGAAAAACAACTCGATAACCCCGACAAATACGACTTTTTTGTACCACTCAAAGCCCGCTGGAGTGCCCAGGACGAAAAGGGCCGCAACATCGGGATCGCCCACCTCAAAACGGCCGTTGGCTCCGGACTCAACAAGGCCTTGGCGGCGATCGAAGATGCCAATCCCAACACGCTGCAAGACGTGCTCAAAGGGATCAACTTCAATCGCAAGGTCGGCCAGCGGTCGATGGACGATGATACCTTGGTGGCATTCATCCAGCACTTCAACGACATCTCCCTCTCCAACGACGACTTCGAGTTCCCCGATCTGCTGGGGGCGGCCTACGAATACCTGATCAAGTACTTCGCCGACAGTGCCGGTAAAAAAGGCGGCGAGTTTTACACTCCGGCCGAAGTGGTCCGGATGATGGTCCAGTTGATCGAGCCCAAAGAAGGCATGAGCATCTACGACCCGTGTGCCGGTTCGGCGGGGATGCTGATTCAGGCCAAGCAGTTCGTCCAAGAAACGGGCGGTGATTCTCGCAATCTGGAACTCGCGGGGCAAGAACTCAACGGCGGCACGTGGGCGATCTGTAAGATGAACCTGCTGCTGCACGGCGTTCGCAGTGCCGATGTTCGCCAAGGTTGCACACTGAAAGAACCCCAGCACTTGGATAAAAACGGCGAAATCCGCCGCTTCGACCGGGTGATCGCCAATCCGCCCTTCTCGCAGAACTACGTTCGCAGTGGGATGCAGTTCGCCGAACGCTTTCACACCTTCATGCCCGAGAGCGGCAAGAAGGCCGACCTGATGTTCGTGCAGCACATGGTCGCCTCGCTTAAGAGCGATGGCCGCATGGCCGTGGTCATGCCGCACGGCGTCTTGTTCCGGGGTGGTGAGGAAAGGGCTTGCCGTCAGAAGTTCATCAAAGACGGCAACCTCGAAGCGGTCATTGGCCTGCCTGCCGGTCTGTTCTACGGCACGGGCATTCCGGCCTGCGTGCTGGTCATCAACAAGAACGATTCGGCCAAGCGAAAGAGCGTGTTGTTCATCAACGCCGACCGGGAATACAAAGAAGGCAAGAACCAGAATTCGCTGCGGCCCGAAGACATCGAGAAGATCACCCACGTCTATCACAAACGGCTCAGCGTGCCGAAATACTCCCGTGAAGTGCCGGTCGAGGAACTGGAGCGGGAGGAATTCAACCTCAACATCCGCCGCTACGTCGATAACAGCCCGCCGCCCGAGCCGCACGATGTTCGGTCACACCTACACGGCGGCATTCCGGTCAACGAGATCACCCTGCTGACTTCGTACTTCGATAACTACGCCGGGTTGCGGTCGTTGCTGTTCAAGGATCGGGACGCCAAATATAGCGACTTCGCTCCTGGCGTCGGCTCGAAGGAGAGCATCAAGACGATCGTCGAATCGGCTCCTGGTCTCCAGGCCAAACATGCCGAGTTCCACAAATCGCTCGATGCGTGGTGGACCGGCAACGTCAAACGGCTGGAGAAACTCCCCGAGACACAGAACGTCTTCGAGTTTCGTCGGCAGTGCATTGATGGGTTGTCGAAGGCGTTGGTGCCGCATCAGTTGCTCGATGTGTATCAGGCTCGTGGTGCGGTGGCGGCGTACATCAAGTCGCTGGATAGCGATCTCAAGTCGATTGCGGCCAGTGGTTGGGGGCCGGAACTGATCCCCGACGACGAAATCCTCCAGTCCCAATTCCCCGAAGTGCTTGAGCAGATCGAGCAAGAAACGGCTCGCATCGCTGAACTCGAAGGGTTGTTTGCCGCCGTCAGTGGTGGCGATGAGGAAGAAGGCGAAGTCGAGGTCGATACCGAGAACGGCGTACTGCCCAAGTCGTTGGTCAAATCGCTCAAGGAGGAGAAGAAGAACCTGGGGGGCGAAATCAAAGAGGCCAAGAAGCGGGCCAGGAACGAGGGACGTAGCGGCGTGCCTGCCGAAGTCGCCGCCTGGGAAAAGCGGATCGAAGAAATCGACGCACAACTCGCCCGGCATGTCGCCCTGGACGACGAACTCAAGACGCTCAAGGCCCACATTCGGGAAGTGGAGAAGCAGAAGGAGACCCTGATCGCCTCTGCCCGTGCCAAGATCACCGAGATCGAGGCGAAGAAGCTGATCCTGGCCCGATTCAAGCGACTGCTGACTGAGCAGTTCAACGGCTACCTGCGGCAGTATCAGCGGGCGTTCATCGCCGCCGTCGAGAATCTGTGGTCCAAGTACGCCGTGACCACGAAGCAGATTCTTGCCGAGCGGGATCGGGAAGCGGCCCAACTCAACGCCTTTTTGAAGGAGTTGGGGTATGAGTAGTACAGGAAACGACTGGGAAACGATTCGACTCGGCGATGAATGTGAGATCATCACCAAGGGAACCACCCCGAACCACCGGGGGTTTGATTACCAGTCGAGTGGCATAACGTATGTGAAGATTGAAAGCATTGGTGAGGATGGCAAGATCGTTCCAACCAAAATCGCCTACATCGACGAGACCTGCCACCGATCGTTGAAACGGTCACAGATCAGAGAAGGCGACTTACTGTTTTCAATTGCGGGTGCATTGGGAAGAAGAGTAATCGCAGATAAGTCATTGCTTCCCGCCAATACAAATCAGGCGGTTGCGATCATTCGTCTTCGACACAATTCCAAGCTCGATTTGCACTATCTTTTTCACTACGTCGTTGGTCCCCAGATTCGCAATCATATTGAACGAATCAACGTACAATCGGCTCAAGCAAATGTTAGTTTGGCAAATGTTAATGAGTTTGTTATTGAGGCTCCAACGAGCCAACAGCAACGCAAGATCGCTCGGATTCTGACGACGGTAGACAACCTGATCGAGAAGACCGAGGCCCTGATTGCCAAGTATCAGGCGATCAAGCAGGGGATGATGCACGACCTATTCACCCGTGGCGTGGACGAACACGGCCACCTGCGGCCCCCTTACGAAGAAGCCCCCGAACTCTACAAACAGTCCGAGTTGGGTTGGATTCCGAAGGAGTGGCGTGTTGCAACACTCGCAGATGTCGCTGAGTCGGCAATTGATGGGCCGTTCGGGTCGAATCTGAAAACGGAGCATTACGTCAGCGAGGCAGGCGTCAGAGTAATTCGGCTACAGAACATTGACACAGGTCATTACGACGATAGTGATCGTGCCTTTATTTCAGATAGCCACGCAGAGCTACTCTCTCGGCACAGAGTAATTCCGGGCGATGTGATGATTGCTGGGATGGGAGAGGAGACGCACCCTGTCGCTCGTGCCTGCTTGTATCCGGCCGACTTGCCACCTGCGATTAACAAGGCCGATTGCTTTCGTGTTCGTTGTAAAGCGGAACAAATGGTGAATCCGTTCTTGATGTTGTCGCTCAACGCCCATTATTTACGGCCTTGGATTGAACGGTTTGCTCAGGGCGTCACTCGGACTCGCATCAATGTCCGAAATCTGAAAACGCTTCCTCTGAAGGCTCCTCCGCTCGCTGAGCAGAGGGCGTTTTCTCGACGCATGTTCGCCGTCGCTGCCCCGGTACAGAAATTGGAGACGGAAATGCAGAAGCTATATCTTCACAAAACGGGGCTCATGCAAGACCTGCTCACCGGCAAGGTCCGAGTGAAGGTAGACGAAGCCGAGGAGGTCGCCGCCCATGCCTGAATCAATGCGTCTCGACTGGCTTTATCGGTTCACGGGCAACGACGACTATCCTGATCCAGTTGAGGAGATCGACGCTCTCTGTACGCTCGATGCCAATGATGAGCCGACGTATCTTCTGCTGGCGAATCGTTCATCACCACCGTTGTCCGGTGCATCGTGCGGGGAGGTTGTCGGACTCTGCACTTCTCTGGACAACCGGTTGATTCTGCACGGCACGGCTGTTGTGGCGGGTGAGTGCATCCGATGCGACACTCCACCGAGCGTTCTGCCAATCTACGGTGTCTTGTCTGGGCGAGTTTTCCGCCCCTTGACGGACTTGGAGCGTCTACCGAGCGACGGGCTGTCAGATACAACGCTGGGTCATGCCGACCAGGAAACCTTCTTGAAGGGACAGTCGTTCGTCAAGCGGCTGACTTCCGGGACTCGCACTGCACGAAAGCCCGCTGTGAGAGGCCCATCAAAGACAGACTCTCCCGAAACAATGCCCACGTTTCCGAGTTTGGTCTTTTCACAGAAGCACCCAGCCTTCACCGTAGTCGGCCTCGACCCAACGGCGGGTACATGGGATTCCAGAATGGCCCAAGGTCCGAAGAAGATGCCATCGTTTGCCCTGCGTTGGGAAGGTGGCTTCAGACCCGACGATCAACCCTTAGTATGGCATACGACGAATGACGAATTCCGATCTGAGGTAGATCGCCGTGGAGCCATCCTGACTTGCATCGACGGCCCGTGCGGGACAAACGGTCCCCGATTGTTGAGACACCGTGACCCGTGGTGTTGGGATGCGAATGCACCGAAGGGAACCCGTGGCGGCGAGCTCGCTCTCTCCCGTCAGGGAATCAATCTATTCTGGACGACGCAGAATACCGTCATGAAGTTTGAGGGTGCGAGTCGCTGGATCGCTCGGTCGTTGGTCCTGCTTTCCTATTGCCCGGAACAAAGGAAGATCGAAACGCACCCGCACGGAGCCTTTACCTTTCTGTGGCGACTGTTCGGCGGGAATGGAATACTCCCAAAGAAGTCGAAACCATCCGGGCGGAATGCTCGATTGGCACTTCTCCGTTCATTTGTCCCTGGCTTGTCCGATGGAATGGTACCGAACCACGATGCCGTCGATGCCGCATGTGCTGCTCTCATTGCCGGGTTGCACCAACTGCATCTAACGACGCCCTTCGGTTCGTCCAGCGATGGTGGGCAGATTTGGATGCCCAATTGTGAACAACTGGCGGCTTTCTTGCCTCGCTCGCCGGAGGCCGATGATGTCTGAATACTCCTTCGTCGAAAAACCGTTTCTCGATCAACTCAACGCCCTCGACTGGACGGTGATCGATCAGGGGCCGGGCATTCCCACCGATCCGACCAAGAGCCTGCGG
>JAUXWY010000421.1 GCA_030681235.1 Pirellulaceae bacterium | reverse complement strand
CAGGAAGACGCCCGGCTCGCGGCCTTGCCACACGACATAGTACTTTTTGCTCTTCGCCAATTCTTCAAACTTTCTTGGTTGGCCGCGGAATTTGGTGGAAATCGTGGAATTTCAAAAACGGATTACTTTTGAAATCGGCTTGTTGCCGCCACTCATTTCAAATGTTAGGCTTATCAGAGTAAGCGATTATAGTTGGCCGAACAACCGCACAAAATTTGGGGGCGTCGGCCGCTCGAACCAATAGGAGTCATCGGCCATGGGTATGGGTCAAACATTGCGAGGCGTTCACTGGATGGGACACCTCCATCTTCTTTTCAGGAACACTACGATTTTCAAGTCGAGTCTGTTCATCATGGCGATGATGTTCGCCGCTGGAACGCTGCAAGCTCAGAATGAGTCCGTGACAGCGTCACGTAACAGCAGCGACTTGGCCAGCAGCGGCTCGGTGGACGCCACCGCGACTCAAGTGACTTTGCAAACCCCGTGGCGGAATTCGTTGCCACCGGCGGCGATTGGTTTCGTGGGCTGGAATGGTTGGTCGACTTCGCCTCGAAGCCCGGAAAACAATGCTCAAGCGATCCTTTTCGAGCCCGAAGTCGAACGGTTCATTCAAGATGTGATTCGTCGGATTGGCGGGATTCCTCGGCAAGCCATGAGCAACTCGCCACCGGCAATGCGACGCGCCGCGAGTCGCCTGACAACCAATTTGGTCGAGAGCTTCTTCCTGCGTTCTGGCTGTGTTTACCTCGAGCGGTTGGTTCCGCCTTCCGAAGGCAAGCCGCCCGTGATCGAGGCCTCGGCCTGGTTGGAGATCGGCCCCCAAGCGGACACGGTGCTGGCCGACCTGCGCACGCTATTGGCCGATGCACCCACTGAAATCGGTGAACGGCAAGTCGATGGAAAAACATTCTTGACCATGGACGCGGATTTGGGCCCCGACACATTGTTGTTAGTAGGTGTTGTCGACCAATGTTTGGTGGTCAGCATTAGCGAACGCTCTTTGACCGAATCGCTAAAGCGGAAAGCTGCAGGAAAAACGCCAACCTGGTTGAATGAAGCGGAAGCGAAACATGGGCTGGCTCAGTTACAAGGACTGGGGCACTTCGATTTCGCCAAGCTCTGGGCCCAAATGCTGCCGGCATTGATAGAAATGGGAATGGGCGAAAAGGAACTGGGAGTGATCCGCAGCCTGGGCTTGGAACGTCTCCAGTCGATCGATACGGTCGATGGCTTTGCTCAACGACATCGCATCCAACGCGTGCAAGTCAATGTCGAACCCGGCGAAGGTGGGATTTGGAGCTTGTTCAACGGTCCGGGCCTCCGTCCCGAACACTTGCAATACATGCCCGCAGATACGCTCTTTTCGTATTCCGTCGCGTTTGATGTGAAGCGAGCGCTGCAGTACGCAGAACAGTTCATTTCGCAAATCGATGGACCTGACTCGAATCCAATCTCCGATTTTTACGAGGGCATGTTTGAAGAGACTGGCGTCGACATGGAGGAGGACCTCTTGGACCCCCTTGGTAACGTGTGGACCATTCACAACGCGGCCGGCGACGGTTTGTTTTCGGGCTTGGCTCTGACCGTTTCCGTCAAAGATGCCAAGGCGTTTTCAACTGGCCTGAACAAGGTGCTCAACACCTATTCGCGTCAAACTGCGGGTGATCCCGGTATGGGGAAAATCAGCCAACGCCAGATGGGCGACATGTCGGTGTTCACGATGAACTTTCCCTCGGGACCAATTCCGGTTCTACCCAGTTGGACGATCCACAACGACCGTTTGATCGTCACGCTGTTTCCGGACTCGATGCCTGCGGTTGCGAAAACTCCCGAATCGTCACTGGTTTCTTCCTCGGCTGAGATCCAAGAGATCTTTTCCGTCGATGGCGAAAGCGAAGCGATCTTGAGTTTTAGCTACGTGGACATGCAGCGTCAGTTCGAAGTCATGTATCCGTACGCTCAGATGATGGTGGCGATGGGCTCGAACGCCATGCAAAGCTTTCCGGGCGCTGAAGCCGAATCGTTTGGTGAAGTGATCGACGGGCTGGTGTTGCCGCCATCGCGCGTGATCCATCGCCACTTGCTTCCGACCATGTCGGTCTTGAAACGCAACAAGTCGGGGTTGCAACTGGAAACTCGCTCGACTTTCCCAACACCAGACGTCACCGTCATGGCTCCAGTAGCGGTCGGACTATTGTTGCCAGCGGTTCAACAAGCGCGGCAGGCTGCGAGAAGGATGCAATCTGCCAACAACCTGAAACAAATTGCCCTAGCCTGTTTTAATTTCGAGAATCTAAATCGTCGTTTCCCAGCGGCCTATAGCCAATCGGAGGACAAAAAACCTTTATTGAGTTGGCGCGTTCATATTCTGCCGTTCATTGAACAAGGAAATTTGTACGAACAATTCCGGCTTGACGAACCGTGGGACAGCCCACACAACATCGCCCTTTTGGAACTCATGCCAGAATCGTACCGCGGTCCCAATAGCCAGGCAGCTCCTGGTCATACGGTTTATTTGGGCGTTGCCGGTAAGGATGCTGCGTTTGGAATCCCGGAGATAGGTGGTCGACGAAGTTTCTCAGGCGGACAACGCATGTCGGCAATCACCGATGGCCTTTCGAATACGATCCTGGCGATCGAGGTTTCAGATGAACTGGCCGTTCCGTGGACCAAACCTGATTCTGAAATCGATTTCCAATCCGTCGACACTTGGCGTTTTTACGGTCAATTTCCGGGTGGTGTCAATGTCGCTTTTTGCGACGGCGCCGTTCGATTCATGAGCTACGTTGACGATGCGGCCTGGAAGATCCTGTTGCAAATCAACGATGGCGAAGTTCCACCCAATTTGGACTCGGATTGGTAACGTTGGTCGCACGTGCGAGATAGCGAAGTTGAAGTCTTACGTTGGAATCATCGGAGTGAGTTAAGATGAATAGTGGATCCTGCTTCAGCGGTTTTTGTTGGCAAACTGGACATCGCCCCAGTTCCAGATTTTCGATTGGGTACTCCCATTTGCTGTTGGTGTTGTCGCTACTATTGGTAGCTCCGGCATCCATGGCAGCTCAGGATGGCTCCAACGCGACCGCGAGTTCACCAGTGGACGCCCAGCAAGTGACACTGCAAACCCCTTGGCGGAGTTCTCTGCCTCCCGCTGCGATTGGCTTCACGGGTTGGAACGGTTGGTCGACATCACCACGCAACCTCGAAAACAACGCCCAGGCGATTCTCTCCGAGCCGGAAGTCGAGCGTTTTATTCAAGAACTGATTCGACGTATTGGAGGACTTCCGCGACAAGCCATGGGTGACGCTCCGCCAGCGATGCGGCGTGCCGCGAGTCGGTTGATGACCAACGTCGTCGAGAGTTTTCTCTTGCGGTCGGGATGTTTGTATTTGGAGCGTTTTGTTCCGCCATCCGAAGGGAAACCTCCCGTTGTTGAGGCCTGTGCCTGGTTGGAGATCGGGCCGCAAGCGGACACGATTCTGGCCGATTTGAAAACACTGCTGGCCGATGCTCCCACGGAAATTATTGAACGGCAAATCGATGGCCAGGCATTCTTGGCGATGGACGCGAGTCTTGGGCCGGAAACGCTGATCTTCGTGGGTGTCGTGGACCAATGTTTGGTGGTGAGCATCAGCGAAAATTGTCTGTCCGAATCGTTGAAGCGGAAAGCGGCGGGAAAGACTCCCAATTGGTTGAGCAACGCCGAAGCGAAACATGGCTTGGCTCAGTTGCAAGGACTGGGGCATTTCGATTTCGCCAAGCTCTGGGCTCAGATGTTGCCCGCGTTGGTAGAAATGGGGATGGGCGAACAGGAGCTGGCGGTGATTCGCAACTTGGGGCTGGAACGCTTGCAGTCGATCGAAACGGTTGATGGTTTTGCTCAGCGACATCGCATCCAACGCATTCAAGTGAATGTCGAACCTGGCACCGGCGGAATTTGGAGCTTGTTCCAGGGTCCTGGGTTACGGCCCGAAAATCTGCAACACATGGCCTCGGATACACTGTTTTCGTACGCGGTCGCGGTTGACCTCAAGGGTACGTTGAGATACGTCGAGCAGTTTATCAATCAGATCGATGGTGCCGACTCCAACCCCGTGTCCGAGTTCTACGAAGGGCTGTACGAGGAGACTGGCGTCGATTTGGAAGAAGACGTTTTGGACCCACTGGGTGACGCATGGACCATTCACAATGCGGCGGGAGATGGTTGGTTTTCGGGCTTGGCGCTGACCGTGTCGGTCAAAGATGCGGAGGCTTTAACTGCGAGTTTGACGAAGTTGATCGATGCTTACTCGCGAGAAACTGCAGGCGATCCCGATATGGGAAAAATCACAACGCGAAAGCTGGGCGAACTGAACGTGTTCACGATGAGCTTTCCTTCGGGTCCGATTCCGATCTTGCCCAGTTGGACGATTCACGACGATCGCTTGATCGTGGCCTTGTTTCCCGAAACCCTGCCCGCGATGGCTCGCTCGCCGGATTCAAGCCTAGTTTCATCGTCGGCCGAGATCCAAGAGATCTTTGCAACCGATGGGAAAGCGGAAGCGATCTTGATGTTCAGTTACGTGGACATGCAACGTCAGTTTGAGGTCATGTATCCGTACGCGCAGATGTTGTTGGCGATGGGCTCGAACGCTGTCCAGAGTTTTCCGATGGCCGAAGCCGAATCGTTTGGCGAAGTGATCAACGGTTTGCTATTGCCGCCATCGCGCGTGATCCATCGCCATCTGTTGCCGACAACCACGGTGTTGAAGCGTAATGCGAGCGGGTTTCAATGGGAGTCACGTTCCACTTTCCCGACAGCTGACGTGACGGTGATGGCACCGGTGGCGGTGGGTTTGTTGCTGCCAGCGGTCCAACAAGCGAGAGACGCGGCCCGGCGGACTCAGTCCCAGAATAACCTGCATAACATTGTCTTGGCGTGCCATAATTACCACGATTCGATGGGCCGCTTTCCGGCAGCCTTTAGCCAGTCGGATGACAAGGAGCCGTTGCTGAGCTGGCGAGTCCATATCCTGCCGTACCTTGAACAGCAGAACCTTTACGATCGATTCAAGTTGGACGAGCCCTGGGATAGCCCGCACAACTTGGCTTTACTCGAACTGATGCCCGATCTCTATCGTGGTGCAAATAGCCAAGCTCCGCCGGGTTACACGGTTTATTTGGGGGTGACGGGCAAAGACGCTCCGTTTGGGATGCCCAGCCGCACCGGCCAAGGCAGCGCGGCATCCGGCTACCGCTTCGCTGATTTTGTCGATGGCAGTTCCAACACGATCATGGGGTTGGAAGTGTCTGATGAGTTGGCGGTTCCTTGGACCAAGCCAGACTCCGACATCAACATTGCCGAATTCGATTCTAACCTGTTTTATGGGCAGTTTCCGGGCGGGGTCAACGCGTTTCGGGCGGACGGCTCGGTCGAGATGGTGGGGCCGATGCCGAACGATATTTGGAAAATTTTCTTCCAAATCAATGACGGACAGGTGCCGCCGATGTTGAATTCCGATTGGTAATGCGGGTGTCCCGTTGTCGATTTTTTGGTTGACAACTACCATAATTGAGACTCGGTTGGAGGAAACTCCGACCATCGACGTTCCGCCGGGAGTCCCTGGTCAGGTTTTATTGCTTTTTTCTGTGATTTTTCACACCTAGGGAGACCGAATCATGGCTCAACTCGAGTCAACAAAAGTGGCTTACAAAGTCAAAGACATCAGTCTGGCTGAATCCGGACGCTTGGAAATCATGCTGGCGGAAAATGAAATGCCGGGCTTGATGGCGTTGCGTAAGAAGTACGGACCTTCCAAGCCGTTGAAGGGCGCTCGAATTGCTGGCTGTCTGCACATGACCATTCAAACGGCGGTGTTGATCGAAACGCTGGTGGAGCTGGGTGCCGAAGTCACCTGGAGTAGCTGCAATATCTTCTCGACGCAAGACCAAGCCGCAGCTGCGATCGCCGTCACTGGTGTTCCAGTTTACGCCTGGAAGAACATGACCGAGCAGGAATTCGATTGGTGCATCGAACAAACGCTGCATTTCCCATCCGGCAAACCTCTGAACATGATCTTGGACGACGGCGGTGACTTGACCGCGATGGTTCACGACAAGTTTCCTGAACTGCTGGGCGAGATTCGCGGCATCAGCGAAGAGACCACCGCCGGTGTTCATCGCTTGGACGTGTTGACCAAGACAGGTCGCCTGCGTGTACCAGCGATCAACATCAACGACTCGGCGACCAAGAGCAAGTTCGATAACTTGTACGGCTGTCGTGAATCGTTGGCTGACGGTATCAAGCGAGCCACCGACGTGATGCTGGCGGGTAAAGTGGCCGTGGTTTGCGGTTATGGCGACGTGGGCAAGGGTTGTGCTCACTCGTTGCAACGTTACGGCTGCCGCGTGATCGTGACCGAAATCGATCCGATCAACGCGTTACAAGCCGCGATGGAAGGTTTCGAAGTCACGACGATTGACGAAGCTTGCAAAGAAGGCCGTCTGTTTGTGACCACCACCGGTAACAAAGACATTATCCTGGGCCACCACATGGAGCAAATGGCTAACGATGCCATCGTTTGCAACATCGGCCACTTCGATACCGAAATCGACGTGGCATGGTTGGAAGGCCAAGTCAAAGCGGGCAAAGTGACCAAGCAAGAAATCAAACCAGCGGACATCGGAGCGGTTGATCGCTACACGTTCCAATCGGGACGTTCGCTGTTGTTGCTGGCCAAGGGCCGTTTGGTCAACTTGGGCTGTGCCACTGGTCACCCAAGCTTCGTGATGAGCACTTCGTTCACGAACCAAGTGTTGGCTCAATTGGAACTGTGGCAGCACGCGAACAAGTACGAGACCAGTGTCTACCGCTTGCCCAAGATCTTGGACGAAGAGGTCGCTCGCTTGCACTTGGATCAATTGGGAGTCAAGTTGACCAAGCTGACCCCCGATCAAGCCGAGTACATGGGCGTGAAGGTCGAAGGCCCGTACAAGCCAGACCACTACCGCTACTAAGCTGTAGGCCGCTCGGTTTTTGAGCGAGCAAGATTGGGAAATCCACTCGAGCCCCGCCGATTCGTAGAAGAGCCAGTTCTCCGGAACTGGCTCTTTTTTTCATCCTTTCGTACGCGGAGCACGCGACATTTGTGTTTCACAGTCAGCCGCAGGCGT
>JAUXWY010000420.1 GCA_030681235.1 Pirellulaceae bacterium | reverse complement strand
GGTGGTGGCGGTGGAGGTGGTGGCGGAGGAGGAGGTGGTGGCGGTGGTGGTGGGGGGGGTGGAGGGGGTGGAGGGACCGGCAAATTGCGAGCTTGCACCATCGGAGCGCGTTCGGTTCTTAGCGTGACTCGCTCGATAATGTTTGGCTGAACGAAGAAGACGGGGTCCAACAACAAATTGCCGGTGACAGGAATTGTCACTTCGACAGTGATCGATGTTGTCGACTCCAAGATCACTTGAGGCGTTAGACGAACCGTCGGACTGTTGATTCCCAACGACTGCAACAGCTGGCGACCGCGAGCCTCGCCTTCACTACTCGAAGCGCCAGGCACCATCGCGTCGCGAGCCGCTTCGAAGGCGGCATTCTTGGCCGTGTGGCGCAAGAAATGAATCCGAGTGAATTCGACTGCCGCAAAGAACACCATGAAGATCAATGGTGCGATGAGCGCCAACTCCACGGTGCTCGCTCCTTGGCGACGAACGGACCGTTCCGGACCTGAGGGTCCGAGTCGTGTTCTTGACAGAGGAATCGGAAGTAACTTTCGGTTCATTTTTTCTAATCTCCCTGTACGTTGCACTGGCGCTGCTAGGCGACGTAAAAACTTCGACGTCTTACAGCTGCCCGAGTCCTGTCGATTGGACTCGTTCTTCTCGACTCGTTAACGTGTGACCAGAGTGGGCATTTGCCGAGCAATGTCTCGGAAAACGGTGCTCAAGGAGGCAGCGTCGGTCGCATGGTAGTGCTTACCGCCGCCCACCGACGCCACTGTACGCATGCGGCTTTGGTTGGCCTCTTGGGCAAAGGTCACGGTGAAGATCATGATTCCATCGGCGGCCAATCTTCTCGCTTCACGTATAGAATCGGGACCTGTGTTTTCCAGCCCGTCTGTCATCAACACAATCACCTTGACGGCCCAAGGGCGAGAATTTGCATTGACCAACGCGTTGCTCGCTCCTCGTAACCCACCGCCAATGTTGGTATGTCCACTCTGGAAGCTATTGGAATAAACGCCAAGTCTCCCCATTACCGCGTTGTAATTGGTCGTTGGATTCAATTCGACTGCAGCTCCCGTCGAATAGGTGACCAAAGCCACGTGTTCCAGCTGCGCGGTTTGGTTCAGTTCATTCAAAAAGACCTGGATGCCGCCCACGGTATCGCGCCAACGCGACGGGTTGGGGGCAGGCTGGCCGAAGGTGAACCCCGCCGGCAATGGAGCACCGTCTGTCCATCCCAGTGGCAGTGCAGCAACTTGATCGGCGCGGAACGCCATCGAACCCGAACGATCGATGACCAAGGCGATGTCCAATTCGACTTGTGTCGAGCGAGCTTCCATCCGAATATCAGTGGTCGTTAGCCCTAAGAAACCCGGCATGAACAAGTTGACGGCGCCGCTTGGAGAACTGCCGGACATCTCAGTACGCAATACAATCGAGTTGGGATTGGCTCCACCGGGTGTGTATTGATAACGTTGGTTCAAGTTGTTTCGAACCGAGGTGCCAAGTTCATAATCGCTAGGACGCAACACGAGATTCCGACCGTTCACTCGATTATTGTTGGCGACCTGTTGGCTCATTGTTTGTGCTTGCCCAAAGTCGCGAGTGCTGGCGAAAATCCGGTTGGCGGCTCGAGCGGAAGCATCGGATGCGACTTGCATCTCCGTGCGAACCAGTTGCATTTGTGCCAAGTTGATCGCAAACGCTCCCAAGGTCAGAATCAAAATCGTCAGCAATAAAATCAAAGCCAATGCTCCACCTGTTCGGTTCGGCTGGCGTGAATCAAGACTTCGACGTTGTGCCCAACGGCAGTGACGAAGCGATCGCGGGGTTTCTTCATGGCGCTTCATGGTCAAGGGTCTCCAGAGGCGGGAAAAGGCAGGAAAAGGCGGGATCAATTATGTTCCATCATCATGGTGCACGAGCCGTTGACGCGTCGACCCGTCATCAGGCCCAAGTAGCTGCTGCTGTTTTGTTCGATCCGAGCGACGACATTGACGGTGATCATGGAACCAAACGGAGCGGTTGTGAAGTTGGCGGGAGTAATCGTGATGCTTTCTTCTTGGACGCCGCGAGCTCGCAAAATAAATTCGACCTGTGTCCGCACATTGATTTGAGTCGCTCCGGGCACCACGGCGACTCGCGCGCCTTCTTGCGAGGCCAAGACAAGGCTCTGTTTCAAAAATATCGCGTCACAAGTTTCGATAATCCCAAACGTGACCAACAACAACATTGGGAGGCAAACCGCGAATTCCAAAGCGGCCGAGCCCTGACGCCGAAGCGAATCGACGAACGATCCTGGACAACTTGAAGTTGGCAGCGGTTTCAGGCGGCGGATCAGGTTGAGCTGCATAACGAACAGTTCCTCGTACTCGCGACCGAGAATAGTCACGTAACCAACAATGGACGACTGAAGTCTAGGTCGCGACAACCCGGAGGACCGAAAAACTCAGCCGGGTCGGCCGGAATAACTTGGGATCGGGAAGTCCATGCGGGTTGTGACGATCCTATTGAGTTGTGACATTTGACTCGATCCATGACCGGTCGTGCCGATAGAAACGTGTTTGAGGAATCAAATGAGTGCTGACTCCAACCCATCGAGGACTAAAACGATTCCCTCGGGCGGGGGTGTTCTGCAAGTTGCCCCTTCGAGGGAAAATGCCCTTTTTGCATGCCAATTGCAAATATGCGGGAGTGACATTAGTCTATTGTCGATCGCGAGGTGGTTGTTGCCCCGCCCAAATGTTTGGAGTTGGACGTTATGAATCGTTTGCCAGTCACGGTGTTGTCGGGTTTTTTAGGGGCTGGGAAGACCACGCTCTTGAACCGCGTGTTGAGCAATCGCGAAGGTCGCCGGGTCGCTGTGATCGTCAACGACATGAGTGAAGTAAATATTGACGCGCGGTTGGTCAAAGAGGGCATCGCGAACTTGGATCGGGTTGAGGAACAGTTGGTCGAGATGTCCAACGGTTGCATTTGCTGCACCCTGCGTGAAGACTTGCTGCGCGAAGTAGCTCGATTGGCGCGGGAGGATCGTTTCGACTACTTGTTGATTGAATCGACGGGTATCTCGGAGCCCTTGCCGGTGGCCGAGACCTTTACCTTTGTCGACGAGCAAGGGGAAAGCCTGTCCGACTTGGCTCGGCTAGATACGATGGTCACCGTGGTGGACGCGGTCAACTTCCCGGAAGATTATCGGACGATGGACGAGTTGAACCAACGCGGGATTGGATTGGACGAAACAGACGATCGCGACCTAGGAAAGCTTTTGACGGATCAAGTCGAATTCGCCAATGTGATCATCATCTCGAAGACTGACTTGGTCTCGCCAAAACAACTTGGTGAGTTACGATCAATGTTGCACCAACTCAACCCAACGGCCAAAATCATTGCCGGAGTTCGTGGTGAAATTCCGCTCAATGAAGTTTTGGACACTGGACTGT
>JAUXWY010000416.1 GCA_030681235.1 Pirellulaceae bacterium | reverse complement strand
GGTGTAGACTCGATTTTCTTTGAGGATTTCATGGACCCGCTTAAAAACGTCCTCCGACACGATCGCTTGATGCTCCCCAGGATAGCTGACTTCCTTGTGGACGATTCGACCGATGTACTTCTCGTCAACCAAGGTGTCGTAAACCCGACGCGCGGACCACATTTCCCCACCGAATTGTTTCCCGGTCTTGGTCCGATACACCTTGGTGCGTATTCCCTCGCCGTTCAGGCAATCGGCAACTTTCTGGCACGATTGCAATTGCAGCGATAACTTGAAAATGCGTTTCACCAACTTAGCCTCGTCCGAGTTGATCACGTAGCGACGGTCTACGATGTCCAGCCCCAGCTTGGGTTGGCCGCCAATGTATTTGCCCTGGCGAGCCGTCAGGAGTTTCTTATCGCGAATGCGTTCACCAATGATCTCTCGTTCGAATTGGGCAAAAGATAACAAAATATTGAGCGTCAGCCGCCCCATCGACGTGGTCGTGTTGAATTGCTGAGTGACCGAGACGAACGAAACTTGGCACTCGTCGAAAAGAGCAATCAACTTTGAAAAGTCCAGCAGCGATCGACTTAATCGGTCGACTTTGTAAACAATGACGCAATCGATCTTTCCGTCTCGAATGTCATCCAACAAAGCCGTCAGGGCTGGCCGCTCCATGTTGCCGCCGGAGAACCCACCGTCGTCGTACCGGGTCGGGACGAGCTGCCAACCCTCGTGAACTTGGGAGCGAATATACGCTTCAGCCGAAGAGCGTTGGGCATCCAACGAGTTGAACTCTTGCTCGAGCCCCTCTTCATGGCTCTTGCGGGTGTAAATCGCACAGCGGACCAATTTGGATCGCGTCATTGGCCACGACCCTTCGTGTTGGATGGTTGCAACCCAAAGAATCGTCGCCCGCCACAATGCCGCCCAGTAATCGCCCGAGCGATGCCACTGAGGCTCCGGTACGTTTTGCCTTTGAACGCAAATCCATCATCTTGCACGATCACCTCGAATCGTTCCCCATGCCAGTCGCGGAGCAAACGCGTGCCCGGTTGCAAATGGGTCTTTTCCCGTACGGGCTTCTTCACCATCTTTTCCGGACTCTCCGCCCACCTGCGTAATTTGTCGCGTGTCTCATGCGACATCCCACCGTAGATCAATTCCTGTATTCGATAGGCCAATCGTCGAGTCAAATATTGCTTGGACAATTTCCCCGGATCACTGCCAAAGAGATCGATCCACTTTTTGCGGAGTGCCGGTAGAGACATCCGTTGGAGCTCGTTGATTTGGCGGACCACGCTGCGATCCGCCTCGCTGGCTTGGTTTGATTTCTGTTTCAAGATTCTCTCCCGCATACTGAGGTAAAACTTTTTCGGTGCCCACGCGGTGTCACAGTGAGCCTGGTTGCGGAGAAAAGATCAAGGTTGGCTCTGGCAGTTCTGAGCCCGATTAGCAGAAGTTTCTGGAACTGACGGTTCCTCTTTCAATCGCACGATTCCGCAAGCCAAAATGTGGGCCAATTCACGCAGTCGTTCAGCGCGGCTCATGTTCGACGGATCGTACGTTTTTGTCATGGTCGTTTCCGCAAAAACGTTCACAACCCGTTCCGCTTTGCGGTCACATGGTTGCCTGACGGTAAAAAAATCATCTCTCCCTCTTGAACTACCCAGCCGATCGTGAGGTTGGCGAAAAACCGCCCACTTTAGGACCGAACATTTGTTCGCCACCAGACCCAACAAATTTTCTTGGAAATTTCGCGAGGCTAGGACCTAACGTGTCCAAGCCGCGGCAAACAATGGTCTCCGTAATGGATTGGCGGCGTTCGCATTTACCTTGCAGGAGTATCCCCAATGAGTTCCCTAGCCAACGAGGAATTGACAAAAACCCAGCAAAAAACCTTGCGTGAAATCCAGAAGTTCATCGACCAGAGTGGCTTTCCGCCAACGGTGGATGAACTGGCCGATCGATTGAAGCTAACCAAGGCGACCGTGCATGGGAGCATTGATCGATTGATTCAGAAAGGGTTTCTCCGCAGGACGCCGGGCAAGGCTCGGAGTATCGAAATCCGCCGGTCCCCAACCGCAAGTGTGATCGATATGGTGGCCATTCCGTTGCTGGGCGACGTCCCAGCCGGCGTGCCTACAAACGCCGAGGAACAGCACGCCGGCCAGATCCTGGTACAAGCCAGTGTGGTCGGTCGCGACCCTTGCTTCGCGCTGCGCGTGGTGGGGGACAGTATGTGCGGGGCCGATATCCGTAGCGGAGACCTAGTGATCGTGAGACAACAACCCCTGGCCGAACATGGCGACATCGTTGTGGCATCATTGGATGGGGAGCTGACCGTCAAACGGCTTGCCATTCAAAAAGGGCACATTCGCCTGATGCCGGAAAACCAGGATTTCGAGCCGTTGGAAGTGTCTCACGATCACGATCTCCGAATCCTCGGACGAGTCATCGCGACCCACCGAGTCATTAAACAGCCGCAAACTCCGAGCGCGAACAGAAATCCGAAAAGCGTTGGGACAAACACAGTCGACCGTGAGTAAATACACAATAGACGAATGAAGAAGTGAAGGACTAAGAGGCACCACGATGAACCAACCACGCAAACGCATTGCACTCAAATCACTGTCGCCCGCCCGGCAAGAGCTGATTGTATGTATGCACGAAAAGCAGTTTGGCACGATCGCCAATCTACCCGTGGTCAATGGTGAGCCGATGATGACTCAGGCCAAAGTTATCCGTCGTCGCAGCTTTAATCGGCAACTGGTTCCACGACCAGCCAGTAAGAACTTCATTCTGAAAGTAGCCCATTTAGAATTGCTGGATTCACTGGATGAAATCGGTTTCGGCACAATCGAGCGAGTCACTTTCCGTGATGGCTTGCCGTGCGAACTGGAGCAAAGCCTCGCCTAACATCGATGTTGCTGAATGCGAGCCGCTTAACTTGGCCGCATCCTCAATGCCCACTCAACGAATCACCGACTCTCGTGAGCCTCTTGTGCCGCGTTGGTGCTAGTTGCGAATTTCGCTGCGAAATAAGCGAGCCGTTGGGCCGCCTTTCGCGATCATCTGCCTCGACAACTTGCTGACCGTCATCCGGAGGCAGTTGTGGGAAACCACGATTGTTTTACCAAACGGAGGAGTTGTTTCATGTTGTACGATAATCCGCAACCGCTCGTTGACGAAGTCGCGGTTCGCGCCATTCGTTGCTTGACGATTCAGGCGATTCGCAAAGGCTGGTTCCGTCGAGATCAGTTTGAGGACTTGGTTCAAGAAGCCGTCGTTCATTTACTGCAAAAAGCCCACGGCTTTGACCCGGCGAAGGCCAGTTGGGCCACCTTTTGCTCCATGGTCGTTCGTAACTTTTTCACTCGGTTGAAGAGCAAACGTCCACCGCGTCCGGAGTCGCTGGACGAAACCTCCCAAGACGCTGGGCAGGTGGAAGAATGCCAAAGCCTGGCACGGCGATTCACTCGTTATCGTTCGGAATGTGAACGAATCGAGTTTGAAGAGGACATTTCCAGCGTCCTCGATTCGCTCCCGGAGGAGCTCCGACAAGTGTGTGAGCAGTTTCTCGACGAACCCAGTGTCGCCCATGCCGCCGAGCAGTTGGGAGTGAGCCGCCAGACTGTCTATCGACGTCGAGAGTCCGTGAAGCAGTGGTTCGTCGCCGAATCAATTAGCGAGTACCGCTAACACCGGTCCAAACATGCATCGCATCCACACTCTGAGAGCTTTGATTGGAGATTACGGTGATTACGCCTGCCAGCACAGAGACAAACCAATTGGGAAGGTTCGAACACGGAATTGTCCGACGGAAAGTGCGTCAGCTGATCGGTTCTTATGGATTTGAGGAACAAGATCGCGAGTCCTTGGAGCAAGAACTATTACTCCGCATCCTCCAGGGGATGAGGCGATATGACCAGTCCCAGGCTCATCGCAATGCGTTCGTGACCACCATCGTGGAAAGAAGTGTGGCAACTCTGATCCGCGACAAATGTGCCGGCAAACGCGATCATCGTCGCATCGGTTCGATTCATTCACTGGTCAAGTGCGCGGACGGCGGCCAGACCGAAATTGCCGAGACCCTCGGGCAAGAATCCTACGATGCCCGGCGTGGTCGCGCGCCACGGGAAGCCGAAACGCTATTCGAGTTGACCAACGATGTTCAGAACTGCTTGACCAAGCTTCCTCAGGAATTGCGAGAGTTGGCCGAGTTGTTAAAGCAGAAATCTGTTTCTCAGATCGCTCGGGAAATGGGAATTCCACGCACGACCCTGCGCGAGCGGATTCGACAACTGCGCGAGCGGTTCGAGTCTGAAGGCATGCGACTCTATTTGTGATTGTTCGTCATTTCCACCCTGAACCGGGTAGGTAAGGAGAGAGGCTATGGAGACACTGATGCAAAAACCGACAGCGAATATTGACTTCTTAACCCAGGAACCCGCAGAACATTACCACGCCCAATCCAAGCACTACTTGGGGAGTCACGCCTTAGCCGACTTCCGGCGTTCCCCGCTGCTGTACCATCGCAAGAAAGCTGGGTTCATTCAGGACGAAGATCGTCCGGCCTACCTCGTGGGGCGAGCCGCCCATGTCTTGATCCTTGAGGGACGTGCAGCATTTGAAGAGCAATTTGCGATCGGTGGCCCCGTCAATCCCAAAACCGGCTCGCTGTATGGCAGTCGCACCAAGGCCTTTGCTGACTGGGCCACAGCCCAAGGCAAACCCGTGCTGACCGACGATCAACTAATTCTGGTCCAGGAGATGCACGCTGGTATTCACCGCAACGCTTATGCCAGCGAACTTCTAGCAACCGGCCAAGCAGAGGGCGTGGTACGTGCGGAATACTGCGGTCTTCCGTGTCAAATCCGACTCGATTGGTTCAACCCCCAGGTTGGGATTGTGGACCTCAAAACCTGCGATGATTTGACTTGGTTCGAACCGGATGCTCGTCGCTACGGCTACATCCATCAGTTGGCGTTCTATCGCAGCGTCTTACAGCTAGTGACACCCCAATTCGTTTCGGTGTTTCTCATCGCCGTCGAAAAAAAGGAACCCTTTCGCTGTGGGGTTTGGCGAATCGGAGACGACATTTTGGGAATCGCCAAGTGCGAAAACGAGCAAGCCATGGCTCGAATAAAACAATGCCAGAGCCATGACTGTTGGCCAACCGGCTACGAAGAAATGCGATCATTCGACTCGCTTTAAACCGTCCACTTCCCTTTGCTTCCCATTTGAAAGGAACCCCATGTCATTATTAGAGCAAATCATGACAGGCCTGCAGCCCGGACCGCGTCGCCTGCTTTTGTACGGCACTCAAGGAGTTGGCAAGTCCACGTTCGTCGCATCCAGTGAATCTCCAATTTTTATCCAAACCGAAGATGGACTGGGCGAGATTGGCTGTGACAAATTCCCGGTGGCCGAAACCTTCGAACAGGTGATGACGGCACTCACCGAGTTGTACACACAATCTCATCGGTATCGGACCGTCGCCATCGACTCGCTCGATTGGTTGGAACGACTGA
The DNA here is from genome assembly GCA_030681235.1 of Pirellulaceae bacterium. Lineage (GTDB taxonomy): Bacteria > Planctomycetota > Planctomycetia > Pirellulales > Pirellulaceae > M30B19. The sequence continues at coordinate 11,248 of JAUXWY010000416.1, read as the reverse complement.
TCTGGAACGACGTGTGTCGTAAACGGAACGTGACCAACATCGAGGACATCGGCTACGCCAAGGGTTACACGTTCGCTCTGAACTATTGGCGCGAGTTCCTCGAAGGACTCACGGCCCTCCGGCGCGACAAAGGAATGACGATCGTGCTGATCGCTCATGCCAAAATCGAGAAGTTTGAGAACCCCGAAACCGAATCCTACGATCGCTACGTGCCACGTCTCCACAAATTGGTTTCGGCCATGATTCAGGAGTGGTGTGACGAAGTACTGTTTGCGACCTACAAAGTTCACACCAAACAAACAGAGGAAGGGTTCGGTCGCAAAGGTACTCGCGGCATCGGCACAGGAGAACGAATCCTGCGCACCTCCGAGCGGCCCGCTCACATGGCCAAGAATCGGCTCAATTTGCCGGACGAGATTCCATTGGATTGGAATGCCTACGCAAATCACTTTACTCACCTAAAGACGGGAGGCGTGAGTCGGGAGCCTGAAGCGGAAACGCCAAACACGCAGGCTTCATCTCGACGTCGATCTGGTAGTTCACAATCTCGAACAGAAGGAGTCTTGCAACATGGTTAGTCTTGGAAACTTTAACGCTCACGAGGTCGAGCCAGCCGCGGATTTCGATCCGATTCCTGCCGGCAAATACTTGGCGGTGATCACCGAGAGCGAGATAAAGCCCACCAAATCAGGTGTCGGCAGCTACTTGGAACTCACTTTCCAGATCATTGACGGCGAGTATAAGAATCGACTGATTTGGTCTCGCTTGAATCTGGACAACCCTAACTCAACCGCCGTGCAGATCGCTCGCAGTGAGTTGTCGTCGATTTGTCGCGCCGTCGGCCTAATGACTCCCAAAGATTCGGCCGAGCTGCACAACTTGCCGTTGAACATCACGGTCAAGTGCAAGAAGCGTGACGACACCGGCGAAATGACGAACGAAATCAAGGGATACGCCAAGCGGGAATTGGCCGGAGGACAGGTTTCGCAGGCAGCTTCATCTGTCGCGCCGTGGAAGCGGTAGTTTTGATCGAGATACGAAGTTGGACCGGCTGCGTTATTGAATATCTCCAGCCTCCAGCTTACAGCCTAAGGACTAAACATGGGACGACGTTCACTTACGAAAGGGAAGCGTGGTGAACGGGAGGCGGCCGCGGAGATTAGGAGGCTTTTCGGCACGGAAGCTGCCCGCGGCCGCCAATTTTGTGGTAGTCCAGATTCACCCGACATACGCACGGGCATTCCGGACGTGCATTTTGAGGTGAAACGCTGCGAATCGCTCAGTGTCTACCCGGCCATGCAACAAGCTCAGCGAGACGCAAACGGCCAGGTACCGATTGTCCTGCATCGCAAAAACAACAAGCCATGGCTGGCGATCATCCCGCTGGAGGATCTGCCCCGATTGATCCGTTTGATTGCTACGACCCATGAACAAACCCATCACAACCGACACGCGGAATCGCAGCTGCCTGAAGTGTAGCCAAATCTTCCTATCGTTGGGTCCCGCCAATCGTATTTGCCGTATTTGCCGGCGAGAGCTCGACAAACTATTTCGAACTTACCCGGAAGCGATCTTGGCCAAAGAACGAGGTCGCAAGTACCACAATGGCGAGGTGATTGAGTGATTCAACTTCGTCACTATCAACAGGCGGCTGTGCAGGCGGTCTACGACCATCTTCGAACTCGCGACGATCATCCTTGTGTGGTGATTCCCACGGGTGGTGGAAAAACGGCCGTCATTGCTCAACTCTGTCGCGACGCTGTGCAGCATTGGAATGGTCGTGTGTTAGTCTTGGCTCACGTCAAAGAACTACTGGAACAGTCCGCGACGACACTCCGCCGCTGCGCGCCAAACCTTCCGGTTGGAGTTTACTCGGCCGGCCTGAGAAGCCGTGACACCCAGGCACCCGTGATCGTCGCCGGTATTCAGTCGGTTTACAAGCGAGCCGACGAGCTAGATGCGTTTGACTTGATCTTGGTCGACGAGGCTCATTTGCTGCCACCCGACGGCGAGGGGATGTATCAGACGTTCCTGTCGGACGCTCGACTGATCAATCCTCAGCTGCGTTTGATTGGCCTGACCGCCACCCCCTATCGCCTCAAGTCCGGTCTGTTGTGTGGCACCGATCATCTTCTGAATCACATTTGCTTTGAAATCGGAGTCAAAGAGCTCATCGTCCAGGGGTTTCTCAGCGCGCTGAAAACCAAGGCCGGACGAAAAAAGGCCAACTACCAAGATTTGCATGTCCGACAAGGTGAGTTTATCAGCAGTGAAGTCGAGTCGCTGGTGGACACCGATGAGCTGGTCGGTGCGGCGTGCCGAGAAATCGCCGCTGCGACTGCTGACCGGCATTCGGTGCTGATATTCGCCGCTTCGGTTGCCCACGCTCAGCATATCCAAACCACCTTACAAGCCTTGGTCAACCAGGAGTGCGCGGTGGTCACCGGTGAAACGCCTCCCGCTATACGCGATCAACTCATAGACCGCTTCAAGGGCCGAGCGGTCCCATCCAATCTATTCGGCGATTCTCTGCCACCCCTGAAGTACTTGATCAATGTCAATGTATTGACAACCGGGTTTGATGCGCCGAACGTCGATTGCGTCGTCTTGCTGCGTCCCACCGCCTCGCCCGGTTTGTACTATCAAATGGTCGGTCGTGGTTTTCGCTTACACCCTGGAAAGCAAGACTGCTTAGTCCTGGATTATGGCGACAATATTTTGCGGCATGGTCCCGTCGATGCGATACAAGTCGTGGCGCGAAAATCAGGCAGTGGGGATGCACCAGCGAAAGAGTGCCCCAAGTGTCAAACGCTGGTTCATGCGGCTTTCACCATCTGTCCTGAATGTGGATTTAACTTTCCCCCACCTGAGAAGAACAAGCATGCGGAACAGGCGTCCAACGCAGGAATACTATCCGGTGAGATCACGGATACGGAATATGACGTTCAAGAGGTCGCTTACCACATTCATGTCAAACGCGTTGCCAGCGAAAATACACCCCGGACCATGCGAGTTGATTATCGCATCGGTCTAGACCATTGGCAAAGCGAATGGGTGTGCCTGGAGCACCAAGGATTCGCTCGCCAAAAAGCCATCTCGTGGTGGCGTCAACGCTCGCCCGATCCAGTTCCCGATTTGGTGGAGCGAGCCGTACAAATCGCCAACGCCGGTGGACTCGCGTACCCCGTCAAAATCACAGTTCGTGACATCGCGGGAGAGAAATACAGTCGCATCATCTCCTGCGAATTGGGACCATTGCCGGACCCTGTCGATCCCGAGCACTTGATCGCTTGGGATGAGGAGGAGGTGCCGTTCTGATGATCGTGGCCACAGGTCTTTTTCAGCAACCGACTCTTCGCACGACTTCCGCATTCGACGCTGCGATTTCGTGGTATTCGTCGAATATCATGGAGGCAGCATGGAGTTGATCGTCCAACCCCGTTGTCTCCACACGTTCGCTGCCAGATACCTGCAGTCCGGCTTATGCGCCTTGCCGGCCATGCGGCGGCAAAAGCGCCCCGCCGTCTCATGGAAGACGTATCAGCAAAGACTGCCCACCGACTCGGAGCTGGAGCGTTTGTTCACGCAATCGGTCGATGCGGTCTGTTTGGTCGCGGGAGCGGTCAGCGGCAACCTCGAGCTGTTGGATTTTGATCAAGGCGGAGAACTTTTTCCGGCGTGGTTTGAATCGCTCCCTGCCGATTTGCAAGATCGACTGGTGATTGAGACCAGCCAATCGGGTGGCAAGCATGTGATCTATCGCTGCACCGAGACTGTTGATGGGAATCTGAAGCTGGCGCAGGGACTGCGTCAGGGTAAACTGGTCACACTGATCGAGACTCGTGGCGAGGGAGGTTTATTCCTTTGTCATCCCTCGCCCGGCTACGAACTGCTACAAGGCGAATTGACGGCCTTGGCCGTGCTCACACCCGACGAGCGTGAACGCTTGTTGCTGGCGGCGTGGCAACTCAACGAAGTCTCGTCCCAGCCGAACGCCGTGCCATCACCCGAGGAGAACCGTCCCGGCGACGATTTCAATCGACGAGGCGACATCGCGCAATTGCTGGTTCGCCATGGCTGGCGGGCCGGTACCACTCGAGAGGATGGCAATCAGCATTGGACTAGGCCGGGCAAAACCTCAGGCACTTCCGCCACGTTGAAAGATCGCCTGTTCTATGTGTTTTCTGCGAATGCCGAACCGTTGGAGCCAGGTAAAGCCTACTCAGCGTTTGGATTGTATGCACGCTTGGAACATCACGGCGATTTCGAATTGGCAGCTCGCACCTTGAGTCAGGCTGGCTTTGGTAGCGGTGTTTCGACGCTGGAAATGCCTCTGTGCCATTCATCCGCCGCTGAAACCAAATCGACCGATCCGGGGCGTTTGCCAGAACATCTGTTCCACGTTCCTGGATTCATCGACCTAGTGATGGATTTCACGTTGGCCAAAGCACCGTACCCCAATCTGGGGCTGGCGTTTTGCGGCGCGATCGCCTTGCAGTCATTTCTGGCCGGTCGCAAAGTGTGTACGGCCGGCGACTTGCGTACCAATCTCTATCTGTTGGCCCTGGCTAGTAGCGGTACCGGAAAAGAATTTCCCCGCAAAGTGAACTCGCATATTCTCAAGCGAATCGGGATGGTCGGTGCGCTCGGCGATAAATTTGCCAGTGGAGAAGGGATTCAAGACGCTCTGATTCGTAGCGGCACCATGCTGTTTCAGAACGATGAAATGGACGGTGTGCTTCGTCAGATCAATTCAGATCAGGACAACCGCCGCGAATCGATCCCGAATATCTTGCTGACCCTTTACACATCCGCCGGCGACCTGTACCCGACACGAGTCAAAGCCAATCAGAAAGAACCGATCCTTGTCGACCAACCGCATTTGACTTTGTTCGGCACAGCGACGCCTCAGTATTTCTACGAATCGTTGTCTCGACGAATGCTGACCAACGGCTTCTTTGCTCGTCTGTGTATCGTTGACGTGGGCCGACGAGGCGCGGGCCAAAAGTCGGGTTCGGCTCGTGATGTACCTGACACGATCCTGGAGGTGGCCAAATGGTGGGCTGACTTTGAACCCGGGTCGGGGAATTTTATGGATTTTCATCCAGCACCCCTGGTCGTGGCCTGCGCACCAGAAGCGGAACAAGCCATCGCTGATCTGCGACGACTCACTGAGGTGGAATACGACCGAGCCGAAGAAACCAATGACGAGGTGGCTCGCACGGCCTGGAGTCGAACCACCGAGCAAGCGACTAAATTGGCACTCATCTACGCCTGCAGTCAAAACCATCAGTCGCCCAAGATTTCTCTGAATGCGGTGCAGTGGGCGACCGAATTCGCCATGCATCAAACGAGGCGCCAACTGTTCTTGGCTAGTGTTTACGTGGCCGACAACCCGTTCCACGCGGAATGCTTGAAGCTGCTGAAAATACTCCGAGCCGCGCCAGACGCTTGTCTGCAACGCCAGCACTTGCTGCGTGCCATGCGCTGCAAAGCCGCCGAGTTCGATCAGATCGTGGCCACCTTGGTTCAGTCGGGTGAAATCGCAGCGATCTCGATTCCATCGGCGACCAAATCTGCTGTGGGGTACCACTTACTATGAGCGAGATCCTTCACAAACGGGTGTCCGAATCCTTCACAATCCTTCACTCCCCGGTGAAGGATCTGTCCCGAATGTCAGTCAAACGACCCTCTAAAACGGGGAATCATGCGCAATCCTTCACAGGTTTCAGTGAAGGATTTGGGAAGGATTTCAGAACCATAAAAGCCTATAAAAATAGAGAGAAACTCTCTCTCTGTATAAATCCTTCCATCCTTCACGCCCACCCCCGCGCGATGCGAGCGCACGCGTGTAAGGGGGCTGTGAAGGATTTATCTCGTGAGGCATTCGAACCGGGGAGTCGCGGTCCGCCCGGCTCGACTCGATCAGTACGATTTTGCGGCAGTACGATCGTGCGGCTGCCCATTCGCGACCCACCCATTAGGTACTTCCGGGCCAAAATCGACGGAAGACGCACGCGGGAACAGTCGCAGAGTTAATGAGAGTTTCTTTCGTTTGTCAGAATTTTGAAGATGCCCATGCATTCCAGTGATTTCAAACACAACGAATGGTGCAAGGCCGCTGCCAAACTTAAGGCGAGGCTTGACATTGACCATCGCAACCACGCGATGCTCTGCGACCCGTGGAAGCGTGTCGCTCACAGTATGGTTCAAGGCTGGAGAAACATAGCCAGCCAAGGACGTCTTGATTACATCCCTCAAACCCACAGGAGCTTTTCCACATGGAAACCAGCAGCATGCCAAATGAAGTCTTTGTTCGACGGCCGATGGAGGAGCCGATTGCTCAACCAGAACACTTGGGAATTTTGGTGCAGCCACATTCCCAATGTCGCGCTGCGATACATCCGCAAATCCAATCAACGGCACCTCGCCCAACCGGTCGTGTAACGGCTGCCAACGTGATGCGGCTGTTGGAGTACCAGCATTTCTGCTGCGCACTCACGGGCCGAAGGCTAGGGCCTGATACGGCGTCACTCGATCACATTCTGCCGGTTCGGTGCGGGGGCGAGCATGTCATCGAAAACACGCAGGTACTGCACAAGGACGTCAATCGTGCCAAGACAACCATGACGAGCGAGGAGTTCATTGAGCTTTGTCGTGAAGTCGTCATCCATTTTTCCACCTGCCAATTCGAGGTTTCTCCACCCGCCTCACTTTTTTTTGAGGAGTGAAGCCACGACATCTCAACCTGAACCGCCCCAATATCGCTGGCACGACCATGTCGTGCCAGCCGCCAAAGAACTGAGTTGTTCTTCCGGAACCTCGCTTTGTTTGTCCTGCTTGTTTGCATCGCGTTTTTTTCAAAACTTTTCAAGGATGTCGCCATGAAGATCGAACTGCGCCCGCTGTCGGAAATCAAACCGTACCCCAACAACCCGCGCATCAACGATGACGCCGTGGAATCGGTCGCCGCTTCCATCAAGGAATTTGGCTTCCGCCAACCGATTGTCGTCGACAATGAGGGTGTAATCATCTGCGGCCACACCCGGTACAAAGCCGCTCTGCACCTAGGCCTGGAAAAGGTCCCGGTGCATGTCGCCAAAGACCTGTCGCCGGAGCAGATCAAAGCTTACCGGATCGCCGACAACAAAACGGCCGAGCTGGCGGAATGGAACCTGGAACTGCTACCCATCGAACTCACGGAACTGCAAGCCTGCAATTACGATCTGGGATTGCTTGGATTCGACGAGGAAGAATTGGCCAAGTTGTTTGATCCTGGTGTGCAGGAAGGTCTAACCGATCCCGACGACATTCCCGCCCCGCCAGATGCCGCTACAACCCAGCCCGGTGATATTTGGATTCTTGGTGACCACCGGCTGATGTGCGGCGACTCGAGCAACTCAGAACATCTCGATCTGTTGCTCGCCGGCGCGAAGATCGATCTGGTGAACATGGACCCTCCCTACAACGTCAAGGTCGAGCCGAGGTCGAACAACGCCATTGCGGCCGGTAACAGTTCATTTGCAGCGCCGAAAACGCATCACCAAAAGTTTGACCTTGAGCGGCACCCAGAGAAGGCCAAGCCAACGCAGAAGAAGATGCGAGCCAAAGATCGTCCCTTGGCCAATGACTTCGTCACCGCCGAAGCGTTCGACGACATGTTGCAAGCCTGGTTCAACAACGCCTCGCGCGTGCTGCGGCCGGGTGGCTCGTTCTACATCTGGGGTGGTTACGCCAATCTGGGCAACTACCCGCGACCGCTCTCGGAAGCTGGATTCTATTTCAGCCAAGCGGTCGTGTGGGACAAGCTGCATCCTGTTCTCACGCGGAAAGATTTCATGGGTGCCTTTGAGATCTGCTTCTATGGCTGGAAAGAAGGTGCGGGGCACAAATTCCACGGTCCCAACAACGTCACCGACCTGTGGCATCTGAAGAAGGTCAATCCGCAATCCATGGTCCACCTGACCGAGAAGCCCGTTGAGCTGGCGGTCCGAGCGATCCAGTATTCGTCGCTGACCGGCGACAACGTGCTGGACCTGTTTGGTGGCAGCGGGTCGACGCTGATCGCCTGCGAGCAAACCGGTCGTAAAGCATTTCTGATGGAACTGGATGTCCTCTACTGCGATGTGATCGTCGAGCGATGGGAGAAGTTTACTGGAAGGAAAGCGTCTCGGGTTATAGCAACCGAGACGGTGGCGATGTGATGATCTCAAACCGATCAGGAGGACTGGCCAGCATCAACTGCCGGCCATTGTCCCAGTCTACATCAATTTGCAGCCAGCGATCTCGGCCGACGCCGACTTCGCGAACTTCGGTGATGGTTCCCGTTGTGCCAGGTGCAACTGGGTGGGGATCATCCGGCATCGACAGCAAACGGATGCGTGTACCAGCCGAGGGTTTGGAATTGAACATGTTGGTTGCTCCTGAAGTTGAAGACGGTCGCTTACAGAATTCGTCCCAGCACACTTTTGTTCATCGCTTCGACCGCCTCGATGGCGATGAAGTGCTCGTCGAGCAGCGGACCTGCGGTGGGCGATTGTTTGGCATCGGCAATCTCCAGTGCCTCTGCCAAGGTTTGCAGGCCTTCGACAGCCTTGTAGTAGGCCTCGCGAATCTCTTGAGCCTGGCGGTCGTCCATCGTGCGGAAGATTGCTTTGAGTTGGTCTTGTTTCGAGGTCATGGTTTGTTTTCCCGTTGGGAAATGAAATGGAATCGTTTATCCGACAACACACATGAGCCATGCGTTTTGAAACACATCAATAGCCGGTGGCGAAAACATGCAAAGAATCTTCAGACTTTTTGGCGTTCGCGAAATGTTGCCCACGTTGGCCCGTGTCGCGTCGTCTGCACCTTCCCGCCTGTTCGGCCAAGCCACGAGAAAACGCCCACACCTGGCGAACGTGGGGCGATTATTGGCGACGAGTGTGGGGCTGGTCGCGTGGGGCTGACGGGTGGCAATCCAGCAAGGCGACTAGCGGGCAACGAACCGGCCTCGTTCTGTTTTGACAAAACGCGATTCGTCCCCACGAGCCAACTCCCGCAAGATCGCGCTGTAGAGCGTCGCGTGCGGGGTCTTGCCACCGGGGCTCGTCCAATAACCTTTGGCCTCCATCGCGTCGACCATCTCTTTGGCATTCATTGGCTCCGCCGATTCGACCAGCACCTTGAGCGCGGCCGTCATGCAGCTCAGCTTTTTCTCGCCAGCCTCGAACACGGCGGTTTTCGTCTTGCGTGGCTTCTTCAAAACACCAACCGCACCCGAGGTCTCACCGCCAATGGTTTGCACCGTTGCCGGTTCGTTCTCGACAATCCTGACGTTCCCCTCGGTCGTCACCTTGGCCTGTCGCCCTCGCCGTCTTGGCTCGTCTTGCAAACGCTGGGCGCTCTTGATGACGATCCGTTTGCCGGTCGCCAGGTTGGTGGCATCCCAACCGCCTCGCGGTTTTTCCCCGTCAATGCGAACCTCGCAGCGTTTCCCCGAAACATTCGCCCAGTATTGGGCACCGATCTGAACTTCTGCCTTTTTCATTTTGGCCTCTCCAAAAAACATGTGACGGTTGGCTGCCATCGTCAGGCCGATCGAACCACCGATCGACGATCCCGTTCTCTACGGGATTTCGGCTTAGGTTCCGAAAACCAAGTCTGCCAATCCCATGCAGAGAAAATCCACAATCACCTGCGTCTCGGTGTTGGCAGCGGCTACGTCCAAGCCGCGGTCGAAGTTGAACATGGTTTGGCGATCCGCGATCCGCTGGACCCAAAGTTTGGAAATTTTGCTACGTCCCAGCTCGTAGTCTTCGCTCTCGGCATGTTCGGCGAATACCAAAGCGTCGAAGCGGTATTCGTCGTTGATCCTGCCTTGTACCCAAGAGCCGCCTGCGTTGGCGTTACGGTTGGAGATCTTGGTAATCGTCAGGTCGAGGTCGTGCGTGGTCATCTTGTTTTCTCCGGTTGGTTGTTGGTGAATCGTTTCGCGTTAACACACATGAGCCATGCGTTTTGGAGAACATCAAGCGCTCCGGGCAAAGATTCCGGAGGAATTCCAGAATGTTTTTCACCCTTCGCGGTTTGTCCGTCATCAGCGGCCAAGAATGTCCCAAGCTCGCTTGGTTCCGTAGCGAAGTTGGCCTCCTTCGACGATGTAGACCACGCCCTCATCCTCGACATCCCCGTCGTCGCGGTCGTCTTCATCTTGGCTATCGTTGATCTCCTCGCCCGAGACAATTCCGCGAATGTCATTTTCAAATGGCCACTGCTGTTGGGTCATAAGCAGCACCTTGGCATCGCCTCCCAGCGCGTCGCGATACTCTTCCAGTCGTTCAATCAATTCGTCGATGGTCATGGTTTGGTCTCCTGTGTGGTTGATGATTTAGCGGTTGGTTCCGTCAAGGAACGCGATCAGTTCCGAAAGTTGCTCGTTGACATGGTTGATGCTTCCGACGTGTCCCCAGTGGATCGGGTGTTCGTCGTTGCCCGGGGCGGGCATGTCGAACAAAAGTTCTTTGACCCGTTCGAGCAAGTCTTGGGCGACCAAGTGGGCGTTCTCGTAGGCGGCTTCGGCGTTGAGGTTGGGTTTGCGTTCGCGTTTCATGTTTGCGCTCCGTTTGGTTTAAAGATGCGTTTTTCGTTCCAACACACACACATGAGCCATGGGTTTCGAAGAACATCAAGCGCGGTGGCGAAAGATTTCGCTGGAATTTTGGAAGTTTCTTTTCGTGCGAAACATCCGTACCTTTCATTACTTATGACGCTGGGTAATCGGTATTCGCAAACATTCGCGACGTGTGGCGAAATCTGGCAAGAAGGCCACTTCTTATCGAGCCGCGTTCAACAACGCGACAGTGGCGAAACAGTGCGTCGTGGTGGCCAAACGAAAGAAAGCCGGGCATGTCGTCCCGGCTTTGCGTTGTTTCGATTGGGGTTAGGCGGCCCGGTCGTACTTGCGGGCCATCTCCAGAAGTTTGGCCTTGGCGGCCTTCCAATCGCAGGTTTGCCCGTCTTGGGAAAGTTCGCCAAATCGTTTGTCGCGGAGGGCTCCCTTGTACCAGCCTTTAGTCCATCCGAGCCGGTAGTACAGGCGGTTGAGTTCCGTTTCCCCATCGCCCGCTTCGGGGCGATCCCAGCAGCTGCGGGTCCCTTCGCGTTTCTCGTATTCCCAATCGCTGCAGCGTCGGGTGTTCAGGGCCAGCTCGACCAATCCCAGGCACATCTGCAGGTATCCGACCACATTGTCTTTGTTGAGCGTTCC
>JAUXWY010000415.1 GCA_030681235.1 Pirellulaceae bacterium | reverse complement strand
TCGCCTTTCGCATGCAGGATGCTGTTCCCGGTGTGATGGATATCGCAGGCGAAACGGACGAGACGCTGAAGCTGTATGGGGTCAACGAAGACCCGACCGATGGCTTCGGTCGTCAATGTTTGCTCGCTCGACGATTCGCGGAAGCAGGCGTGCGGTTCATCGAACTGGGCCACGGCAGTTGGGATCAGCACAGCAACATCCAGACCGCCCTGGCGGACAATTGCGCCGAGACCGACAAACCGATTGCTGGACTATTGGCGGACCTCAAACGTCGCGATTTGCTCAAAGACACGTTGATCCTGTGGGGCGGCGAATTTGGTCGCACGCCTTACTCCGACTCTGGGACCGGTCGCGACCACAATCACAAAGGCTACACGATGTGGATGGCCGGTGGAGGTGTGAAAGGTGGCTTGCAGTATGGCCGCACTGACGAACTGGGCTATGAAGCGGTTGAAGGTAAGATGCACATCCACGACTGGCACGCCACCATCCTGCACCTGCTTGGTCTCGATCACGAACAACTCACCTATCGCTACGCCGGTCGCGAGATGCGTCTGACCGACGTCGCTGGATCAGTCGCCACAGACATACTCGCATAACCTCCCGGCAAGGTAATTGCACTTCTAATTCTAATTCTAAGAAAGAACCGGGTTATTTCTACAACCTAGCCGTCTTGTCATTGGTTCGACTACACACTGTCATCACAACGATAACTCCAACCGGGTTGGGACAGCCGCTTGTTTGGATGAAAAACTCGCTAAAAAGCCATGTTTTCTCGCACTTTTTGCAGGCTCTCTCTTGTTTGCGTGCGGGTGGCAACGGATTTGCTCAATATTCTCAGTCCGAACCCCCCTTCGGTTGACGGAAATCGGATAATCGGCGGACCGGAGACCACTGCCCAAAACAGGCGATAGTCAAAACCTCCTAAGACAGTGGCGAATCGATCAGATAATTTTATTGAGGAGAAATGCGATGATGCGGAACGTTTTCACAAGCTCGACCAGCCTGCTAGGGGGATGCTTGGCTGTTTGCTTGGCGGTTCCCGCTTTGGGAATCGGCCAGGAGCTATTGCCGGATTTGTCGCTGCCTCCGCAGGATCCGGTTCCGTTTGTCATCCCGGACGAAGGGAACGAATACGGCGAGCCAATGTTACGTGGTCCGGTTCACGAGGCTTTTGCTGAAGTTCATCAGCCCAATCCGGTGCCCGGTGTGATTGTTACTCAGCGTCCACCTGAATTGATTGACGAGTTGCCACCGGAAATGACTCCTGCTGGACAGAATGTTCACTGGGTATCGGGGTATTGGGCCTTCGACGATGAAACCGACAATTTTTTCTGGGTGTCGGGAATTTGGCGCCATTTTCCACCTGGGTTTCGTTGGTTGCCGGGTTATTGGTTAGAACTAGATAACGGGGCCGGCTTCCAGTGGGTTTCGGGGACTTGGTTGCCCGATGATGCCAATGAAATCCAATATCTGCCTGAAGCACCTCCGGAGACCTTGGAGCGAGGTCCCATGGGCCACGCACCTTCGGACGACCATATCTGGATTCCGGGAAATTGGCAGTGGCAGGAACGAAGCTATGCCTGGCGCCCCGGCTATTGGGCGGCTGGCCACTCGGACTGGATTTGGATTCCAACTCGACACAATTGGACACCTCGAGGCTACGTCTCTTGCCGCGGCTATTGGGATTACCCGTTGGCACGACGTGGGATATTGTTTTCACCTTACACTTTCCATCGTCCCTTTTTCGCGCAGCATCGTCGGCTGTTTACTCCACGGGTCGTTATCGCGGTCAACTTGTTGCCTAACCATCTGTGGGTTCGCCCCGATTATTGTCACTATTACTTCGGTGACTACTACGATGGCTTCGCGAATCGCGGGTTCGTACCGTGGCATCATTGGGCAGTGGGTGCAAGGCCCGGCCTCTCGGTCAATTTGAATTTTGGTGGAGGACGTCCGTTCTACTCTGGTTTCGATCCATTGTTTCATCACATGAGTCGGACCACGATTATCAATCAAACGAATATCACCAACATCAACAACATAACCAACATCAACAACATCAATATCAACAACAGGAACGTCAACAATCGGTTCAATTACTACAACCAACTGAACGAACAGTTCACTTCGCTTCAAACGAACGTCGACCAGCGGCCCGGGCGTTCGCTGGGAAAAGTTGCCAACGCGACAGGTGGGTCGAGGCGCGACGCCGCTCTAGGACTGGCACTGGATCAACACGTCAATCAAGTTGGTCGAGAACGATTTCGAGAGCTGTCGCCAGACAATACTCGCCGCCGAAGTGAGGAACTGAACCAAAGCAGACAACTTGCGGAATCGCGGCTGGAAATCGAACACCGTGGTCGTCGCGGGCCGTCCGCCGAACGAAGCGTGGACGTGGTGGGATTGCCCGCCGCTTGGAATGAACAACGTCGCCCAGGCAACAGTGGCAACAATCGCGGCAATCTGGAGCTAACAGGTGAAGGACGCTTCGCGCAAGGTCGCTCCGGGCAAGGACGTTCCGGTGACGGACTCCCTGGTGAAGGACGGCTTGGTGACGGACTCCCTGGTGAAGGACGGCTTGGTGAAGGACGGCTTGGTAAAGGACGCCCTAGTGCCGGTAACGTTGGCGAAGGACGACCCGGCGGTGCGAATCGCGGATGGGTCGGCCCGACTCAAGGCAATGCTGGCTCTGTCAACTCACCAGATCGTTCGGGTATCCGCCGGGCTGTCGACGGCCAAGCACCGGACTTGGACGTTCGTCGCGCTGCCGTCAGGGATGCTCTGAGGCAAGCCGATGGAAATCGAATCCAACCGGCGAGGCCTTCCGGACAAGAACGTCGCTCGGCGAATCCCAACGAATCCTCGGATGGTATTCGAATCAGCCCCAACAACGCTGGAGAAGCAAACCGAAACAACCCTCAGGGTGGACGGCCCGGACAGCAACAAGGTCGCCGACTGGAGATTCCCAGTCCAACCTTGGGACGCGATGCCGGCCGTGGATCCACTCAAAACATCAATCCGAACGTTGTACCCAACGTCGGGCGCGATGTGGCCAGAGGGGCGGGGATTTCCGGTGATATAGGTCGCAGCCCAAACATTGGTCGCGATGTGGCGCGGGGTGCGAACATTGGTTCGGACACAGCTCGAAGCGGTGGGGCCAATGTCCGAAACGTTCAGCCTCAACAACAAGTACTACCACAACAACAAGTACTACCACAACGGCAAGTACTACCACAACGGCAAGTACTGCCACAACGCGAAGTTCAACCAAGCCTGCAACCGCAATTCGAACGCCGGCCAAGCAACAATCCTGCAGCCGACGGCGTTCGCGGAAACACCCAACCGGGTCGCGGAAACTCTGCTGTGAATCCCGGTGCGGGAGCCAATGTCCGAAACGGACAACCAACTCGGGAAGCGCAACCCCAGCAACAGCCAAACGCCGGAAGATCCAATCCCGGTGCCGGGGCCACTCGTGGCGATGCTGGCAGAGCCGCCGCTTCAGGGCGAGGAAACGCTGGAGGTTCTAGAGGCGGTGAGGCCGCTGGCATCACTGGCGGCAACCGTGGCGGTGGTGGTCGATCAGGCGCAGGAGGTCGTGGCGGTAAATAGCGCCTGACAACACCTGGAGAAGAAAAGGGGACCGACCGGACCGACCCGGTGGTCCGCCGCAATCAGGTGGTCCGCCGCAATCAGGTGGTCCACCGCAGCAGCCGGGGAATCCAGACAATGCCATGTTGTGGCGACACAATTCGCGACGACTGGAAGCGGAAGAAATTCGCGATGGAATGCTGGCGGCTTCGGGGCGGGCCTTAAAGGCGCCTTAAAGGCTCACCCGGGTCATCCCCTCTGGCTTCGTTCGATGAAAAGCAGTCTCACTATGTATGTCCCCAGTTTCACGTCCCGGTCTCACGACCCGCGACACACAAACCGTTGTGTGTCCTCGGTCTCACAAGCCCCCAATCTCGTAAACATAAGACAATGCAGCGTATTTCGTTATTGACGTACGTCAAAAACAGCGTGTATTGTCTTTTGTGGAGATGTCCAAGCAAACAACCGCTGCGATGTTTTCTCTGATTTTTCGGCTCAGCGAAGACGATGCCCAAGCCGGGAAAGGGAGCGGATCGACGCGGCTTCGGCAATTTGAATATTGGCAATGACACATCTGCATCGGACCATCCCGGATCCAATCTGTATTCGGTCCGAACGATGGTGAATTCGTTATCGCACCTGGCTGACGGTCTGGTGAAGTCGCTGGCGAAGATCGACGCCGATCGAGTCACACCTGCGGTTCTGGAAAGCTGTTTCGCCGCTGTGGAGCAACGGGTAGCAAAGTTGCCGGAATTCGAAATCTCGTTGCGACTGTTTCGCTACGGCATTCGCTATCTGATCAGCGGCAAGGAATCCGGATTCGTCGAACTTATCCAGCCCGAACGCCGCATCCTGCGACAGGCTTTAGGATTACCTGAAGAATCGTAAAGGTTTGGCTGGCGCAACACCGTGTCGCCTCTCCCATCGCGAAAGGCGACCATCCTCCTTAGCCCTAACTTGAATCGAAAATGAGAGAAGAACCATCGACTTGGATCGGCGAAACTCGAGCTGTTAACCGATCCGCAGGTCCAGCGATTCAAAGATTGGGTTTACGGAGGCGAGGATTTCTTCAAACGCTTGCTGGCGATGGCAGGCGGAGAAGATTCCGAGATAAAGGCTCGTCGAGTACACTGGACGAAAGCACTATCGGCCCAGCAACGGCAGCTTTTCTATCCGTGACCACGTCGGACCGAAATTCCCCAATTCCTCCCTCCACATCCTCCCTAGTGCACCAACCAAAGGAAAGGACCGGCGGACACGCCATGACAACACACGGTTGCCCTTATTGTCCGGCGTTGACTTGAAGCACGCTCCAAATAGTCGGAACGATTCGGGTCCCAGTGCACGCATCAACCACAAACAACGCAGCCACCAAGGCTCCGATGATCGCGACATTCCCCCAAGCGCCTTGATTCCAGGGAGCTGACGCCGGGGCCATGGTACAACAGTTCGGACAGAAATGAGCATTATCTTCGACCGGAAGATTGCAATTGGGGCATTCGATTGGACCGACGTACATGGCGGGTTCTCACCTGATTCGGTTTTGCATCATCATCTGGCGTACCACATCATTTGAAAAATAGTACGTTGGCCGCCAATCGTGGTTGCTAATGTGAAAACTCCGAATGAAAACGTCACTATAACAAGCTTCCCGGTCGGATACTGACGATTATTCACGCGTCCCATCCGAGCAAGAAGACGGGCCGGGCGGACCGCTCATCGTACCACCCATTTTTCAGGAGCTGGGACTTTTGACCCGGGTTCGAAGGCTTGAAAAGCAATCGTAAAATCTTGCATTCGGTGGAAGCCGATCCACAGGATTTGGTACCTGGGTTCTTTGTTCTTTCTTTTCACGTAACCACCCAACGACGCCACCAATCAGTTGCACTGACTAGGGGTCGGTGCGTGTGGCAATATGGTGGCCCGGGCAACCTCTGCTCAAAATGTACTTCGAATTTCGTACTGAGACAGAGCTTGCAGGGAGCCTGTTTGAGTTTCACATATTGGTGCAGAATAGAGGGCCTCGAAACATTCAAGATGTCTGCTGCTTGCTGAGTCGTCAGCTCCTCATCCATCGGTATCAACGTGAACGGTTTTCCTTCCGACATTACCGAAAGAACCTTCATCAGCACGTTGAATACCGTTCGCGGAATCTCGATTGCCTCGCCGTCGCCTTCACGCTGGATCGTCACGCGCGACTCCGGAGTCATTTGGCGAGCTAGAGTGCGGGTAAACGCTTTTGCCTTCTCGCTGTCATTTTTGGACGGCACAAAAGTCTCGTCGAGAACTGCCATTTAGATTTCCTAGGTGGCCATTGAGCCATTTCCGTGACCATCAATCTCCTTGTGTAAACAGTAGGTTATCATCGAAGTAAAGGCAGTAGGCGATACAGTCGAAGCACTCGAATTTGTCGAATTGTCTGCGGTTCTGTTTAAAAGCCTCCGGATCAAGTGAACGTCCGATTGGCGATATGCTGCGGAGCGACACAGGCTGGGTCCGGAGCGTCGCCCAGTAGCCATCGCTCGGCGAAGGGAATTACGGCGTTAATACGTTTGAGTTCGGCAATGGCTTCGTTCCGAAGGGAGTCGCGCCGCTGAACGTCAACCACGGACAAGTCCAGTTGAGCCCGTGCGAGATCGAACCTTGCTCCGAGTTTGATGGCATGCGTGATCGATTTTTCAAAATAGCGACGTGCCCGTTTGGGCCTGCCCGACGCGGCGGCCAGTCTTCCAATCCCTCTCAAGATATGCGGGCGATAGTTTGGAAATCGCCATGCAAAAAACGATGCCAGGCGGGACAACCTCCTGGCCTTTCTGGTCTCTTTGTTAAATTTTACCTGATTCCAGTTCGGGCCAACAAGGGCTTCTATCAAAAGTGGATAGGTCCGAATCACGAAATCGACAACAAAGCCGGTTTTCAGCATTGATCGTCTTGCTTTATCCAGTATGTCAATTGCCCCGACATAGTCTGATGACTG
Organism: Pirellulaceae bacterium; assembly: GCA_030681235.1. Classification (GTDB taxonomy): domain Bacteria; phylum Planctomycetota; class Planctomycetia; order Pirellulales; family Pirellulaceae; genus M30B19. The sequence goes on along the minus strand of JAUXWY010000415.1, from coordinate 6,408 downwards.
GAGCAATACAAATCCATGGTGGTTTTGCGCCATCTGTTCCGACCCAGGGCCTCCTAGTTGTTTTGCCAGGTCAAGAGCAAGCTTGCTGTTCTCATTGGCTTCCGCCAGGAGACCCATTCGGGCCTGCGCATCAGCAAGTCCGAAATGGCCCCAGCACTTCTTGATCAAATCAGAATTGCCAAATTCCAATTCCTTGTTTGCAGTGACTATTTCCCTGGCAGAATCTCCCCGGACTGAATAGATATGCCGCAAATGATGGTAGATCGACGTTTGCAAAGACGATTCCCCCTGGCGTTTTACAACGTCCATGGACCTGAGCAACAGATCCTCGGATTCTTCAAGATGACCGAAATTGTATATGGCCATGCCCAAAACCCCTTCGGTTTCGGCCCGGGTGGTTTCGGACCCGCTTTTTGACACGTATCGCTTCGCACGTGCAAATGTTCGATTGGAGGCAAATTGCATGGAACTCAGGGCAAAATTATGGCCCAGTTTTGTAAACCCAAAGGCAATCAGATCAGCACGACCACAGCGGCGCGCGAAGATCAAAAACCAGTTACAAATGTGCGTGTACTGTACGATTTTTTCCTGCTGAAGCAGGACATGTGAAAGCCGCAGAAGAGTCCTGGCAACGGCTTCAGCCCGACGACGACGGTCGACGTTTCGGTGTGGTTGAACCAGCCAATACAGCTCATTCAATCCGGAACAAACCATGAATTCCAGCAACATTCGGGGAATCCACTTTGTGCGCGGATACCCAAGTTCAACCAACGCGTTGTCATACGAACCGACCGACGCGTTGTTATGGCCGGTTAGAGAATACGCTTCGGCGAGACCATTGTGCACGGCTGCTTTTTCTATTGGGCCCGAAGCGAAAGGGAAGGCCGTTTGATAAAACTTTATCGACTCGTCGTAGCGCTTGGTCCTCGCGCACGCATCGCCAAGCCGTTCCCACACGCGATACCGTAATGACGGGCTCGCATCATCAGGCATATTCTGTTCGGCCCGTTTCAGGTAATCAACGGCATCATCCAGGGCATAGGCCCGAATCGCAGCTTCACCGGCCTGCAGCTGATAGGTGAACGCGCGGGGATCTGTTCCTTCATGGAAATGGTAAGCAAGATCGTAAACTCTCCGATTGGTCGATATCCCTTCCCCGGCATCCGCTTCGGAATTCGGTTGTTGAACGGATACCTCCGCAAGAAATCCCTTTTCGATTACCTCTCCCAGCTTTACATGCCAGTTCTTGCGAGTTTCCAGATCCATATCCCTCAGAACTGTTTCACGAATCCGGTCGTGATACGTATCCATGGAATGGGATTCATCGCTTCCTACCTGTCGCAACAGTCGCTCGGTTCGCATTCGCGAAAGGGTCGAAAGCGGAACTGCATCGAGGCCGGCTGCGCGCGAAGCCTCATCGACTGACATGGCGTGCCCGGACACCGCAACGACTTCCAACAAGCGTCGCGCATCAACCGGCAACATCGTCAACTTCCTGGCAAAGACTTCTTCCAGCTTCATCGGCCCGGAAAACACTTCGTTCGGATCATAACTGCTTGCCAGTTCTGAGAGCAGGAATGGGTTTCCTCCGGTTTCTTCGGCCATTTCGCGGGCCCGCGTCCGGACCGCTTCGCTTTCCGAACCGACGATTCTGATCACCAGCTCCACACACTCCTCCACACCCAATGGCTCCAGACGGCAATCGAACTGGATGACCGTCTCCCCCAACTGATGCTTGCCCGCGTTCCAGGTTTGCAGAAACTGGCTGGATGCCATCTCGTCGCTGCGGAATGTACCAACCAGAAGAAACGGTGGCGCGGATGGCGGACTCATTACTTCCAGCAACAACGCGGCACTGTCGGAGTCACCCCATTGAAGGTCGTCTATGAAACAAACCAGTTTGGCGGTCCGGGAAAGCCCCGTGAGAATCCCGCGAAGTGCGCTGGCCGCCAGGCGGCGCACACGTTCCAGTTCGATATCCCGAAGTGATATCCCCGGTAACCGGGCAATTGCCGGAACCCGGTTCAGGACAGGAAACAGTTCCGCCAACACCGCGGCATCACCTGTTACCAGTTCACGAGCACGCTGGTCCGGCATGGCCTTCAGAATCGTACAAAGGGCATCCACCAGTTTGTCCAGCGCCTTGAACGGAACAGACTCCCGGTCGTAACATCGTCCACCCAGAACAATATATTCCGGACTGCCACGCATGCGATCCAGAAAATGATCGGCCAGCACTGTCTTGCCTTCGCCCGACCGGCCACTGATCGAAATCGTTGTTACTCGCGGTTCACGCTCGAACGATGCAATCGCCTCACCCACTTCGCGAACGTGCCGGTCACGACCAACCAGTTCCGTATGCCGAAACGATTGCAAACGCGGGATGGCTGTGGAATGCAATCCTGCCTGGTCAGGGCTCAACGCTGCCAGGATTCCATTGCCGTCCGGGCGGACGGCAGGATCCCGATTCAGCAACCGGGAACACAACCGGGCAAGCTCCGGCGGGGTACCATCGGCTAGAGATGGCGGATCACTGGTCACTTTGGCGTGCGCGAGTTCCCGCAGTGATCCGATAAATGGAAGGGTGCCCGACAACGCCTCGTACAACATGACTCCCACCGCATACCAGTCCGAGGCTGGTGAAGCGTGGCCGCGGAACTGTTCGGGAGCCATGTACGGAGGTGTTCCTGCTATCTCGGCCTCTGTCGTGGCGGATTCCGCCGGATCCAGATCCAGAGCAAGCCCAAAGTCCAGCAACAACACCCTGCCGTCATGGGTTACCATCACATTCGATGGCTTGAGATCGCGATGCAGAATCTGGTTCTGGTGCAGAGCGGTCACACCCGCGGCCAGTTGCTTCAAGGCATCTTCCAGACGAACCGGATCCAGACATCCAGCGGGGCGAACCCACGACCGGAAATCCTCCCCGTCCACCAGATCCATTGTGAAAAACCACTGCCCGCCATCTGCCTGAAGTGTATGCAGACCAATCAGATTCGGATGGTTGACATCGGCAAGTGAACGGAACTCCTGCTTGAAACGGTGAAGTTCGTTCCCGCCAACCGTGGGTAGCGTCTTTAGCGCCACCCGGGTTCCGTGCTGGATATGCCTTGCTGAAAAAACGACCCCCATCGCGCCACGACCCAACTCATGCTCCAGCGCATAATCCCCCAGACGAACCACCGAAGGAACGGACAGCTTCCTGCGGGGCAAGCGGGCCTCCGGCGGTCGCGAAACCGTGTCGTACAAAAACGACATCTGCTGCTGGGTCGATGCCTGAAACTCCTGCCGGATCACTTCGGCATATTGCGGATAACGATCCTCGTATTCCACGGCCGACGGCTCCTGGCCGGAATCCAAACGGCGGCGAATGTCTATCTGCAACAGATTTCTGAAAAGCGAACTGCGGGACTCCTCACCTACTTCATTCAGGTAAACGTCGAAGCCGGAAGCAGATTCAGGATGCCATTCCGATTCAAACCGCGCGCACAACTGACTCAGAACGAGAAGCGGGCCCCGCTTGAGGCTGAACGTTTCTTCCCACGGTGAACCAGGCATGACACCTCCCGTCGGTCAGGTCATTGGCAATACCACGGCCCACGCCCCGCAACCAGATGCAAGTTCCACGCAATTCAACCACACGCAACCGGTCCATCGGAGTCAATATTAGAGTCACGCCTGCAGAAGATTGCAACGGGTGAAACCGGCGATCCGCATTTTAGCAAGCGATGACTATTGGGGTGTGTTTGCCGAGCAAATCGCGATGTTTGTGTTTCGGGCGACTTCGGTCTGCATGTTCCAGCCCAGGAACGCACGCCCGTGGTCGCTTTGATACGCTGCACGCATGTTCAGCATCGAACGGGCTCCTTCTTGTGCCCAGCGCATCCCGCTGTGCTCCATTCGGTCCTTGATCAAATGCCGACACGCGCCTTCGATCACACCCGAAGCGATCGGATAGCCACGACGCGGGTACTCGTCGTAACACATCCGGTCGGCGTTCTGTTCCAGATAGTTGCAGATTTTTTTCAGGCTCTAGCAAGCCTGGCTATGGCGACGTGATGTACGTGTTGCTACCGCAAAGGAATCATCAGCCGGGCTTCGCGAACAGGTTCGTGACGCGGAGGTGATGATCGTGATGGACGGTCAGAACTCGCTCGGTCGCGGGATGCCAGTCCATGTCGCGGGCTAAGGCGGGCAACTGAAAACGGTGGATGTCCTTCTCCGATTCGGCGTTGAAGAAGAACAAAAAGCCACCCGAACTACCACCACAAGCAGCCATGGAAGTTTTGTCCGGCAACGTGCAGACTCGCCAAATCACTCCGCCTGGAATTCCGTCACAAACGTGACTCTGCAGCAGGGCACTGTCACTCGTTGCGAAACGCAGGAGCAAAGGCTCATGAACGGCGCCCAATGGATTGGTGCCTTTATGCAAGCCGCCGGCCAGCAATTGGCCGCCGTCCGTCGTCAAAGCCATTCCGCGAACGCCACCAAAATCAACGCGTTGCCCACCTTCGTAGGTATGCAGTGGTTTGGCATCGAACGACTTCGCTATTTGCTGGTTGGCAATGTTCCACATGTGGATCTTACCGCCGAGGTCGCCCGCAAATAAGTGCTGACCGTCGGGATGGAACAGCACACTATAAATGTGCTTCTCGTGCCCAACCCATTCGGCAACTTTTTCACCGGTGGCCATGTCCCACAAACGGATCACGAGATCGTTTCCGACGGACACCAACCGCATTCCGTCTGGGCTAAGATCGATCGCTCGAATCCAGCCCGCATGGGCCTCGATCGTTCGCACAGGTTTCGGTTCAGCATCGCCGATCGACCACCAAATCAACCGCCCTTCGCAACCGCCCGAAACCAGTTGCGTGCCATCGGCCGAATAACGCAGCGCATGCACCCAACTTTCATGGCCTTTCAAGACAACCTTTTCGCCGGTTGCCAAGACCCACCGCTGGAGAGTTGAATCCTCCGCACTGGTCACTGCTTGCAAGCCGTCAGGAGCAATCCGGACCGCCAACAGAGGTCGCTCGTAAGCCCAGTCTTGCGCCAGATGCGCTTGTTTGATGTCCATGGTCCGCTTTCAATATGCCGTCCGCCGATCTGCAAAACCAAGAGCTTCTTGCTGGTTACGTCAGCACATCCCAAATTGGTCCGACCGCAGGATCGGCCATCGGCAACTCTTTTCCATCAACCACCAGCGATTGGCCGGAGTCAACCCCAACCGCACGCAGGTACGTATGAAACAGTTGGCCGTGATCGACTTGCCCAGCCGTGACTTCGGTCCCTTCCGTATTCGTTTCCCCAAACACCGCCCCACGAGCCACCTTGCCGCCTGCCATCACGACGGACCAAGCTTTGGACCAATGATCGCGACCGTAGTACAGATTGATGTTCGGCGTGCGCCCAAATTCGCTGAGCACCACCACCAGTGTTTTCTCCAGCATGCCGCGCTCCGAAAGATCGTTCACCAAACAGGCGAACGGTCGATCAAACTCACCGAGTTGTTCGATGTGGAAGTTGAAATTTTCGTTGTGCGTGTCGTAATTGCTGTGGGTTACTTGTACAAACGAGACGCCATTCTCCAGCAACCTTCTGGCCAGCAAACATTGACGTCCAAAATCATTGTTGCCATATCGCTCCAGATCCGCTGCAGGTTCTTTTCCCAAATCAAACACGTCACGACGCTCCATCAGGCGGAGGGCCTGTTCGTAGCTATAAGTGTAAGCGTCCGTGATCGCCGTCCGTTGGCGACTCAGGAATTGCTCATTGACTTTGCGTCGAAACTCGTGCCGCCGCAGCTCCGCCAGATCTGAAATCACCTCGGGTTTGACCGAGTTTTGCGGTGGCTTGTCACCACCAAGCGAGATACTTGAATACTTCGGTCCCAAGTAAGCGGCCTCGTTGCCGCGTCCACCCGCACCGCCCGGAGTTACCAGAATGTGTCCTGGCAAACCCTTCGATTCATCGCTAAGCGTCCGAGCGGCCACCGCACCGATCTGCGGGTAGTCGGCGGCCGGCGTTTGGCGACGACCGGTAAGCATCATGTAGGCGCCTTTGCCGTGATCGTCTTCACTTGTATTCACGCCGCGCAGCAAACACAAATGATGCATTTGCTTCGCTGTATAAGGCAGCAGTTCGCTGATGTGAATTCCAGGGACCGAGGTTGGAATCGCACGCGTTGGTCCTCCCGTCTTCGTGCCCGGCTTGGGATCCCAGCTTTCCAATTGACTCAGTCCGCCATGCATGTTGAATACAACCACGCGCATGTCTTGCTGGCGAAGTGCTTCCGCCGCCGATCCTCGGGTCAAGCACCCGAGACCAGTTGCCATGATCCCGCCGCCGACGACCCCCAGAAACCTACGGCGACTCGCGGAATGGTCTTGCGACTGGCAAGCATATTTG
>JAUXWY010000404.1 GCA_030681235.1 Pirellulaceae bacterium | reverse complement strand
AAACAGAGCCTGTTGCGAATTCACGGATCCTCCCATCTTACCTATTTATCTCCAGTGCGGCAGTCTTGGTGCCAAACAAGTGCCCGCATAATCGGGAGAATCGTCAAACTTTACGCAGTTGGACACCGATAACATTTGGTGAAGCCCGAGGTCCGTGGTGTTGCGCGGTCGCGCCCCCATATTGGGGTCGGCAAATCGGGTTCGTTTTGGTTGGACGCCAACAATCGTTGTAAAGTGAATTGCGGTATGACTACCTTGGCAAAGTTCGTGCGAGCGACGTTCCCAGCCGTGATGATTGTCGTTTGTTCGTCGGTATATTTTATTTTCTTGGACGTCGATCGCACAATTGAGGATCCAAAGAACACCTCTTTGCCGGCAAAACCGGATGTCACCATTGAGCCCACGACAATGGCGGCTCAGGAATCAGCACCCGAGAAACTGGCTCCCGATCGGATCGCCACCGCGACGAAGGGCGAGTCCATTGTCCGTGTTGAACCTGTGGCGCTGCAGATGCCGCAGATCGATCTTCCGGAGCTTGAATTACCGCAGTTGGACATGGGTTTGGAGCCCGATATGATCGCGCCCAGCGCGTCGATTTCGACTTCCCCAATCGCCGAACCTGCGACAACCGGCCCCAAACTTCCAGCTCCGGCCGCAAGTGATTCCGTAGCGTTGGCGGGACTTCCCGCTGAACGGTCGGAACCGTTGGACCAGCGCGCGGCGGTCGCCAACGCTCATTTTTCAAGTACACCGGTCAATGACTATTGGGTTGGTTTGGAACGCGGACGGAACTCTGCATCATCCGCACCGGCCGGAAACCCGGGAGTGATTACAAATCCTTACCATCGGACTGTATCCAATTTGGAAAAGGTTCGAGCTGACGCGGCCGTACCACCGGCCAGCGAATCCAATTCACCGATCGTGAGCCTGCCTCCGACAATTGTCGAACCGGAACCTGTACCCGCGCGGCCACTGCAAAACACACCTGCAATGACCGATGCCGGAGGAGTCGCTGGGCAACGCCAATTCGCGGCTCCAGTTTCCGTGATGACGACGCAAGACGTGACGTTGCCTGTTCCGATGCGAGAGTCGCGAGAAGTTTCTCCCGCACACCATGTAAAATTGCCACCGGTCAGCGACCATGTTCGTCAGCAAGTGGCCCAGCATTGGGAATACGGTGGAAGTTTGGCTCGACGAAACGCCATTCAACTTGCCAGGCAAGAGTTCTTCAGCGGATTGAGCCTGTTGTCGGATCACGCGGATCAGTATGAACCTGCGATGCGACGAACACAAGCATTGCGCGAGGCTTTTCTAGCATTGGAAGAAGTTCGTGATTTTCAGGCTAACAGCGAATTGCGTCAATCGAATCTTGCCATCATCGTTCAAAAACATGAAACACCTTTGATTCGGGACGGTCACTTTACTACAGACAGTCATTCGCAAGCTCGTCAGGCGTATTTGCTTTACGCGAAGGAACGTATTCGATCGGCGGTTGGGCACGAACCAATGGCTGCCGAGCTATTGTATTCGCTGGGCAAACTCCATTTGGCGACTTTCGAACATACTCGAAGCACCGACAATCTAGACATGAACCGGGCAACGACTCTGTTTGAATGTGCCCTAGTCGCGGATCCTGCTCATGTAAAAACTTGCAATGAACTTGCCGTGATTCAAGCCAAAAACAACAACTGGTCCCTGGCGAAAAACCTGCTGCAACACGCGGTGACACGTCAACCGCAATTCCTGGAAGCCTGGCAGAACCTGGCCAAGGTCCATCAGCGCTTGGGCGAACCGGAACTAGCGCGTTTGGCAACTGCTCAAGTCGCGTACCTAAGCCAGAATAACCTCGAAGAGCGAACCATCCGCATGGTGAGCAATTCCGAGTTTACGACGACGGCCGCTGCCATGGATGGCAACACCGAGTTAGGTACACTTCCACCGGGTGGGGCAGTGCCAAACGAGGCGCCCGGTAAGTTCCGAGCCGTGCCACCCTCGAATCGGTAGCCAAATCAGATCCGCCCGCAATCGTCGCAATCGACTTGCTGTTTGTTCCGCGAAAGAACGTTGTCATGAAGTACACGCTAAATGAATGTCAAACGCCGAACCGCTGGCCATCATTCGGGCTGATGGAACGACTGTTTGTATGGTTCTGGATCGTGGGAGTTAGTTGGGGCGGAGCAACCTCCGATGTATCGGGCCAAGTTGTTTTTGGAACGTCGTCGCAGCCAGCAAACTCGGAGCTGTCGGCCGGAACACCGCGTCGTCCGTTTGGAACAATCTCCCCAGTTGGCAACGATGATTTGACTGTTTCGGCAAACCAAAATCGGCCATTCGGGCTCGGCTCGGCACCTCAGGTTCGCTCCCCCCGTTTGTCGTTTCCAAATACCGAAAACCCTGTGCGTTTGGTCGGCTACGCGGACGAATATTTTGCGACGGGGCAGGGGGATGAATACGACCATCAGAATTCTTGGGAGCAGATGTCGACGTCCTCGGATTACGGAATGCCCGATCGATGGATCACGGGTGTCGATGGTTGTCGCGTCGATCCGAACCGAGAGCCACGTTGGCGAGATGCCCGCCCGATTCCCTGGGAGTCCATGGCCTACGGTGAGTACATTGGCCCACCGCGGACACCCCATTTGCCCGAGTATCGAGTCCTGATCGGTGATCAAATTGACTTTGTATTTCGTCGCAAACGGAGCCTGACCAGCGAAGCTTATCGATTCGGAATCGGCGATATTCTGGCGGTGTCTTCGGAACAGTACGAAGCGCTGAATGATGCGGAGCAGACGATCCAATTGGACGGGACGATTCAAGTTCGCGGAATCGGGAGTGTTGTCGCCGCCAATAAGACGGTGCTCGAACTGCAGAACGAGATTAACGAGAAGGCTCAAGACATCGCGGGTTTAAAGAACAATCCAGAGGTTCTCGTCAAGCCCATCAACACAGAAACCGAGTTGCAAGACTTGATCAAAACGGTGGATGCTACTGCGGGGTTAGGTGGCTTGTCGCGTTCGGTAAATGTGGGTCCGGATGGAACCGTGCAATTACCAAAAATTGGTTCGATCCCTGCTCTGGGTTTGTCGCTTACAGAGTTAAGTGCGGAAGCCAACGCTCGGTACGGCATCGACGTCAAGGGCTTGGATGTGACTGCCATCTTGACGGCGCGAGCTCCAAGGTTTGTCTACGTGATGGGCGAGGTTCGACAACCGGGGCAGATCGCGCTGAGCGGACCGACCACGGTCATGCAGGCCATCGCTCAGGCGAATGGTTGGGGATCGGGCGCCAATTTGCGCCACATCGTCGTGATGCGACGTGACAAGAATTGGCAATTGATTGCGACCAAAGTCGATTTGTCGGGGGCGTTGTGGGGACATCGGCCCAACCCGTCGGACGATTTATGGCTGCGTCATTCGGACATCATTCTCGTACCCAAAAATGCGGGGCAAAGAGTAGCGGATTTCGTGGAGGTTTATCTGGGCCGCGGCCTGTACGGCATCTTCCCTACACAAGGATTTTCGGTGAGATTCGACGGCGTCTCTCGTTTGTAGAACCGTTTGACAAGCCCAGGACTGGAAGAAACCGAGCTCGCGTTGCATACTTTCACGGGTGGGACGGCCGCGTGGTGATTCCGTTCAACCTAGGGATTGTGGGAGCGTGAGCGTGGTCTTTTGTCCCTGGATGGTACCGAGCGTAAGATGGACTTTTTGTTCTTTCTGTTGACGTTGGTGCATGTCCTAGCGGGTATGATTTTTGTTGGGTTGCCGGTCCTTGTTTGCGCCGAACTTTGGATGAATGGTGGGCGATCTTGGCCAATCTGTCGAGTCGCCCTACAACAGTCGTTGTTGGTCGGCGTATTCGCGTTGGCTGTTGGGCTGTTCATCGCGGGCTTTCAATGGGACGGCAGTTTCGAACAAGCTTGGCAAGTGGTCGGCAGCCGCTGGATTTTTGGATTTATTGAATTTGCGTTTTCGGCCGGCTTGATTGCTGCGGTTGTCCATTTTTGTCCGGCGTGGCCCGAACAACGATGGCGCCGGATTGCAGCGATTGCCGTTCTGTTCTTGGGGGCGACCAATGCTTGGTATCATTTTCCAGCATTGATGGTGGTCAGTCGCGAGATTCGTTTGCACCCCGAATTGGTGGCAGGTCTCGAGGGATCTGTGGTGCGAAAACTACTGTTCTCCCCCGAGATCTTATGGCGTTGGTTGCATATCGCGATCGCCAGTGTGATGCTGGGGGGGACGTGGCTTCGATTTTTGATCGGGTTTTCTATCGACCAGGAATCGACGCCCGGCAGGCGCCCGGATGCTGCCGAGCTGGATGCGTGGCAATCGACCGATCGACTTCTAAGGCAAGCGATTTGGCTGAGCTTGTTGGGACTCTGGCTCAGTGGTTTGATGATCGTATTGCAACTTTCCGCAGCGTCATTGACCAGTACGTTGGCATTGGGGTCCGGAAGGTCGAACAATCTGATGGTGGGAATTCTCGCGGCCAATGTAGCAGCGATCAAGACTTTGATGCCCGAGACACGACCCACGGGATTGGGCCGATTTGTAGAATTTGGCCTGATGATTTTGGCGTTGACCGCGATGTTGAGCCGCTAGAGCATCAAATAAATGGGCGTGCGATCGACCACGTCGCCCGCACGCCACAAAATTTGAACCCGCGATCGTCCGAGTTCCGTGATCAGTCCAACTTCACGTCGATTGGCGAACCATCGACGATTTCGATCTTTCGATCCATCGATCCACTTTGCATCGATTCCGGAATACCGGTCAACGTCGCCTCCGTAGATCCTGCGGTGACGTAGTAAGTGTACGTACCCGGGAATACATGGATGGTGGCCACACCATTCTTGATATCGCCCACGGCTCCCGCTCCTTTGGCGAGGGCTTGCAAATTCAATTTCAAATCGTTAACGGCCTTGCCGCCGCGACTAACATTAAATTTCACGTCAACGGCAGCGGCGTTCGGCTCGACCGTCACACCACAACCAGGCAGCAGCAACAACAGGCCAGCCAACATTGTCAGCAAAAATCGATTCATATATTTCCTCCTAGATTCAAACACAAAATAAGAAAATGAGATCGGCAGGATTCAACTCCACCGATCCCATCTCCATTTAAACATGCCGCGATCAATCAGTTCGACTAGAACGCATCTGCCGAGACGACTAGGCCATCTTGCGAGACAGCCAAGCTCTTCAGCACGCGCCAATCCAATTCATCCGAGACAAAACGGACCGAACCGTCGCCCATCACAGCGTTCACACCGCCGTTGTGGAAACTGAATGGTTCATCGTTTGGACCGCAGTTGTTGTTGGCCCAACGGCATTCTGGTGGGCCGCCAATTGGAACTTTGTATTGGTTGATCTTCATTTCTCGTGAACCCGGGGCAATTGCATTGCTAGGTCCTGAAAAGCCGTTGGCTACCGAATCCGGGTCCGCCCAGGCGTACATACGTCGACCGCCGGAGGCACCGCCCGACCACTGGACCGTATCATCGGAGATGACCGCCGGGCGGCTCGACAGCGAAGCAAATTGCCCGGCACTTGGATGGGCTCGACCCGAGTCTTCAATGCACAAGAATGTGTTCGTGGTACCGTCGGTAATGCTTTGAAGTCCCCAGCCTTTGTCGCACGACAAGCAGCCTTGACGCTGCATTTGTGCACGGCGAGCAGCATTGGTCGGACGAGTGCCCGGAGGCGTCGCTTGACCCGATTCTTCTTCCACGTCGCTCACGGAAATAAACATGTAGTCCCATCCACCATAACCGTCCGGTGCCCGAGTGGTTCCGTTAATCGGCGTACTGGGGCAAACATAGGACGGAATATTTGTTTTGGCGGCGCGTACGGTGTTGGGATAAAGTGGGTCGTGATACACGGCACCTCTGGAGAGCGGGTGAGTGTTCGCCAGGTTGTAGCGACCTTGTGCCTGCATTTGCGCAAACGTCAACGAATTATCCATCAAGTCATAGACGTTCCCTTGCTCGATGAATGGCAACAAGATCGTCGCGGTGGATTGAGTCATGTAAACAGTGGTCGCACCACCATTGCTGTCGCATTGGCCCGGATGAGGCAAACGGCTGCGGCCGCTCTCAAAGTTGAGCACTGCCAATCCCAATTGCTTCAAGTTATTTTGGCACTGAGTTCGACGAGCAGCTTCCCGCGCCATTTGGACGGCGGGCAACAACAAACCCATCAGAACCCCGATGATCGCAATCACGACCAACAATTCAACCAACGTGAACCCGCGCTTTGTCGAGTACGCTCTCATGAATAAACACTCCAAGAAGATTGCTCGTTTTCAGCCTCCCGTTGCTACATGCACCGGACCGTTAGCCGCCGAAAATTGCTGAGCGACGGTAATAGTACTAATGAATAATTAAGAAAGTGGTTGGATTGCCGTTAAGAATAAGTGAAGTTTTAATTCGATATTCTTCACAATTTGCAACACCTAGCCCCGTATTGCGGGAAGCCGTACGCGAAAAGTAGATCCAGTGCCTAGCTCGCTCTCGAGCTCGACGGAACCGCCAAACGACTGCGTCAGATGTTTGACAATGGATAATCCCAATCCCGTCCCGCCCAAGTCTCGCGAGCGGGCTCGATCGACTCGATAGAACCGTTCAAAAATTCGCTCGTGGTGCTCGCGATCGATCCCGATCCCTGTATCTTTAACCTCCAACGTGACCCACCCGCGGGCTTGTTTGCATTGCAGTCGCACCTGACCATTTGCCGGAGTGTACCGAACGGCATTGATCAACAAGTTGTCAATAATTGTCCGGAGCGCTTCACGGTCCGCACGCACAAAGACATTGCCCGGCGTATTGGCCAAACCGAGATCCACTTGTCGCCGAGTCGCTTCTTCCGACAAAAGTTGAATACATTGCTGACAAAGGTCCGACAGGTTGACCTCTTGGATTTCGTAACTGATCGCGCCGGATTCGACCCGTGACAAATGCAACAGATCCAAAATCAGCTGGTGCAATCGATCCGCCTGCGTTTCAATTTGCTCCAAGAATTGACCAGAATGCGTTGAGTCGTGGATGGCTCCCAAGCGCAGGGTTTCGGCGTAGGCTTTGATAGCGGTCAGCGGTGTCTTCAACTCGTGGGACACATTGGCGACAAAATCTCGTCGCATCGTTTCCAACTGTCGCCGTTCCGTGATATCCTCCAACACGATCGTCAAGCCATCCGATAGTTCGCCCGGCAATGGCGTCACACGGATGCTCAACACCCGCTGCGGAGAACGAGCCGTGATAAACTCCCCGACCACCGGCCGCTGATTCTGGCTCGCGTTGGTCACTGCTTGAATCAATTCCGGGTGCCGGACAACTTCGCGCAGTGGTCGGCCCAAAACATCGACTTGATCGACCGCCAACATGCGTTTGGCCTCGCGATTGAGCAGGATGATGTTCTCTTGGCCATCGACCGCCAGGACGCCTTCAAACATGCTGCCCAGCACGCTCTCCATGCGTTGGTTGGTGTCCAGCATCCGCTGCTCACGATCCCAGACCGCCTCGCGCATCGATTGGAATGCTGCGGCAATCGCGGGCCAGGGCGAGCCGAATCCGTGCATGCCGCACAGGCTGTCGTATTTGCCGAATGAAACTTCGTGAAGGTGTTTTTCGAACCGGTCAAGAGGCTGAAAATACCACATCATTTGGCGGTAATGGACCCAAGTCACCACAGCACACGCGACCAGCCAAAATCCCAAAGACTGTGGGTTTCTACTCAGAAACACCCCCAGGACCGCAAATAGCCCACCGACGCCCAGGCTCCATTTGAGTAAATTTGAGGCCATGCTGAAACTGTCACCGCCAACAGAGTTTTTCCGACACGACGTCACGTCGGTCCAGAATTCCTCGAAGTATACCGAAACGAAGCCCTTATTGGGTAGCACGCCGGTCTAGCCACCGTTACCGTTGGCACTTCATTCCCGGGCCGAGGATTCCGGTGGGACAAACCGTCGCACTTCTAGGTTGCTGCTCACTTTGAATTCATCAAATCTTAACCATTCATTCATGGTCAATTGATACAATTCAGCCGCAGTGAGGAATCCTGTTCATTTCTTCACATCCTGCCTTTGCGAGTGAGATTCGAAAAATGGCATTTCTAAGTAGTTGCCTCAATTCGTCAGATCGGCCGGGCATGTTTACGTTAACCGGCGTCTTGTGCTTGCTCGCTGTCTGCGGGTGCGGCGGTCAGCCTTCCGGAGAATCCAAGAGTGGCTCGGCCAAATTGGCGTTACTTCCCGCACTGCGGGGAAATATCCAAGTGGATGGCAGCAGCACGGTTCGGCCGATCGGCGAAGCCGTTGCCAAGCGTTATGGCGAAGTCCAACGACAAGTCCAAGTGGACGTCGGCGGTCGGGGAACCGGTAATGGGTTCAAACGTTTGATCGCGAAAGAAATCGACTTTTCCCAAGCCTCGCGACCAGTGACTCCCAATGAAGCCAAGCTTTTGGCCGAAGCGGGCGTCGAGTTTCTTGAAGTGCCTGTTGCCTACGATGGTTTGACAATCGTCGTGCACTCAACGAATGATTGGGTGAAAGAGCTGACCGTCGAACAATTGAAAAAAATCTATGCCGAGGACTCGACGGCCAACAATTGGAGCGATATCGACCCAAGTTGGCCGAATAAACCGCTGAAACTGTTTGCTCCTGGGACCGGTAGCGGAACGTACGATTATTTCTGCGAAGTGATCGGCGGAAAACTCCGGACCGGTATCAGCCTCAACGAAGACGACAACGCGTTGGTGACAGGCGTCAGTGGCAATCAGTATTCTCTGGGTTTCTTTGGCGTCGCGTATTTCGAAGAAAATCGCAGCAAGTTACGGGCCATTCCAATTGTTAACCCAAAAACCGGCGTCGCGGTGTTGCCGGAACGCGCGGCCATCGAGAAGAACGATTACAGCCCATTCAGCCGCCCACTGTTTGTGTATGTCAACCGCCAATCACTTGACCGCGCGGAGGTTAGAAGCTTCCTGAAGTTTTACATCGAATCGGCACCCGAGTTAGTTCAAAATGTTGGCTATGTCAAATTGCCGAGCAATGTTTGGGCCAAGGTCAACGAGATGGTCGCGAATCCCCAGGCAAACTTAGGCAGTCGGTTCTTGAATGGCAACGGTGAGAAAAAGGAGGGCAGTTTTCTGGACTTGTTCCTAGGTCAAGTTGATAACGTGAAGTCGGAAACCCCAGCCGTTGAGCCGGCGGGCGAAAAAGGACAGTAATCGTGAACCGACGCTTGCCGATTCCCAACGCCCTGCAATCGAAACGTTACCGCGCGACCGGTTCCGCGCGTCGGAGCGAGCGAGTCGTCGTGGCGTTGTTGATGACGTGTGCGCTAGGGACCGTTGCATTGTCGGTTCTGATTGTGCTGATGTTGCTGTGGGAGAGCTGGAGCTTTTTCTCAAGCGAACACGTATCGATGACGCAGTTCTTGTTCGGAATTCGTTGGACCGCGTTGGAAGTCCGAGAAGTGGACAAGGTCGAGTTTGGGATTTGGCCGTTGCTCTCGGGCACGTTACGTGTCACGGGGATCGCGATGCTGATTGCCTGGCCCATGGGGTTGATCACGGCCATTTATCTGAGCGAGTTCGCGTCGAATCGAGTGCGAAGGATCCTCAAGCCGTCGCTGGAAATATTGGCCGGGATTCCGACGGTTGTTTTCGGCTATTTTGCGGTCTTGTTGATCAGCCCAGGCTTGCAATGGTTCAGCCCAAGCTTCGACACCTTCAATGCTACAAGTGCCGGAATCGCCGTTGGGATTTTGTGTTTGCCATTGGTTTGTTCACTGGCGGAAGATGCTCTGTCGGCGGTTCCGACATCGCTCCGGGAAGCGGTCTATAGCTTGGGTGGGACCCGCATGAACACGGCTTTGAGTGTCGTTGTGCCGTCGGCGCTTTCGGGCGTGATTTCCGCAATGTTGCTGGCTTTTTCGCGGGCCCTCGGGGAAACCATGGTTGTGGCATTGGCAGCGGGAACGCTGGCGACCTTCACTTTAGATCCACGACAACAATCGCAGACCATGACCGGTTTCATTGTCGAGATGCTCAAGAGCGACTTGGAGTACGGCACGGTTCAGTACTACAGCTTGTTTGGCGTGGCCTTGGCTTTGTTTGTCATTACCTTTGGAATGACGTTGCTGGGCCAATTGATTCGTCGCCGATATCGCGAGGTCTACCAATGAGCGAAATACCGAAGGCGTTACAAGACTTCAAACCGACAGAAGCAAGTGCGCGCACCGAACTGCAAAAACGCCGCGATCGGTGGTTTCGTTTTTTGTGTCTGGCGGTCGGGTGTTCCAGTGTCGCCATCTTGTTCTTGCTCTTGGTTTCGATTGCTTACCAAGGTACGAGCAGCCTGAACTCGAATTTCCTATCGGCTTCTCACGACCCCGAGAATCCCGCACAGGCCGGGATGTATCCGTCGATCGTTGGCTCGGTGATCCTGTGCGTGTTATGTGCGATTACCTCGTTGCCCATCGGTGTCGCGGCTGCAATTTATCTGGAAGAGTTTCAACCGCGAAATCGCTGGCTCAAGCGATTCCACGGCCTGGTGCAATTGAATATTGCAAATCTTGCCGGTGTTCCCTCGGTGGTCTATGGCCTGTTGGGACTGACTCTCTTTGTCTACATGTTCCAATTGTTTGGGAAGCTGGAACAGAACCAAGTTTCGGGAGTCGATTTCTGGGGCGTCCAACGTTATTACCAGTTTGTGGCCGTCGATGATCTGTCGGTGATCATGGTGCCGTTGGGCGAATCTCGCGAGCCGACCCTCAAAATTCAAACGCCACGACCTGCGTTTGACACGCTGCTTGTGCCGATCGACCTCCATGTCTGGGACCCGGCGACGCCTCGACCATCCGATCCGGAAGTCTTGCGGCGAACCGTGCGAAAGGGAGACGTTGGTGCAGCGGTCGAGATTTACAGCTGGTACTATTTCCGCCTCCCTTTTGGCCCAAGTTTGTTGGCGGCGGCCTTGACGTTGTCACTTGTGATTCTGCCGATCGTTGTGATCGCGTCCCAAGAAGCCTTGCGAGCGGTTCCTAGTTCACTGCGGGAAGCGTCGGCCGGCATGGGTGCCACCCGGTGGCAGACGACTCAGCAAGTAACGCTGCCGGCAGCGTTACCCGGCGTGATGACCGGAGCCATTTTGGCGATGGGCCGAGCGATCGGGGAAGCCGCTCCAGTTTTTGTGGTGTTGGGAGGGAACATCGCGAAGCGCTCCGGCCCTGAGCACTTGATGGACAGTTGTGTAACCATGCCGATCTTGATTTTCGCTTGGGCCGATAATCCGGTCGAACAATACCGACAATTGGCGGCGGCGGCGATTATCGTTTTGGTCGCTCTGCTACTGGTGATGAACTCGTTTGCCATTTATCTGCGTGGCAGAACCTAAGTCCTACTAGAAATACTCGATTTTGCATGAGCGAACCCACCACAACTGCCGCGAATCTCCACTCTGCCCCGGAGCCGCCGCGCATCCTGATCGAAAATTTTGACGCTTGGTACGGCGATTTTCAGGCCTTGCGAAACGTCGGAGCGCGCATCGCAGCCCATCAAGTGACAGCTCTGATTGGTCCCAGCGGTTGCGGCAAAAGCACGTTGCTCAAGTGGATAAATCGGATGAACGATCTTGTCCCCAGTGCGCATAGCCAAGGCACCTTGCGCATTGGCGATCTGAATATTTTGGCCCCCACGACCGACGTGGTGGCCTTGCGTCGCGTGGTCGGCATGGTCTTTCAAAAGCCGAATCCATTTCCCAAGTCGATTTATGACAATGTGGCTTTTGGACCGCGGTTGCACTTCAAGATTTCGCAAACAGACATGGACGAATTGGTGGAATGGTCGTTGCGGAAGGCCGCCTTGTGGGACGAAGTCAAAGACCGACTTCGCAAGCCGGCTCTCAGTTTGAGCGGAGGCCAGCAGCAACGATTGTGCATCGCGCGGACCATTGCGATCGGCCCAGAGGTCTTGCTGATGGACGAGCCTTGTTCGGCACTGGATCCCGCGAGCACGGCCAAAATTGAAGACCTTATTTACGAGCTCCGTGCCCACTATACGATTCTGATTGTGACGCACAACATGCAACAGGCGTCACGTTGCAGTGATCACACGCTGTTTTTCTTGCAAGGTAACGTTGTGGAGTCGGGGCCCACCGAAGAACTATTCACTCGCCCCAAGTTAAAACAAACCGAGGACTATGTCACCGGGAAATACGGTTAATTCCTGACGGATGGTCTCGTGTTCATGCCCTCCACTCCGTCTGAAAAGTAAAGTACGCCGCCGATGTCAAAACATTTCGCCCGTGACTACAGTCTCATTCATCAGCAATTGCTGGACCTGTTTGCCATCGTCGAGAAGATGGTCAACGAATCGGTCATGTCTTTCTGTGAAAAGCGACATCACCTCGTGGAATCGATCACACAAGCAAATGCCACCGTCGACCAGATGGAGGTTGCCATCGAGGAGAGTTGCTTGAAGTCATTGGCACTGTTCCAGCCAGTCGCTGTGGAGTTACGGAGGTTGGCGACCATGATGAGGATCAACGCCGAATTGGAGCGGATCGCCCACCTGGCGCGGCAGATTGCCGGAGTGGCTTATTCCTTCCGTGACGCCGGTTTCTTCCCGATACCACCTCAGCTTCCAGAAATGTCGGCCAATGCCGTGCGCATGGTTGGACGAAGCTTGGATTCGTTTGTGAATCTAGACACGCGTTTGGCACGAGACGTCATTCGAGACGATGATGTCGTCGATGAAATGCATCGTGTGATCGTGCAGGAGCTCGTACAGAAGATGAGGCAGGAGCCGGCCAATATCGAACCCGCGTTGAGCTGCTTTTCTGTCTCCAAACATTTGGAACGGATTGCGGATCACGCCGTCAAGATCGCGGAAGATGTCATCTATTTGGTCGATGGCGATATCGTTCGCCACCGCAAGCACCACCTTGGCGAACCGCCGCTGAAGAGCTAATTGTTTCCGGGAGATCCACCAAATGAGTCGATACAAAGTGTTGGTCGTCGAAGACGATCGATCCTTGGCAGATATCGTCCGCTACAACCTGCAGCAAGCGGGTTACGAAGTCTTCTGGGCCTTTGATGGCCCCGATGGACTGACGCAGGCCCAAATGCACGCGCCAGATTTGGTGGTGTTGGATTTGATGTTGCCCGGCATCGATGGCTTGGAGGTCTGTCGTCGTTTACGAGCCAGTCCGCAGACAAAAGACATTTTGATTCTCATGCTTACGGCCAAAGGGGAAGAGGCGGATCATCTGATCGGTTTTTCCGTCGGCTGCGACGACTATGTCGTGAAACCCTATAGCGTCAAGATTCTTTTGGAACGAATCAAAGCCTTGATTCGACGACGCGAACGTCAAAGCGTCAGCCAAGAGACTCTCGAAGGTGGGGGACTCGTCATCGATCGGCGCAAGCACGCCGTGTCCCTGCATGGGCAGGCGTTGGATCTCACGCCCAGTGAGTTTCGGCTGCTAGAAACGCTCATGCGTCAGTCCGGTCGCGCCTTCGACCGCTCCGAATTGATCGATTCAGCGTTGGGAGCGGATACTCTGGTCCTCGAACGCACGATTGATGTTCACATTCGGTCGTTGCGAAAAAAATTAGGTGATTCGGCGGAAGTGATTCAAACCGTGCGCGGGATTGGCTATCGCTTTCGCGAAGATCCGAACGATGGCTTTGACCATTGACCGCAAAGGAATCGATGTTGTAAGCGCACCAGCGTACGACCGACGGGAAGTCGATCGTGCCAGAAGTTGGGACAGTGTGAACGTTGGCTACCGAGCGATGGTTGCTCCGCGTTGCGTCTTCTGCTCTAACGCGGCGATCTTGAGGATTTTGTTGGCACGATCGTAACAGACGATCTTCAGATGCTCGGGATAGGCTGATTCGCTGCCATGGACTTTGACCAACTTATCCCCTTCGCGTTCCAGTTCCGCCAATTCGCGTCGTTTCTGATTGTTTAGATACGAGGCCACGTGAATGTTGACTTCGATATCCACAACCGCCGCTTGTGGCGTTTGGACCGCCAACATGGTCATTCTCAACACATCAATGGCCATGCTTTCCGGCGTCTTGACCACGCCGCGACCATTGCAACAAGGGCAATCTTGAAAGCTGTGCCGCTTCACACTCGCGCCCATACGTTGGCGAGTCATTTCGATCAAACCAAAGGGGCTGGTGCGCAAAATTCTGGTTCGCGCGCGGTCGCGTTGAACTGCTTCATGCAAGGTTTTTTCCAGTTTGATGCGATGTCGTTCGTGACGCATGTCAATGAAGTCGTTGACGATCACTCCGCCTAAGTCACGCAGGCGCAGCTGCCGTGCAATTTCTTTGGCCGCAATCAAGTTCAATCGAAACGCGGTTTCTTCGGCATCGCCATCGCTACGAAAATTGCCGGTGTTGACGTCGATCGCAACCAAAGCTTCCGTTTGGTCGATCACGATGGAGCCACCACTATGCAACGGTACCTCCCGTTTGTAGA
This sequence comes from Pirellulaceae bacterium, assembly GCA_030681235.1. Classification (GTDB taxonomy): domain Bacteria; phylum Planctomycetota; class Planctomycetia; order Pirellulales; family Pirellulaceae; genus M30B19. The sequence goes on along the minus strand of JAUXWY010000404.1, from coordinate 650 downwards.
TGTTGGCGATTTCCTCTTCGAGGTTGTACTTGTGGAACAAAGGTTCCTTCGCGTCATACAACTTCAATAAGTCGACATACTTCGGCATTACGAGGGAAAGAAAACTCTTGGCCCGTTCATAGGCATCCGGTTTGTCAACGATGATCGAGTCCACATCTCCGGTCACGACATCGCGAATCGTCCGAATGATGAGATCGCTCTCTTCAAAAATGGCGACGGGAGCAGGCTCTTGGGCAATCCGCTTAGAAATCGAACGCCACAATCGCAACAAGTACGCCATATCTCGTGAAAGTTCACGACGATTTCGTCCGGCACCGGCGGTTCGCACGATGAAGCCCAAACCTCGTGGCGGCCGCATGTCGTGCAAAATATCCTTCAGGCGACGTCGATCCTTATCGTCTTCGATTTTCCGCGAGACACCGACACGGGCCAACGCTGGCATCAGGACCAAATAACGACCGGGAATGCTGATGTACGTCGTTAACGTCGGACCTTTATTCCCGATCCCCTCTTTGATGACTTGCACGACGACTTCATCGCCGCGTTGAAAGACCGTTTGAATCGGGGGCTTATTTCTAGGGCGATCGCTGGTATATTGAGGCCGAAGCCCGCGACCCCGTGCTTAGGTTTGGCGACGTCGTTCGTCGCGC